>PNLN01000036.1 GCA_013823055.1 Cyanobacteria bacterium DS2.3.42
CCGTATCGGCTACACGGGTTCCTTCATCGCTGTCCGGAAGGCAGGCGCACGGGTAAGCGCGCGAGGCAGCAGAAACGTGCAGAGCGCCCACGCTCTTATCAGGTGGGGCGACGCCGTCGGCCATGCGACGCAATCCTTTTAGCAATTGTGCTCCCGGTCCGGAGTCCAAAAAATCTTTATCGGAAAGCAAATTCACGTAACGCGCTTTCAAATCTACTTTATTGAATTTACCGCCGCTAGTCGCCAGAGACTCTGCCAGTTCCATTGCCAGGAAACATTCAGGAAGCCACTCACCGGCTTTATGGTCGGGCAGCATGCTGCGAGTCAGGCCAGGCACGAAATCCCTCATACTGGACCCGGCGGTCGCCAGGATTTCCTTATGATTGAGCCCTATAGTGCTGCCACCCAGCGAATTGCCGCACGCAGCAGCAAGAATCACTCCTCTAATCTTGTCCTTTAGTTCTTCTTTGGAAATTTTTCCTTTCAAAGATCCACCAGAACCCTGAGGTTTTTTCTCCACGTTTTCGCCTCGAAATCGGTATTGAAAGGCTAGAACCGGCAACTGCGCCTAATCCAGCCGAAACCCTTGCCACGGCAGACAATTATGACAGACGGCGATTTTAATGTTGTCGTGGGAAACTTACGCAAGGGACCGTATTTTCCCGAATATACACGCGGTAGGCCGGTGAGATAGTCTTAAGGAGTGAAAGGTCGCTGCCCCCTCAAGCTGGAAGAAAGGGGCGGCATCTGAGATTAAGACCGATCTCCCCTGGTTTAACCCCAGAGAAGTCGCAACCAAATCCCTCAAGTGCCCGGACTTTAATGCCCGGTGTCTCGATTTTGCATGTCTTTAATCTCTCGTAACACTGGGTTACACGGAAACGCTGGAGGTCCTGAATGGGCGGCAACACGTTAGGCGATCAAATGCTGGTCAACGCCACCGACGATATTAACGGTGCGGCGAATCAAGCCGAACAGGTCGCAAACCAGGCGCGAGAAAAACTGAGCCTGTCGTCACAGATGTTGCAAGGGGCACTTCCCCAGGGCGCTTCAGACGGACCAAAAGAAGATATCGGCGCCATCGAGCGCTACGGCACCGTATACGGGAAAGGTTTACTGAGAACGCCGGAGGGAGTAGTCAACACACTCGGGCACTACTGGAATAATCCCGGCGAAGCAGCCGGAAAAGCACTATTTGCAGGCTCCATCGGTGTAGCCATGCGCACGTTCCTGCCCAAGACCGGCGCAGGACGCGCTGCTGTAGCAACAGTTATGGGCGGCATGTTCTTGATCGACGGCGTCAAAGCACTATCGGTCGGCGCTCACGAAGCATCAGCAGCCAACAACCGCCAAGAACTCAATCACGCAGCCACCAATTTCGGCAACCACATGGGCATGTTCGCCTTCGATATGGCAGCCGGCGGTTACATCGGTCTCAAAGCTGAGAGATTGACTGGCAAATTCATGGAAAATCCAGTCGGCGCCGCACAAAAAGTGGGCGGACTGGCTGACAACATCGTTGGCAGATTCAGCAAAGCCGCTCCGGCCGCTGAAGGTGAAGCAGCCGCTGCTACCTACGCAAGCCGCCTGGCCAAAGCAGTCGAATCCAGAGAATTGGGACCGAAATTTGCCGCCTGGGACAAGAAAGTGGAACACTTCTGGACCAGCGACGAATCAAGAGTGGGCAATTTGCTCAATCGCACCACAGCAAAAATCGACACGTGGGCATCGAAATTCAAGAAAGCCGAAGAGCCTGCTGCAAAAAATCCTCTGGCAAATATTCCACCAGAGCAAGTCAAAGCGCTCATGGAACAAGCTCAACGCCAGCACATCGAAGCAGTCGACTCGCACATGGTCTACCGCCACGGTCTCAAGGGCGCCGACGGAGAGTATCACGGCTTCGATCGCACATTGTCTTTGCTCAAAAAGGGTCTCAATCCAGAGCAAATAAAAGCTAATGAGCCGATTCCCGATGTGCCGGATTTGAAAATCCCCAAACTCGATGCCGCTCTTGCCGGCATGAGAGAAACAAGAGAGCAATACCTTCAAACCAGCGAAGCGATGACAAAGATCGTCGATGGCGGCGATGCCACTGCCGGACTCAAGAAACCGGAAGTCGGGCCTGTTGTCGAACCGCATCATAAGCCCGGTCAAGTACCGCACGACACCGCACCAGGACAAGTGAAAGCAGACGGCGAACTGAATGTCGCCGCACTGCAAAAGATGGCTCAAGTCACCGCTGACGAGCGCGCTTTGATCACTCCGGAAGACACGACTGTAATTGCGTATAAGAACCAGATGGAAGGACAGGTCTACAACGCCGTTACGACAAATGCTGACAGAACCCCACTGGGTGCGGAACACATCCCGCCCGCCAAGACAATGTTTGCACTCGGAAAAGAAGTGAAGACAATGAAAGACGTCGCTCAAGTTGACGACCTCTTCCGCTTCTACGCCGACGCCTCCACTCAGAGCCAAGCCGGCGGATTGGGTCCGCAACAGGCTCTTGCCCGACAGCTCAACCTGGTCGGCGATGAGTTCTTCTCCTTCCTCGTCACCTCGATGAAGGAAGCAGGCATCAAAGATCCGTTCACCATTCTTCAAGGCAAGACTCCGCCACTTTTTGCTGTTTCTTCCGACCTGGTGAAGACACCGGACGGCAAGATCGTAAATGCCGGACCGTACACGATGCGCCGCATCGTTACCGAAGATCCGGTAACCGGCGACAAAGTCACAGTCTGGGGACCGGACCTGGTCAAATATCCGATCAACATGTTCGGCGAACGCGCCACATCAATCGGCGTTTACGGACACGAAATCGGACATGACTGGAACGGCTTGATTGCAAAATTCCTGGACAAATCAGGCGAAGGCGGCGTTCTCACTAAATCAGTGGAGAAAGCGCTCGGACCAAAATACAACGAAGTAGCATCGATCATCGCCAAAGACGGCACTCCGAAAGAACTCGTGGTCAACGGTGAGAAGTGGACCAATGGTCGCTTAATCGAAGAATACCTGCGCGCCACCAGAGATGAAAACACATCGGACATCATCGGTACTGCCTGGACTGGCATCAACATGCCGGTAGCATTGGCAAGATTGCTGATGGGCGGACGACGCAACGGCGGCTTAATGGAAAATTCCAACGTCTTCAGCCCCAGCAAGATGGCTACTCCGGACAACCCGATGGGCTTCGAAGTGCACGCCATCGATGCACTGAGAATGGTAATCGGCGCCAAGACAATCGAATATCTGGGCAAAGGCGATCCGGTTCTGGAAGCGCAAGCCAAGTCACTTCTGCGCTTGTCGCGTGAAGGATCTACAAAGGGCAACTACGAACTGTACAACCTCGACAAGCCGGGTCAAAAGGTCGTCATTGACCGCGACACGATGGACAACGTAATCAGCGAACTGGTTACCGCGCAGATGGAAACACCACTCACGGTGCTGGAAGGAAAAACATTCGCCGCCATTTTGCCTCCGCTCAAATCCAATTACGCAAAGATGGAAGCCCTCGGCTCATCGATGGCAGACGCCATCATGTCGGGAAAATCCGTCAAGGACATCGTTGGCGATCCAAGGCAATTCACCAACGACTACACGATTACACAAGTATTCGGATCGGGCTTGCCTGCAGAATTGAAATTGATTCAGCGCGGCATGGACCCTACAAAAGCCCACGAGACAGTCGCTGCCTACTCCGATCACATGCGCCAGCTCTACCTGGAAACAGGCGATCCGCACGTTCGCGTTTTGTTCGACAGCAAGGGACCAACCCCACTTCTGCCGTCCATCAAGGACCGCGTTTCCACGCTGCGCAACAATTTCCAAACAGGCGCCATCAATCTGGTCGGCCGCCAAAACGAAATGCGGTGGTGGGCACAACGCAACGCCACACCAATAGTGGCCGGCGTCGGAACAGCCTCATTGCCTGACGGCGATATGAACTTGTCTCAAAGAATGAGAACCCGTATGAATAATGCTGAGCTCATGGCAGCCGAACAGCAGCGCCAGGCACTTCTGCAACAACAGCAAGGTCGCTAAGCTGCAATGTCGTCCGTTTTGTAGGGGCGTCGCCATGCGTCGCCCGGCTCGACAACTAATTTTCGATACCTGATATTCGATACCTGATATTCGATACCGGATACTCGATACCGGATATTCGATACCGGATACTCGATACCGGATACTCGATACCGGATACTCGATACCTCCATGGCAAGTTAGATTTATCAGCACCAGTCTGACGGAATCGGCGTGCAGAAGGCGTGCAAAAGACATTTCGGTTAATATGTGATTTGGCTTCGGACATGGAGTTAAATCATTCGGCGCGTTATGTTCAACCAAATTAGAAGGTTCAGCAGTTCAAAAAGGCGAGCTTTTGTAGTTGCCGCTTTGACGGTTTTCTCGGCTCTGACTTTCACGAATCAAACTTTTGCGCAGCGCGAGTATATGAACCCGGATTCGCCGGGCGTCAATAGAGGGCGCGCTTCGTCAAATTACAACAAGGGTCTGCAAGCTTTTCAAATCGGCGATTACGTTGCCGCTGTCAATTACATGAAATTGGCGCAAAACGATGATCCGTCCAACAAGAAAGTCTGCCACATGCTGGCGCTTGCCTATGCCGAAGCAGGCGACGCCTACAACGCCAACTTGTGGTTCGGTTCAGCCTTGACCCTGGATTACAACTATGTGGAATGCAGAAACAATTACGGCATGTTTTTGAGAAAAACAGGCAAGACGCAAGATGCTGAAAAAGAATTTGAAAATTGCATCAAAACCAATCCCAAGTATCCTGACGCGCATTACCACCTGGGCGAGATGCTCAGAGATAAAGGCGATCTGGATAATGCGATCGAACAATTTCATGACGCCATAAGATGCAATCCAAACTATTTCGATGCCTACCAGGACCTCGGTCTGGCTATGTATCAGAAGTATTCATCCGGGCTTTGCGACATTTCAGAATCACTGGAAAGGCTGCAGGAAGCGGAAAGACTGATACCGCAAAATCCCATGATTCACTATTACCTGGGCAATGTTTATTCCGGAAATTCGCAGTTCGATCAAGCGGAAGCCGAGTATCGAAAGGCTTTACAGTGCGATGCGAAATTTGCCGCTGCCAATTATGAATTTGCCAGGGTGCGATACTACCGTGGCGACGTTGACCGCTGTTTGCTGGCCATGCGGGAAGCCGAGAAAATCACACCTGTTTATGCAGAGTCTAAAAAGTATCCTGCCATCGAATTGGACAAATTGAAGTATTACAAAGCGGCTTGCTGCGAAGTAAAAGGGCTGGGCATAGAGGCAGTCGACACGTTCAAGGAAGCTGCAGCGATGCAAAACAGCGTCGACCGCGTCAATACTCTTAAGAGGATTCAAGCCCTGGAGAGGTCCCTGCGCAGCGGCGCACGCAAGAAGCAACCGCTCTTTGATATGGCTGAAGTGCAGGCTCTGGTGAAAAAGGGCGTCTTCGAAATCGAAGGCGGCGATTATGAAAGCGCCAAGAAAACCTTCGGGCGAATTCTGGAAATGTATCCCGAATGCTATGAGGCAGTGCAGCATCTTGGTGAAATCTCAGAAATCTCCGGTGATTTGAGCGGTGCCATGACTAAATACCAGCAGGCGCAGTTGCTCAGACCGCAGTTCGGAGCAGCCCTCTTCAATCTCGGCGTCATCCTCGAAAAGATGGGACTGGCTAGCGATGCAGGGATGATGTATCAGCGTTTTCACGAAATCGACGGCAAATACCCATACGATCCGCGTCACATCGTCAGCATCCAGCAAGACAACGTCAGGCAGCGCGAGCGCGAGATTCAGTTGAAGAAACGAGGCTACTGAGCTTTTCGGCCGATTCCTTCTGCCCCTCCAGGTCTCTTTTCTCTCACTCCTTTGCTTCCATTAAAAATGGCTTACAGTGCCGAATACATTTTCGGTTATCATTAGGCCCACAAGGAAACAAGCCATGTCTAAACACACGCAGGGTTCAGCCAAACAAGTCTCCACACACACCCTTATGAAGTACAAGGGTGAAGGACGCAAGATCGTTTGCCTCACCGCTTACGATTATTCAACTGCCCAAATTGTTGACAGAGCTGGGGTTGACGTAATCCTGGTGGGCGACAGCCTGGCCATGGTTGCGCTTGGTCACCGCACGACACATGCGGTCACCATGGAGGAAATGCTCCATCATACGCGCGCAGTCACTAGGGGTGTGAAGTCGGCTTTAGTGGTTGCCGATCTGCCTTTCATGAGCTATCAGGTTGAGGTCACCCAGGCGATTACCAATGCCGGGCGCTTCATAAAAGAGGCTGAAGCCCATGCAGTAAAGCTGGAAGGGGCTACGCCACTTAGTTTAGAAATCGTCGAAAGGCTCGTAGGTATGGGCATTCCGGTGATGGGACATCTAGGTTTTACCCCCCAATCGATTCATGGATTGGGCGGCACGAAAGTGCAGGGAAAAACAGCAGAAGATGCAGTCAAGCTAATTCGTGACGCCAAGGCACTTGAAGAAGCCGGTGCGTTCAGTGTCGTCCTGGAGATGGTACCAAAGGCAGTGGCAACAATTTTGACCGAAGAAATGAAAATCCCGACGATAGGAATTGGCGCAGGCAATGGTTGCGATGGTCAGATATTAGTGACGGACGATTTGCTCGGAAAATTCACGGACTTTCAACCTCGCTTTGTCAGGCGTTATGCTAACCTTTCAGATCTTTGCACCGAAGCGATCGGCAATTATGCGCGCGATGTAAAAGCAAAACAATTCCCCGACGATTCGGAATCTTTTGCGATTTCGGAAGAAGAAGAATTGGAATTGAGACAACTGATAGCAGCCGACATGGAATTGAAAGGCGAGCTTACCTGTTAGCTTTCACCGGTAGCCGTTCATCATTACTGATTTTTTGTGTGTACGGTATCGGATACAAGCATTTTGCATTTCTTGTGAAATGCGTTTAAGTTTTTCAGATTATCTAAAGCTAACAAAGTTTTTTTAACCGACACTAATACACGTCATTCATGGGCAGTAAAAGCTGATGGATAGCGACTTCACGCTTCCACCCGCATTTAGTCCGACGCGCGAAAAGAATCATTGGAAAAACTTGCGGGAACTTTCCAAAAGAGCACTTTGTCCTACCAATGACAAAAGAATACAGGTGTCCGATGTGAACTGGCACACATCCGTCTGTATTCCTTTGGCGACGGAATCACGTATAGCAAGAAGCGGCGGGGATCACCTAATTGGGTCACAGAAAGGCTTTCGAGCCTGGTAACTGCTGTGGGCAGAGGAATTGTCAATGAACAGGATCAGACAGAGGAGCTTGTTGCTCCTTGTGGCATTCACCATCACGTCTTCTCAGGTATCAACAAGTGCTGCATATGCCGGGACGAATATAGACGAACCTTTCAAGAAATTATTTTCCGGAATTGCTTCCTGGTACGGTGGTAAATTCCACGGCAGGCGCACGGCATCAGGGACTACGTACAACATGCATGGAATGACGTGCGCGCACAAAACGCTGCCTTTTGGCACGAAATTGATCGTTGAAAATAAAACCAACGGCAAAACATGCCAAGTTACAGTGACAGACCGAGGACCATATTATGGCAGGCGAGTAATCGATCTTTCCAAGGCAGCTGCGGACAAACTAGGCATGGACGGCATCAGCAATGTCGTATGCTACCTCAGAAAGGTAGTCACCAAAGGAATTAGCGGAACGGCCAAAGGAATTGGCGGAACGGCCAAGGACATTAGCGGAACGGCCAAAGGAATTGGCGGAACGGCCAAAGGCATTGACGGAACTGCCAAAGGCATTGACGGAACTGCCAAAGGCATTGACGGAACTGCCAAAGGCATTGGTGTAACTGCCAAAGGCATTGGTGTAACTGCCAAAGGGATTGGCGGAACTGCCAGAGAAACAGGCGAAACAATTGCAGATTTGCCTGGCAATCTTGGAAAAGTGGCCAAAGATATTCATGAAACGGCTCGGGAAGTCAAATCCAAAGGTTTATCGATTGCTTCGAATCAGTTGAGCAAACAAGCGTATAGAAAACAAATTGAGCGCTACTACGCAGATAAAGCTCTAGCCTTTGAGGCAGACGAATTGAGCAGCCGGCAATTCCAAGGTACGTTCGAGCCGAGAGCAAAAAACGGATGCTTGCTCATTCCTGAAAGCACAATTTCGGACAGAAACAGAGCCACAACATCTGTTCTTGCTGGGCTTGAACAGGACATGTATTAGAAACTCGAACTGTTAGAGCAACGAACCATTTGAGGTGCGTTATTGAAAACTCATTACATCTCAGTCTGATTGTTTGTTCCAAGCATGCGCTCGAATATCAGCTTGTCGACTAAAAGTGCATCAGGCTTGATCTTCATGTCACCTGAAAATGGATATCCGAACATAAGAACAAGAAAGAGATTCAGCGCAATCAAAGTCGAGCACAATCCAGTCATGATCATTTGCGCCTTCAAGTTCCTCAAGCCAAAGAAATAGGCAAAGGCACTGCAGACTGCCGCTCCGAGCACCAACACAACCCACTCCTCTACAGGCATTCCGTTGTCCGAAATATTAGTGCGAGCACGTCTGTTTTCCCAGAGCGTACACACCGCTTCTACGGCGATTGGATAGACTGCCTTTTGACTCTCGGTGACGGGCTCAAAATCAATCACTTCGTGGATCAAGTCAAAACACATCTTTCTAGCTTTTGGACTCTTTAAACCATCATCCATCATCGGCCATTCAACCTGGACGACCTCGGTCACATAACCTAGACAGAGGTTTTCAATCCTTTTCTGTTTGTCTTCTGGAAACCGACGTGACAAGACAAACACATCAGCAAGGCTGTTTGACTCTTGCTCCACTATTGTGCGTGCTTCCTGAAACCTGGACATCGCATCGACTACGACGAGTCCGAGCAAAACTGCATACATGGTTCCAACAACCGACAACATGTAACCGCCCACTTCGTGGTTTTCCATGAGCGAATCGATGTGCACTTTCTGGCGCACTAATATCAATCCAACTACTGACAGAGCCACTCCGAGAGTGAAAACTGTAATCGCGGTTATGTAGTTGTCGATATGCATTTTCTATTGCAGACGAGTTTAGTGGCAGGTTCCGCACGAAGAGCTGGAGCACGATCCACAGCCGCCACCGCCGCCATTTGATGACGAGGATGGTTTGCTACCTTGCCCTACATCAGGGGTGGTGCCGCCTGCACGAATGAACGCATTCCAAATGCGCGTAACGTCAGCGCTGCCGCATTTTTCGCAGGAGCATTCGGTAGATTCAGCATTCATCGAGCGTTCGATAGTGAAAACTTCTCGACATTCTTTGCAGCGGTAATCATATTGAGCCATGTTTTATTGCCTTCTTCAATTCACGGGTTCAATCTAATGTGCAGGAGCTGGTTGCGGTGGCGTTTCCGTCACCGGAGCGTCTGCTTTTGGAGAATTAGTTTCAGATGTTCCGGCTGATGGAGCGGATGTCTCCGGAGCAGGAGTTCCTGTCGCCGGAGCAGGAGTTCCTGTCGCCGGAGCGGAAGTCTTTGGAACAGAGGTAGCAGGCGATTCGCCATTGGGAGCGCTCTCATCCGGGGCTGCCTGGCTTTGCGCCTCGGCATCCTTCTTCTGTTGCCGCACTTCTTTGGCTTTGTCTTTCATTGCCTTGAAGCTGAGTTTGCCCGTCATGAGCGCGCTCACGTCATTGACCATGATTACAACCATTAGCACGATCAGGCTGATGAAGCCCCATTTGACGATCTCGCCCTGGGCGCGTTCTTCCATAGGCTTGCCGCGAATTGCTTCATAGCACATGAAGGCGAGGTGACCGCCATCCAGAGCCGGCCAAGGCAAAAGATTGATGATAGCCAGGTCCATGCTGATCATGATGGTAAACATGAAGAGCTGGCTCCAGTCTTGTTGCGCGACATCGGCGCCAAAAACGACAACGGCGAGGACGCCATGCAAATCCTGGATTCCCACGGCTGGTCCGCCACCGGCGCCTTTCTTGCCTCCGCCCATCATTCCTTGAAACAGTCCTTGAATCATTTGACCGAGCGCATCGAGCATTTGCGTTGTCAATTCGGTCAGTTTCAAAAAGGCATAGGTGGCGATTTCCAGTGGGTTTCCTTCAATTTTCTTGAAGGCGATCGTCTTTCTGGAGAGCTCAAGACCAATGGTACCCTTGTCACTTGGAGTGACAGCCAGAGTCAAAGGCTCCATCTCGCTTTCCAACTTTCTATAGTCGGACTCGCTGGCTTTGCGTGCATTGAATTCTTGAAGCTGTTCAACTGCCTCGGGTGTCCTCGGGCGTTTGATTGCTACTTTTACTTCGACGTTTTTGTGAGCTTTTATCTCCGTTATCATTTCGGTTTCGCTGGCAACCGGCTTTCCGGCTATCGAGAGAACTATGTCCCCTGCCTTGAAACCCGCCATATCAGCAGGAGATTTGGCTGGCTTAGGTTGTCCGGACATGACCACATTCACCGGATCGCCAAGCGAAGTGACCATTACCAGGGTGACAAAGTAAGCAAAAATGACGTTGAAAGTAACACCGGCCACTGCGACAAGCGCCCGCTGCCAGATAGGAAATTTGCGGAAAGGCTGTTCTGGTGGACCAAAGGCGTCAGCATTTGACTCGTCGCCCAGCTCCGGAATGGCAACATAGCCACCCAGAAGACAGGCATGGATTTTGAACTCAGTGCCCCACTTCTTGCCGACCGTCCAGGACGGACCGAATGGCAGCCCAAAACCAAATACCGGGGTCTGAAAACCAAAAAACCGAGCTACCAGGAAATGCCCGCACTCATGCACAATGATGAGCACGCTCAGAATCCCGAGCATTGTTAATATCGCAAAAGCCTTTTCCACTTGGACCTCAAATACCGGGAGACCTGTCTAGGTACTCCACTGAAACATCCCTATAGTAATAGGATAGTATCTGGGCTGCATTATAGCCACTTTCAGCAAGAGTCCTGGCGCCGTATTGAGACATGCCGAGCCCGTGCCCAAAGCCACGTCCAGCGAATATGTAATTGTTGTCTTCAAAAGACACATTAAAAATAGAGCTGGGCAGCTTGAACAGTTGTCTGAGGCGCTCGCCTGTGACAATGGTGGTACTGTCCATAGATACCACCGCTGCCTGCTTGACTCGATTGGACGCCACTTTCCAGAACGGATGGATATTAAGAAGAGAGCCGGTCTTCAAGCCGAAAGTCTTTTCAGCCTGGTCTACGGAAAAGCGCCGTTGCCAGGAAAAATGCGGTGAATTATCGTCATAGTCGACTACGGACTGAACATAAGGGATTTCTTTTCCCCACACATTCTCACCTACTTCTGTAGCACCACCACTGGTGCTATGAAAGAAGGCTGAAATCACCCGTTGGTTGTGTTTCAAAACAACACCAGATGTTTCATCACAGGCCTGATTACCGGTCGCTGTCTCACTTTCTACGCCAAGATAAACTTGATCGTCGGTAGTGTCTTTAAGGTCGTAATTGTCTTTTTCGTTCTTCCAATAATTGGCGACTGCGTACGAGCGAGCGGCAATGCTCTGCGCTTTCACTGCCTCTATATGCCAGCTGGTGGGCATTTCGGACGGAACAACCGAAAGAAGGTAGTCTTCAAGATCGATAAGATTGATCCCCTGGAAGGATGTCTCTGCGCCGGTCCTTACGGGCTTGAGCCAGATAGCACCTCTATATACGCGTCCGTTGTAGGAGAGAAGTCCGTCTCTAACTTTGGGAAGGACGAGGTAGCCAATTGGTTTGACTCCGCCCTTTGGAGCAGATGTTTGACTGTTGTTGGTGTCTGGTCCAGCGGAAGGAACAACCGGCTCCGGAAGGTCGAATGCTAGAGCAAATTTGTTGAGTGTGGTGGCATTCGGTCGAAACCCTGAGTCTGGCGGTAGCACTCTCGGTGCCATGGCAACGACCTGGCGAATTGAACTGGACGTGGGCGGCTGAGCCAGTGCATAAGGATCGGCACCGGCGAATACAAGACGTTTGTTTTCGCATCGAAGCTGAAAACGGCTGCCGGCTGCAACTTGAAAGATAGGCTGCATGGTTGCCAAATTGATAATTTTGGCGCCATCGATCGTGGCTAAATCAGTGGTTTTTGAGGCGCGGCTGAGGAGAACCCTAATAAGTTGGCCTGAGCGCGAAGGGACCAGCTGGCTCACCGGATACGATGGCATCGTTGCTGGAATTGTCGCCGGCGACTTTGGATAGGAAGGCGCCGGAAGTGCTGCCACCTGAGGGGAATCAGACGCTTCAGACACGCCCAGCTCGTCGTCAGCTGCCAGCGCGCTGCCTGCACACAGGAAACCAAAGCTGAGGGCTGCCAGAAAGGAAAACAGCGAACTGCGCGCAGACCACCAGGCACTGCGCTGAGGCGAAGGCTGCGGGATGGATTCTTTTACCCCGGTCTGCCCGATAGCCTCGAGTCTGGAGGCCATCGCCCAGTTGGAATCCCTTGCCGGCTCAGGCTCATGTTGGACAACGCTGCGCGACTTGAGAACTGCAAATACGCAGGCTATTGCCGCGGCAATCTCTGCCTCGTCCTGTTCCGCCTCAACTGGTGTCACGTCTAATCTAAGACCGGTCATTGTCATCCCAAAATTATAGCCATTGGCAGCCCGGTAAAACATTGTCCAAATCGAGCTTTTTGGCAACAAGCGCACAGTTTTGGGCGTTCCAGCCCCAAAATTGGCGGCATTTTATTTGCCCTTGGGAGTATATGTTCAACTTTGCACTGTCTAAGTTGAGGGATTTTCTCGAGAAAATCCCTCAACTTAGAAGGTCTCAAAACAGCCTAGCCACGGACTTTCTTGAAAGTTCGCAAAACGTGTGGTTCTACTTCAATTGCAAGACGCACAACTGCGCCGAAATTCCCAAAAGCATATTGAGGGATTTTCTCAAGAAAATCCCTCAATATAAGGCTAACGAATCTGAGAGAACGCCCGGTATTAACCTTTGAGCGCTTCGGCGCCGCCGACGATTTCCAACAGTTCCTGCGTGATACCAGCTTGACGGGCTTTGTTGTATTCCAAAGTGAGGCTGGAAATCAGGTCGCGAGCATTGTTGGAGGCGTTGGTCATGGCGTTCATTCGAGCTGCCAATTCTGAAGCGGATGCCTCAAGCAAGCCCTGATAAACAACGTTTTCCATATACTTCGGCAGAAGCTCAAGTCTCATGACCTCGAGAATCGAGGGTTCGAAGAGAGTTTCGGCGGTCGGCAGTTTGTTTTCTTCTTGGTGCGGCAGGTCAATTGGCAATACGGTTGTCCTGATCACTTTCGAAGAAATCATGTTGATGAAATCGGTTCCAATCAACTCTACTGAATCCACTGACTTTTCGATGTAATAGTCAGCAGCTTCTTGGGCAATCAATCGCGCCACTTCAACAGACGGAATAGCAGGCAAATTGGTGTGTTGCTTGAGTTTTTCAATCTTGATTGATTTGAAAAATGCCGCCGCTTTCAATCCGACAAGAAGAAGTTTTACTTCTTTCTTCTCTTCTTGCAGTTGTTTGATGCGAATCATCGTTTCGCGGAAGATAACGCTGTTATATCCACCGCACAAGCCGCGATCTGAAGACAAGACGATCAACAAAACCGATTTGATCGGTCTTTTCTCGAGAAGATGCAAGCCGTGCAAGTCGATGTCCGCAACTTCCGCCACGGCACGCTTGAGCATGCTCACGACTGCCTGCGTAAACGGTCTTGCTGCCATCATCTTCATCTGCGCGCGCCGCACTTTTGCCGCCGCCACCATCTTCATGGCTTTGGTGATTTTTTGCGTCGATTGCACCGATTTGATGCGGTTTCTAATTGCTTTTAGGTTTGCCATTTCGCGTTATCTACTTTTGAAAGAAGTTAGTCTTGAAGTTCTTAATCGCGTCTGTAAGCGCCTTTTCGTCTTCACCAGTGAGCTTGTCACCGGTGTTGATCTTGGCTTCAAGATCTTTTGATTGGGCGGCGAGGAACTTATTCCACTCAATTTTGAACTTGGCGATATCCTTTTGTTCGATATCATCAAGCAATCCGTTGTTGGCGGCATAGATAATGGAAACTTGCTGAGCCAGTGAAAGCGGTTGGAATTGCGGTTGTTTCAGAACTTCCGTCAACTTTTGTCCGCGGCGGATTTGATCCTGCGTAGCTTTGTCGAGGTCGGAAGCGAATTGAGCGAATGCTTCCAATTCTCTAAATTGCGCAAGGTCGAGACGCAGCTTACCGGCTACCATCTTCATGGCTTTGGTTTGAGCGGCACCACCTACCCGGCTAACCGAGATACCGGCGTTGATAGCAGGACGGACACCGGCGTAGAACAAGTCTGTTTCCAGGAAGATCTGACCATCGGTGATGGAGATAACGTTTGTTGGGATGTATGCAGAAACGTCGCCGGCTTGGGTTTCGATGATGGGCAACGCTGTAAGCGATCCACCGCCCAGTTTGGCGGACAATTTGGAAGCGCGCTCCAGCAAGCGGCTGTGCAAGTAGAACACGTCTCCAGGATACGCTTCACGACCTGGCGGACGACGCAACAGGAGCGACATTGCGCGGTAAGCAACTGCGTGCTTCGACAAATCGTCATACACGTTGAGAGCGTGACCGCCCTTATTCATGAAGTATTCGCCGATGGAGCATGCGGTGTACGGTGCCAGGAATTGCAGTGCCGGTGCAGCGGTTGCCGATGCGTCGACGATTACTGAGTATTCCATTGCGCCGTGCTCTTCGAGAATTTTCACGATGCGACCGACGTTGGATTCTTTTTGTCCGATTGCAACGTAGATGCAAACAGGGCGGTTGGGCTGATTCTTTTGGTTCAAGATCGCATCGATGGCGATGGCGGTCTTACCGGTTTGACGGTCACCGATGATCAATTCGCGCTGACCGCGACCGATTGGGATCATGCCGTCGATGGCGGAGATGCCGGTCATGAGCGGTTCGCAAACCGATTGACGGGCAACAATGCCGGGCGCTTTGATTTCGATTGGACGATATTCAGTGGCGACGATCGGTCCTTTGCCGTCAAGCGGTTGACCGATTGGGTTTACAACACGACCGAGCAATCCTTCGCCGACCGGTGTGGAGGCGATGCGACCAGTGGTGCGCACTTCCATGCCTTCGTTGATTTTGCGTCCGTCACCGAGGATTACAACACCGACGTTGTCTTCTTCAAGGTTGAGCACCATGCCCATCGTTTTTTCCGAATCGGCAAATTCAACCAACTCGCCGGACATCGCCTTTTCCATTCCATATACGCGGGCGATACCGTCGCCGACCTGAAGCACGCTGCCGACGTTGCTCACGTTGAGCGACGCTTGATACTTATCGAGCTGCGCCTTCAAGATGGATGTGATTTCATCGGGCTTGATTGCCATGGTGTCTTTGAACCTCTAGTCTCTGATTTACTGATTACTTTTGGACTGAATTTTTTTGCGGACTGAATTTTTTTGCGGACTGAATTTTTCTGTGGACTGAATTTTCTTTTTTGATCGGCGCATGCAATGCGCCACTACACTTTTTCTTTAAATTGGCGCAGGCAATGCGCCACTACGCTAAACAGCCATTAAGGCTTTTTCTATCGCTTTCAACTGCCCTTTGAGGCTGCCGTCAATAACTTGATCGCCTAAGCGAAGCACCACTCCGCCGATAAGCGACGGATCTACTTTTACTTCCAATTCCAGACGCTTGCCGAGATGCTCGGTCAAACGCGCTTTGATATTGGCTACGGCTTCATCGCTCAGTTTTTCAGAACTGACCAGACTTGCCGATACCA
>PNLN01000254.1 GCA_013823055.1 Cyanobacteria bacterium DS2.3.42
GATCACTATGTGGTCGTGGACACGGAAGGTTTAAAGAAGGTCTTCGAAGCGCTCGGACCAATGGAAATCATGGTCGAAAAGCGCATGCGCTACCGCGATCGTGCCGCCGGCTTGCACGTTGACCTCGAGCCAGGCTTGCAGACTCTCAGTCCCAAACAAGTGGAAGAGTATGTGCGTTTTCGTCACGATCCAAAAGGCGATATCGGTCGCATCGAGCGACAGCAATGGTTTATGCGGCAAGTTTCCAAAAAGCTGAAAGAGCCGGCAGTTTTGCTCAAACTGCCAGAGATTTTCAAGTTCGCAACCGACTATGTAGTCACCGATATGAGCGCTGAAGACATGGCTAAAGTAGCCGGATTCGGCAAGGACATCCAAGCCAGTCAAGTACAGACTGCGACTTTGCCCGGCCATGCTGAATTCATTCACGGCGGCAGCTACTGGATTCCGGATCCGGAGGCATGCTCAGTCGTTTTCAGCCGCATGCTCAACGAAAAAATTTCAGTAGCGGAGCGTGAAGAAAAGACTCAAACTTATGGCAGCGATGCCGCCACCGCCGCCACCACATACAGTGACGAGACTGATCGCCCTGTCAAGATCACAATCAAGTATCCAAAGGGACAAGAGCAAGAGGCAAGACAGCTAGAGACGGCTCTAAACGGGCTCGGCTACAGGGTTCGCTACATCATGCGCGGCGACACGGCCGACTGCCAACACGAACAAATTGTGCAAATGAGCTATCGCGCAGACAACGCCTTGACGGAAAGATTGAAAGAAAAACTTCCGCAGATCACATCATGGCCGGTCAATGTAATGGTCGAACCACATTCGTCCATAGACTTGGCTCTGGTTTTGGCACCGTGCACAAAGCTGAGCCTTTCTGACAAATCAGAGTCAGAAGCAGCAGGGCCGCCGGCACCAAACACGCAAACGAAAGCAAAAATCTAAGATACGAAAAACCCACCTGAATAGGTGGGTTTCATCGACTCGTCGATCTAAATAGATGCGAGTCTATTTTTTCCAGACTGAATTTCTCAATTGAGTCGGGTCGCCGATTGTTTTTCCGCAGTCGACGCATTGCGGTTTTTTGCCAGCTTGCCAGCCAGTTGCGGGCATTACATGCCCAGATATTTTGCAGGATTCGGCGGATTTCACCGAAGGACCAACCGAGAACATATGCCCGATTGTCTTGAATAGGTTGCCGACTCCGCGGAACCAAGACTTGATTCCTTTGGGCTCGGATTTGATTTTGAGGTTTACGATTTCTTCTCTTGTAACTCGACGAGCGCGCGTGGTGCTTGCGATGAGAGAACGATCCATAGATTGAGGCATGAACATCTCCTTCAGATGACTCTTTACATCATCGGAAAAACAGAAATATAGGACGCAACGCTATTTGTTGGTGTAAGAATCTCATTTCCACGATTAAATGGCAATGGTGAAATTACCATAATATTAAGTTCCTCACACAATTCCGTGTTTTCTCACTGTCCATAGGGATTTGCAAGCGGTTACTATTTGACTCGCCCCTCAGGGCTGAAGAGGAATTGCCGCCTTTTAGCCGCTGCCGGGTACCTTCAATTTTTTCGAGGAAACGATGAACAATTCAAGGCGAAAAATCTTCATATTGGCCGCAGTTACATTGGCACTGACGACTAACCTGGTGCCGCAGACGAGTTTTGCAAAATCGTCCACCCCCAAAGTGAAAGCTTCAACCAAAGCGGCGCCGCAGGCTGAGTCAGAGGCAGCAATCAAGACTCAGCTGACATTGCTGGCCGATGCAGCATCAAAGGGCGACGCCCAGAGAATGGCCAACTTTTTCACTCTGGACGGCACATATGTAGATGAGGACGGAGTCAAAACGGCAGGACGCCAATCCCTCCAGGAGCATTTCACTCGCAACGTTAGACCAGACACGAAGTCCGCGCTCAAGCTGGAGCCGCAGACAATTAGGCTAATAGGCGGCGACACTGCCTGGATTGAGGGCGCCACGACAAGGCAGAGCGACAAAGGCAAACGCACAGACGCTCGCTTCACAATGCTTTTGCACAATCAGAACGGGACCTGGCTCATTCAGTCGGCAAGCGAGACCTCGGTCAATCAAGCCACTGCAGTTGATCATTTATCCGACCTCAACTGGTTGGTTGGTGATTGGATTGCAGAACAAGGCAATGCAAAATTGAAGATGACGGCAGAGAAAGTCGGCAACGGTCACTTCCTCCATCTCAAATTCTTTCTCACCCGCCCCGGCGATCCGCCTCGAATGGACACACAAGTAATAGGTTGGGATCCTACAAAAGATCAAATAGTCTCCTGGCACTTCGATTCCAGCGGCGGCTTCGGATATGGAAGCTGGCGCAAAGAATCAAACAAGTGGCTCATCACTGCAGAGGGCGTAGAGCAGTCGGGCTGGACTTCTGCAGCTACCAACGTAATTTCGCTAAGCAACAACGATTCATTTCAGTGGCAGTCAATCAAGCGCAACTCTGACGGAATGATGTATCCGGATACTGAGACTTTGACCGTTAAAAGGGTCAGCCAGTAGCTGTTCTCATCCGTTATGAATAGTCTTGAATCAAGGAATACAGGAACTACACACATGCGCAGACTTGTTGCACTCACAGCTATTTGCTTGAGCTTATCAATGATGGTGCCCGCCTACGCTCGAGGCTTCGGCGGTGGTGGCGGAGGCGGATTTCACGGTTTTGGTGGCGGTGGCGGCGGCGGCGGCGGCTTTCGCGGGTTCGGTGGAGGCGACCGCAGCTTTGGCGGTGGCAGCTTTGGCGGCTCCCGCAGCTTTGGCGGCGGCAGTTTCGGCGGCGACCGCAGCTTTGGCAGCGGCAGCTTCGGCGGCGACCGCAGCTTTAGCACCGGCGGCTGGGGCGGACGCGGTGGCGACACCAACTTCGGCGGTGGATTTGGCGGTATTGCGTCGAACCACGCAGGAGAATTCGGCGGCGCCGGTATTGCCGACCGCGGCAATTTCACCAACCGTCCTAATATCGGCGGTGGTGGCATTGCCAATAAGCCCGGATTTGGCGGCAACCATCCCAACTACAATCCATCCGGCAATCACCCAAATTGGGGTGGTGGCGCGCATTTCCCAACCGATGGCGGTTTTGGGAACATGTCAAAATGGAAAAACGGAAATTTCAGCAACAACAACTTCCACAACTGGAATCAAACAAACAACAATTTCAACAACACCAACATTCGCAATTCCTTCAATAATTACAACGTCAACAACTTCAATCACTGGGGTGGTTATGGCGGATACGGTTATGGCTATGGCGCACACGGCGCCTGGTGGGGCTATCCGGGCGGTTGGTATTGCCCGGGCTGGTCGGCCGCAACTGCCTGGACCTGCATGGGCTTGACCTCACTTACTTCCTTTCTCGGCATTGCCGCCATGGCCGGAATGAGCGGCGGTGGTGGCGGCGGCGGTGGCAGCAACAACAACAGCCCTTCCACTGTGAGCAATGTCACCTATGAAGGCGACAATGTTTACATTAACGGCACACCGCAAGGTTCCACCCAGGACTACTACAATTCTGCAGTCGGACTGGCTTCTCGCGGCTATCAAGATTACTCCACAGACACAGCCGAAGGCACCGCCACCAGTGCGGACAATTGGCGCTCTCTGGGTGTTTTCTCCCTGGCACAACCTGGGCAGACGGAATCATCTATGCTTTTCCAGTTAGCCATCGATAAAGACGGCACAGTAAGAGGGAATTATTTCAATCAGCTAACCCAGGAGACCTCGACCATTTATGGTTCTCTGGACAAAGCTACGCAAAGAATTTCCTTCACTATAGGGCAAAGCAATAGCACCGTATTTGATAGCAGCCTGGCAGACCTGACAAAACAGGATGCACCTGTGCTCGTTCACTATGGTCCGACCAACACACAACCAATGATGCTCGTGCGGCTGGAACAACCGAAGACCGCCACTTAAGTCGTTTACGGGAAGGAGCCGGACTTGCTGGAAGCCGCGAAAGAGCGACTCGAAGAAGCGCGCAGCGCCTTGGCGCGCGGTGATACTCAGCAGGCAATTACAGAATTGAGTGCCGCAATCGAGATTGAGCCATCAATAGATGCGTATTTGATTCGCGCCGAAGCGAAATTCTCCACTGGCGAAGTAGATGAGGCACTTGCAGACGTCGATAAAGCTGAAGAGATCTATGACCTAGATCCAAAGAATTTATCGATTTTGTGGGAGCGCATAGATGATGCTCGGGCTCGCTATAAACTGGCGCAGAATCCCGATCCCGGACCTCCCATCAGGCAGAGAATTTCGGTGATTTTGCCGATTCAGTTGTATGATCCTGCCGACATTTTCATCAGAATAAACAAAAGAAGCGAATTATCTTCGGACGGAAAAACATTACTGCGCAAGCACGGTACTGTAATTTACGACATGGAAATTTTGGACCGAAACCCACTCTGGGCCGAGTCCATCATCGAATTGACTAGAGGGACGAGAGCTAATTTCCATGCAGAATACATTGCCAACCACGCTCAGTTTTTTCATTTGCAAGCGCCAAATTTAGAGTTCGCTCAAACAACAAGAAACCAATATGACGTTGCGGCCCAATTACTCCATACGCTTGATCCCCTGATGCGGGCTGTCAATGCACCTGTTGCACTGATGAGAAACTCCAATCAGGTAAATGCCTGCGAAGAGATCTTCAATTGCGCGGCAGAGGAAACGCCGGCTAATGTATGTGCCGCTTATTGCAGAATCTACAATGACGATGCACACGCCAGCGTGTTTTCAGTGGGCATGCACGCTTTGGGTTATCCCGATGCCGAAATACCGCATGAACTGATCCCGATTGAGACAGCCGAAGACGTGATGTATGAATTTCACGAATACCAAGTCAACAATCTTACTTGGAATGCGGGCGCTTCCATCTCATTTGGCTCCAATATCACCAATCAAATCTACACTCTCAATCGCTACGAGTGCGGACGTTTTGAAACACCGGCAGAGGCGCGTTTCAATCAAAATGGTTTGTGGCTATTTGAAAACGTCATCAGCTAAATAGTCTGGGGTAATTGAAAACGCCGGCACTTTCGCACCGGCGTTCCAAAATTTCAAAAAACGAACTCAATCGAACTAGATCATTTCGTCGATCAATTCTTGATGGACGTTTTTCGGCAGTCCGAGTTTCTGTTTCACCAGAGGACCTTTCTTGAGCACAGGCTCATTATCTTCGTAGGTCTCTTGCTCGGTCTTGTAGACCAAACCAAGTGGAATTCTGTCGCCCCACTCGTACGCTTTCTCGATCGATTTGTAGAAATCGGTCGGATCGTAACCTTCGTCTTCCAACTTGTACACGCGCTCTTTGAAGTACGGGTAGGTGTTGACTTTGTTGTAGGTTACGCAAGGGCTGAAGACGTCAATCAAGGCGAATCCTTTGTGAGCGATGCCGCCGGCGATTAAGTCGCCGAGCTGCTTTTGCTCTCCGGAGAAGCCGCGGGCAACATACGTTGCACCGGATGTGATTGCCAAAACCAACGGATTGAGCGGCGACTCGAAGTTGCCTGCTGGGGTTGATTTTGTCTTCATCCCTTTGGCGGTTGTTGGTGATGCTTGACCTGTTGTCAGACCATAGATTTGGTTGTCCATGACGACATAGGTGACATCGAGATTTCTGCGCATAGCGTGAATCAAGTGACCGACGCCGATTCCGTAGCCGTCTCCGTCGCCGCCGGTAATAACGACCTTTAAGTCGGTATTAGCCAGGTGGGCTCCGGTCGCGACTGGAACGCTGCGTCCGTGCAAGCTGTGAATGCCGTATGCGTGGATGAATCCAGGCAAGTTGGAAGAGCATCCGATGCCGGATACAACTACCAGATCTTTAGGGTGAACGCCGCATTTGCCGGCTGCTTGTTGCACCGAGCGCAATACGCCGAAATCACCACAACCTGGGCACCAGTCAGGATCGACTGGTCCTTTGTATGTTTCGATTGGAAGTTCAATAACAGTAGCCATTTCTACCTCTTAGATAATTTACTGCGCCTGGTGCTTACTTGCTTTCGACCGGTTCTTTTTCAAAATGATAAGTAGCGCCGGTGTGGACGCCGACCTTCATTTTGCCACCGTGCTTGCCGGTGGCTCTTTCAGCGAGTTCGATGTTCCACACCTCTTCGCCGTGACCATTGGCCGATTCACGCACCGCTTTAACGGGGCGCAGCTTCTCTGAATAGTGAGTACGCAGGTAGTGATAAGCGATTTCTTTGGCGTCGTTTTCCGAGACATCCAAATCGATCTTCTTACCTTTGAGTATGTCTTGAACACGACCCAATACTTCTTTCGGCTCAAGCGGCTCTCCGTCGTAGCGATTGACGTGTCCGTCCATCGAAACTCCGGTTTCCATCTTGATGTAGCGGGCCATTTGGCTTGTGTAGTTGACCTCTACAGAGATCTTCTTTTTCGCCTTGGAGAGAATTTCTTGCACTTCTTTTGCGTGGAACGGAACGATCCATTTGATGACGAGGAAATTCGTCTTCACTCCGGCAGCGGTCAAAAGCTCTGCAGCTTCTGCTACGACGCCAGAGGTAGATCCCCAGCAAACGAGCGTGACATCAGCATCGGCAGGACCTTCCAGTTTTGGTGCTGGAAGCTCTTTGAGCAAGTTTTCCATTTTGCGGAAACGCTTTTCGCTGATTTTGCGTCTAATGGCCGGCGAAGTGAACATGTCGGAGATAAGGATGCTTTCTTCGTCATGATCGTCTGTTGCCGATACGTAGTTGCAATTCTCTGTGCCTGGAAATACGCGAGGCGAAATTCCGGAATCAGTGAATTTGAACCGTTTGAATTTACCTTGCTTCTCAGGATTCCACTCAGTGACCACTTCGCCGCGGTTGATTTTGACGTCCGAGTAGAACGCTTCTGGATCAACGGTTTCCGGGTGCTCGGAGAGCAAGAGGTCGGAGATGAGCATTACCGGCAGCTGATACTTGTCTGCCAGGTTGAACACGTTAACAGTGGTGTCGTAGCAGTCTGCAATGTCTCTGGGTGCAACGATAAGTTTTGGAAACTCACCTTGCGATGCTCCATAAACTTGGAAAAGGTCGCCCTGTTCCGTCTTGGTAGGCAAGCCGGTGGACGGTCCGCCGCGTTGAACTTCAACGCAAACTACCGGCACTTCCATGATGCCTGCCATACCGATTGCTTCAGTCATCAAAGCGAAGCCACCGCCGGCAGTACCGCACATTGAGCGTACGCCGCCGATTCCGGCGCCGATTGCCATGTTGATTACCGAGAGCTCGTCTTCGCACTGCTTGACGCAGATGTCGACTTTAGTGGCATGGTTGGCCATCCAGTGAAGAATGGTCGATGCCGGTGTCATCGGATATGCAGAATAGAATTTGCAACCAGCAGCAGCGGCACCGAAAGCGATTGCTTCGTTGCCGGTCAGGAATGGTCTTCTCTTCTTGCTGAAAGTCCAATCTTTAGTGAATTCCTTGGCATTCGCCTTGGCGTAGTCATAACCAACTTTGAGCAGCGAGATGTTCAAATTGATGATCTTCTCGCCCTTGTGGGCGAAGGTGTCAGCCATGACGCTGGATGCTTCTTCCAATCCAAGCTTGGAAAGGGCAAGCACGGCACCGACGGCGACTGTGTTTTGCATGATGGCTTGCAGTGCACCGTGCTCTGCTTCCACTTCCTTGCAAATTTCTTTCATCGGCAAACCGAGGCTTTGTACGCCTTTCGGAACCAATGTCGGATCGAGCTTCAACTTATCGGAATTGAAGATGATTACACCACCTTCATTTACTTCCGGTGCATGTCTTTCCAAAGAGTCTTGGTTAAGACAAATAACGGCATTTAAATTGTCGCCGTGATTCAAAACTTTCTTATCGCCGATACGCACTTTCAGCCAGATATGGCCTCCGCGGATAATCGACTGATAGCTGTTGTACGCATATACATGCAGACCCAGCCGTCCGCAAGTTTTCGCCAGAGTGTCGCCCGATTTATCGAGACCGTCACCGGCTGCTCCTGCGATTCCAATTGTGACTTCTTGCATCCTTACTCCCTCTACCATCGAACCCCAAGCCCGCAACGCAACGGACTTACAAGATAGACAACACCGGACGGCTTAGCTAAACGCCGCCTCAGAGGGTCTTTCCTGGCCAAGTTAAAGGTTAGCATAAGGCTGCCATTAGATGGCAAGCGACGACCTAATGTTAAGTGCAAAGTTCTTAGGGTGAAAACGCAACAAAACAGGCACTTTCGTAGGGGCGATGCCATGCGTCGCCCAGTCTTTCCGTAGGGGCGATGCCATGCGTCGCCCAGTCTTTCCGTAGGGGCGACGCCATGCGTCGCCCGGTCCGTATGCTTAGTGCGTGGCTTCAGGCGTGCCTGTTGCATTCGGGGCTGCTGTCCCCTCAGACGAAGGGCTTGTTTCGCCGGTAGGAGTGCTGGTGGCGCCAGACCCCTGAGCAGGCTCAGTGCCGGCAGGCGCTGTAGAGCCCGGCGCTTCAACTGGGGTCACATCGCTGCTAGTTGGGTGATCGCCTGAAGATGTGGAGGTTTCCGGAGTCGAGACGGGCACTGGAGCGGTAGTTTCAGTATGAGCGCCTTCTGTCTTGGTCGCTTCCGCACCGTGTTCCGTTTCCTTCATGCCTGCTTCTTCCAACATCTGGCTATGAGCAGATCCTTCGGCACCGTGCTCGGTTACAGCCGCAAGTGGCATCCCGAACGCCCAGAAATACATCATCCAGGCCAAGCCTAATCCGCAGACCGTCGCGCAAAGCAACAAGAATTTGTCATGCAGACTTTCTTTCGGCACGAATTCTTCACCGCCGTGATGACCGTGGTCATCAGCGTGATCGTGAGCATGGTCATGCGCATGATCGTGCGAGCAGCCGGGTCCATGTTCATGTCCGTGGTCATGTCCATGCTCTTTGTCGTGACCGTGGCTGCAATTAGGACCGTGCTCGTGCCCGTGATCTGAACCCATATGACTTTAGCCTCTCCTGTCTTCGGCTTTATGCGCCGTTTGTGAACCTTTCAGCTTGTAATAAATTCCTGCTATTTCTAGCGAAGGAAGAAGACAAGCACTGTCAGACCAGCCACCCATCCGAATATCACCAGGGCGTAATACTGACCTCTGCCGTTTTGCGCATATCTCAAACCTTCGCCCATGCCGCGCGCCAAGATGCCGGAGCCATTGACGATGTTGTCTACGATGAGCAAATCCACCAGCTTCCAGATCGCCTGGAATGCAGGCAAAATGCCCTTCTGCAGAATTCCCATATAAAGGTTGTCGAAATACCACTTGTTGAACGAAAACTGATAAAGCCCTTGAACAAGAGGTGATTTACTTTCGGTAATAGCCTGGTTCCATTTGATCGAACCGGCCACATACATCAGATATGCAATCAGGAAGCCTGACAAAGCAAGACCGATGGAAGAAAGCATGACAATTCCGTTCATGCCTTCAAAGACTGGATGCTTGAAGTACACGAAGGAGCCGAACGCATTAGCGAACGCTTTGCCGTGCTCGCCGTTGAACGAGATGCTGGACAAAGTGTTGAAATTGAAGCCGAGATATCCACTCAATATCGAGGGCACAGCCAAAACCACAAGCGGCGCAATCATGACCGGCGGTGATTCATGCGGATGCGCATCGCCTCTGTATGAGCCTTCAAATGTCATGAAGTAAACGCGGAACATATAAAACGCAGTCAAGCCGGCGGTCAAAATCATCAAAGCACCAAGCATCGGATCCATCGCCGTGGCGGCGCCAATGATTTCGTCTTTAGAGAAAAAGCCGCTCAAGCCCGGGCATCCGGAAATTGAGAGCGTGCCAATTAAGAAACAGGCAGCAGTCCATGGCATGCTCTTTTTCAAACCGCCCATCTTTCTTATGTCTTGCTCACCGGCTAATCCGTGGATGACGGCGCCGGAGCAAAGGAAGAGCATGGCTTTGAAGAAAGCGTGATTGAAAAGGTGGAATAAACCGCCGGTGAAGGCGCCTGCGCCGAGACCGACAAACATATATCCGAGTTGAGAAACCGTGGACCAGGCAAGCACTCGCTTGATGTCATACTGAGACATAGCAATTGTCGCCGCCATGAAGGCAGTGGCCGCGCCGATCAAAGCAACAAAGGTCAAACCCATTCCACCCGGCGAACCATCGGGCAATTGCCAGATCGGATAAGCGCGAGCTACCAGGTAGACACCGGCTGCCACCATCGTCGCGGCGTGGATGAGAGCGGAAATTGGAGTGGGGCCTTCCATCGCATCCGGCAACCAGGTGTGGAGCATGAATTGAGCGGACTTCGCCATCGGTCCCATGAACATGACGATAGAGATTAGACCGAGAGTCTGAGCATCGAGAGCCTTGGCAAGGTACGCCTTCTCGATGGCGCCGGCGATATCGAATCCGTCTTTGTCGTAGAACATCAAGACCGGATGACCGGACCAGACGTTGTAAGTAACTGCAAAGAACCAGAGCACGCCGACAAGAAATCCGAAGTCACCGATTCTGTTTATAACGAATGCTTTGAGGCAAGCTTCTGCAGCAGATTTTTTGTAGAACCAAAAACCGATCAAGAAATAACTGCATACGCCTACCAATTCCCAGAAGAAATACATCTGGAATAGATTGGTTGCCACCACAAGTCCAAGCATTGAGGCGGTGAATAAACTTAAATAACAATAGAAGCGCGAATATCCTTCGTCTTCCCGCATGTACCCATGCGTATATACCTGCACAAGTAAGCTGACTGAAGTGACGACAATCAACATAAATGACGCGAGATTGTCGATTAATACCCCGAGGGTCAACGTGAAACTTCCGGAGACGAAGTAGGGGATGTCTTTCACCCATGGTCCCAATTGCGGGTATTTAGCCAGGGCGTAGAAGATCATGACCGAGTGGACGAATCCGTAGACCACACCACTCAGTGATGCCACCATGGATAGAGTCTTGACTTGTTTGGTACTCGAGCCGACCAGCGTATTAAGTAGGATGATGCCGAATCCAACCAGGAAAGGCACCGCTACTATCCACGGTGAAAGTTCGATTACCTGACGCCAGTAATCTAATGATTGATCCACGACTCCATCCTTTGACTTCTGATTTTCGTGCTGCCGATTTCAAGATTGCCTTGAATGCTTACTCGCCGTTCCCAAGAGGTTCTTCGCACTTAGGGCAACGATTGCACATCAATATTAGTGCCATCTCGACAGGTTCGGATTAAGTACGGTTGATATTTACTATGTTTGTTTGAGTGAGAAGATTTTTCTTTTCAAATACGCTTCAGTAAGCCCGTTTTTAGAGGTTCTTCCTGGCATGGCGCGCGACACCTCGATATACTGTGTCACGCATGTTTTAAGAACCTGAATCAAAAGATTTCGGTATTTCCATCGGAGTTTGAAGTGGACCAACCTCAGTCGATTCTCACAGCTATTCTCTTGACACCTTTGATCGGCTCAGTAGCGATCGCGCTAATGCCGCCCGAGTGGGCACGCAAATTAGCGATTACATTCAGCGCCTTGCTGGTCGTACTCTCGGCATTCGCCACGCAGTCGTTCAAGACCAACACAGCCGGCTATCAGTTTGAGCAGATTGTGACCTGGATAACTTCACCCTTCCCGGTGCAGTATCACGTAGGTGTCGACGGCTTCAGCCTCTGCCTTGTTGTACTGACAGCCTTCGTCACCTTGATGGCGGTAATGGCATCCACCGCAATCGGCGACAATCGACCAAAACTCTTCTACAGCTTCGTCATGCTTCTGACACTCTCGATTTTGGGAGTTTTCGTTTCACTCGACTTGCTGCAATTCTTTGTCATGTACGAGCTGGAACTAGTTCCGATGTATTTCTTGATCGCAATCTGGGGCGGACCTAGACGCAGTTATGCGGCGATGAAATTCCTTCTGTACACATTCTTTGGCGGCGTGCTCATGCTGGGCGGGCTGCTCTATCTCTACTTCTCACTATCAATCGACAATCCTGGATTAGCGACCTTCGACATGGTCAGACTGGCGCAAGCCGCGCCGCTTTTGAGCAAGTCTGCGCAATTGATCGCTTTCCTCGGTTTCTTCTTGGCATTCATCATCAAGCTCCCGTCCTTCCCGTTCCACACTTGGCTACCGGATGCTCACGTTGAAGCGCCCACACCCATTTCAATGATCCTGGCTGGCCTCTTGCTCAAAATGGGCTCATACGGTCTGGTCAGAATCTGCATGGACTTCTTCCCGACTGTATTCATTGATTACGGTCACTGGATCATGCTCTTGGGCGCTTTCAATATTGTCTGGGCCGCAATGGCCTGCCTTGTCCAGACTGACATGAAGCGCATCATCGCCTTCTCAAGTGTAAGCCACATGGGCTTTGTGCTGCTCGGAATCGGCTCCCTGTCTGCTGCTGCAGTCAATGGCGCAATCTTCCAAATGATTAGCCACGGCGTCATCTCGGCCGCGCTCTTCTTCCTGGTCGGCACTGTCTACGAACGCACGCATACTCGCGACATTCACGAAATTGGCGGCGGATTAGCAAAAGAAATGCCCTACATCTATTACATGTGGATGTTTGCGGTCATGGCCAACCTTGGCTTGCCCGGACTTTCCGGCTTCGTTGCCGAAGTGGCGGTCTTTTACGGTTCGTACACATCGCCATTGGCAGCCATCACAGCGCCTCATCATGCGCTCGTTCAAACATCAATTGTCGTAGCCGCAACCGGCGTCATACTGACCGCCGGCTACATGCTCTGGCTTTTCAAGCGCCTCTTCTACGGAGACCTCATGGCCAAGTGGAAAGGCCACTTGTCTGACGCCAAACCAACCGAAAAAATCGTCGGTTGGGCGCTCAGCCTCTCCATCCTGGCACTTGGAATATATCCATTGATGTTGATCAATCAATATGGAAATGTCGCTGATTCAGTGACTCGCGGCATCTTGTCGAAAGCGGCAATCTCGCAAATTCCTGAATCGCATCTTTAAATGATTGACCTGCGCAGTGACACTGTCACAAAACCGACGCCGGCCATGCTTGAAGCAATGGCAAAAGCGGAAGTTGGTGATGACGTTTACGGCGAAGATCCGACTATAAATCGACTGCAAGAAAAATGCGCTGACTTATTCGGAAAGGAAGCGGCGCTCTTCGTTGCCAGTGGCTCGATGGGTAATCTTGTCTCGCTTTTGGCGCACTGTCAGCGCGGCGACGAAATCATAGTTGGCAAGTGCAATCACATCTTTCTCTGGGAGCAAGGTGGCGCTGCATCGCTGGGCGGCATCCATACAAGCACGATCGACAACAGCAAAGACGGCACTTTGCCACTTGCAGAAATCGAATCAGCAATTCGTTTCGATGATCCGCATTGTCCTATTTCAAGATTGGTCTGTATTGAAAACACCCAGGACGGGCGGATTCTATCGAAAGAATATACAGATTCGGTTGGTGACTTTTGCCGAGCCAACAATCTTTTGCTACACCTTGATGGCGCACGGATTTACAACGCAGCCATTGCGCTCAAACTGCCGGTTGCATCGCTGGTAGCGCCAGTTGATTCGATGCAAATGTGTTTTTCCAAAGGACTTTCTGCGCCGGTTGGATCGATTGTGGTGGGCTCAAAAGCATTTATCAAAAAGGCACATCGAGCCAGGAAGTTGGTAGGTGGAAGCATGCGCCAAGCCGGCGTCTTAGCAGCAGCTTGTATCGTTGCGCTCGACACCATGGTAGAACGCCTTGAGGAAGATCATGAGAATGCCAGGATCTTGGCTGAAGGTTTGCAGAACATTCCGGACTTGAACGTCGACCCGGTCCATACCAACATGGTGTTTTTCAGCAAGAAAAACGGCGACGTAACCAAACTCATGCAGACATTGAAAGAAAACGGATTGCTAGCCAACAATGTCGATCGATATCGAGTCAGACTGGTTACGCACTACGGTCTGGAAAAAGAAGACATAAAGAAGGCAGTCGACATAATCAGCAAGGCTTCCCGCCAAACGGCCGCAGCTTTGTAGGGTCGACGCCATGCGTCGACCAGTGCAAAAATGCATCGCCCGCCTCCACCCACAAAACTCTACCCTAAGGCAAATCAGGCGCCGGCTGCGCACCGCCTGTAGTGGCGGTAGTGATGACACCAAGATGGTCCTGCAACTGGTTGGTTCCGCCTGCACTTACGGCGACTGAGAGTTTTACCTTCACCGCCGACGGAATTTGATAGATTCGCTGCGCCTTGCGTTTCTCTTCTTCAGTCTGAGATGCGTCTTTATCTCCGCCGCCTTCTGAGGCTAAAGGCAAGACTTTGGATTGTTTAAAAACTCTCGAGTCTGTCAGGCGGGCGGCGGATACTGTCGAGCCAACCGGCGGCGCCAATGAAGACAGTTTAAAATCCAAATCCCCGTCGGCACCGGGCAATTTGGCATTGATGTTGCCGAAATAAACTCCACTTTGAGGATCGCAAATTCCAATCTTTTCGTCCAGTTTTCTCAACTCTGCAAAACCTGGAGGCGCCATCACATTCGAGTTTACCTTTTCAATCGAACCAAGTTCTAGCTGTTTCAAAGTCGGCACAGCAGTTTTCATCCAACCAAGACTAAAAGACTGAGCCTGTTTCAATCGCTGATTGAAATCCTTCTGGGCGATTTGCATGTCGGCAAGAATAGCTGCAGAAAGAGATTCACGCGTCTTTTCCACATGCTGGGCACCTGTGCGCGACTCCTCAAGCAAGTCTCGCATCAAAGGCTCCATGTTATGAAATTCCTCGGAAACACAATCGTCATAGGCTTTACGTGAAGAAAACACCAGCTCTCGCGATCGCTCGACAAGATTGTTCATCTGTCCCTGGCGGTCGTCTCGATTGAGGACCTGCGCCAACGTCAAGGCTAATTCGTCGGCCGACTGCCTTCCTTTTTGTTGCGAAAAGAGCACCAGCATCACACCGATGCCGATTACCACAACAACGATGATAATGCCGCCCAGAAGAGCGATCAGAAGCAGCATATTGCCGCGAGCACGCGATGCCGGGTTGTTCCTGCTTTTAATTGGTAGACTAGTCGCCATGTCGATGCGTTTCTCCGGTCTCATTATTCCACTCTTTTTCTGTCTATGCGCCAATGCAGCGATGGCAGTAGAAGAAATCGGACCATTGCCGGAAAAATATGAAGAGAACGCAGACTGGGTCATGAGTCTCAGCACAAAACCAATGAGCGAGTATCTCAAGTTTCCAAAATCTCCGATATCCCCGCTCGTCAATGTTGAAGTTGCCTACAAAGTCAGAAATGGAGAAAACGGAAACTGGGGAAAAACTCGCATTTATGAAACGCTCTGGTATCACGACGGAAAGCCAAAAGGCTTGAGAAGGCACGAGAAATTGGCGCTCGGACAGGATACGCATGGCGTCATCAGAATAAAACAAAGCGGTGAAACCAGCCAGCAATTGAAAGCACTAACCAACACAGTTTTGCGCCTATTGCCGGATGTCTATTTAAACCAGGCCACTCTCACCGTAGCGATGTACCCGCGCGATCTTTGCGATCGAGTAGATTCAGA
>PNLN01000097.1 GCA_013823055.1 Cyanobacteria bacterium DS2.3.42
CAAGAATGACTGTGATTCCTTGCTCGACCAGGTCATCAAATAGCTCTAGAATTTCTGTCGCAGTGTGACTGTCGAGCGCGCCGGTAGGTTCGTCTGCAAGCAAGATCCTGGGCTTGTTGACGATGGCACGGGCGATGGACACGCGCTGTTGCTGTCCGCCTGAAAGCTGGGTCGGTCGATGGTACATTCTTTGACCTAGGCCGACTTGCTGCAGCACATATTGAGCGCGCAAGGTTCTTTGCTCTTTGCTCAGTCCGGCATAAACCAGAGGCAGCATCACATTTTCAATTGCTGTCATGGAAGAAAGCAAATTGAATTGCTGAAAAACAAAACCGATTGTGGAATTGCGAATCTCAGCCAACTCATCATCAGTTAGATCGAACACATCTTTTTGATTGAGCAGATAACGCCCCTCTGTCGCTCTGTCCAGGCAGCCAATCAAATTCATCAAGGTCGACTTCCCGGAACCGGAGGTGCCCATGATCGCTACGTAGTCACCATCTTCAATGGAGAGGGTCAGGTTTTTGAGAGCGTAGAGCGGCTCCTCTCCCATCTCATAGACGCGTGTAATACCTTCAAGTTGGACGACATTTTCTGCCATGTCACTCTGTCCTCAAGGCGACGATTGGATCTAGCAATGCTGCTTTGCGCGCCGGATAGATGCCGAAGAAAAGCCCGATGGCAAGGGAAACGGCAAAGGCCATGAAAACTGAAAATGGAGTGACGATGCAGGTCCAATTGGCAAAACGGCCGATCCAATCCGAGCCAAGCATGCCCAATGCGATGCCTAGCAATCCACCGGCAACTGAAAGAATGATCGCCTCAAGCACAAATTGCCAGAGTATGTCAGCGAATTTTGCGCCGATTGCTTTTCTAATGCCGATTTCTCTAGTGCGTTCAGTGACCGACACAAGCATGATATTCATGATACCGATGCCGCCGACAACAAGAGAGATTCCGGCGGTGGCTCCAAGCAGAAGGGAGAATACACCGGTTATTGATTGCGCCGTTTGCATAATGTCCATCTGCGTCCTGATCTGGAAATCGTCCTGGTCGGGCGATTTTATGCCGTGGCGCAGGCGCAGCAAATTGGTAATTTGAAATTGCGCTTGCAAATCTTGCCCGTCTTTGGCGCGCGCCAGCACCATTTTTACTGCTTGTCCAGTTACAGTGTTCAGTCCAAACAGAGTGCTGTAGCCGGTTGTAATCGGAATGAAAATCTGGTCGTCCATATCAGTCATTTGATTGGCGCCCTTTTTTTCCATGACGCCAATTACTTCAAAGAGTTCTCCGCGTATTAGAATTTGTTTGCCAATTGCCGATTCATCAGGGAAAAGGTCTTCCTTGACCGTGTCGCCGATTGTGCAGACGCGCGTTGCGTCTTTCATGTCGTCTGCGGCAAAAAAGCGTCCGCGTGCCGGATGGAAATTGCGCACCTCCGGATAAGCAGGCTCAGTGCCCAATACCGTGGTCGAGGTGTTGTATTCGCCATGTTGAACTTGATATGAGCTTTGATATTGCGCAGCTACTTCATCTACCGATGGGCAAGTTTCCTTTATCGCTTTTGCATCGTCATAAGTGAGAGTGGGCGCCGTTCCTTGTCCTTGTGAGATGCTGGCATTGCTGGCGGCACCGGGTCGAACATATATAAGGTTGACGCCCAGCGATTGAACTTGTTTTTCAGCTTCTTTTTTTGCGCCTTCGCCGATTCCCATTAGTGTAATTACAGAGGCGATGCCGATCACGATGCCCAGCACCGTCAGGCTACTGCGCAGTTTATTACTGAGGATGCCTTGCCAGGCAATTACGACTAGCTCTTTAAAGCCCATGGCGAGCTCTTCCGAAAATAAAGTTAGCGTCCAAGTCCACGCGGGATCATGCCGCCTCCGCCGCCTCTACCACCTCTGCCGCCGCCCATGCCGCCCATACCGGGTCCGCCCATGCCGCCGCCTCTGCCCAGGTATCCTTCTTTCTCAAGGTGTTCTTTAGACAATCCTTTAAATACGTAGTCGCCTTCTTTCAAGCCGGCCAGAACCACTATGTCTCTGTCCACCGCAGCTCCCGTCTTAACCTTCTTGAATTCAGGGTTTCCGTCTTTGTCTGGAATGTAGACTCCGGTTTCACCACGGCGTGATACCACGCAAACTGCAGGTATCATAAGAGCGTCTTCTTGCTCTCCAACCAAAAAACCAGTGCTGACATTCATACCTGAAAGCAGCTTATTTTCAGTGTCGTCGACGATTTTGGCGTGCACTTCAAAAGTGGTGACGTTCATTGTCACGATAGCCGCCGGCGCAATTTGTGTAACTTTGCCATGGAATACTTTATCCGGAAAAGACGTAGCGGTTATCTCAACGTCTTGCCCTATCCGGATCTTCGGCACATTTGCTTCGGAAACTTGAGCCACCATTTCCAGTCTTCCGGCCAGCGCGACGATAGAACTTGACGTTGCAGATGTGGTTGCAGCAGACGTGGTCGGCGTAACAATAGCACCTGTGTCCGCATACTTCTGCGTGATGATGCCGTCAAATGGCGCTCTGATGCGCGTGTCGTTGCGCAGACTTTCCAGATATTTCAACTGTCCTCTAGTTTGCTCGGACGAATGGTAGGCTGCAGAAACATCTTCTGTTCGGAATCCGGCCGCCATCAATTTATATTGTTCTTCCACCGCATCTTTATCTGCTTCGGCTTGAACTTTGGAAGCCTGCGCCTGGCTGAGCTCTCGCTCGGCTGCGTTCAATTGCGACCTTGTCACCATGGCTGCGGTTTCTGCATCAATGCTTGATTGCTCGGAAATGGCACCACTCTTTGCCAAAAATGTCTGTGCCTTGGCAAACTGCTCGTTGCGTTTAAGCTGTGCTTTGAGCGCTTCCATCTGAGCCTGCAATCTACTTATATTATGTTCGGCGTTGCGCACGCCTTCTCTGGCTCGCTGCTGTTGAAATCGCGCCGCCAATATTTCTTGCGGGCGATTACCGCGCTTGAGCTTGTTGCTGTTGTCCACCGATGAGAGCCACGCACCGCGTGCCGCATCAATCTGACCGGCTAAATTGCTGTCGTCCATCAAGGCCAGAATCTGACCCTTTTTGACGCGGTCGCCCTGGCCAACATAAAGTGCTATCAAAAGTCCGGTCTGCTTGGGACTGATTTTCACTTCCCTGACCGGTTTAATCAATCCAGTAGCGACAACCTTGAGAGTTGCCGTGCCACGCTTAACGGTGATTGCGTCCTTCTTCCAATCTTTGTTGACGCCCTTGCCCTGCATCAAGAAATAGGTCGCTGCTGCTGCCGCAAGGACGAGCACTGTGACAATAATCCAGAGCCGCTTCTTAGAGCGTTTCTTCTTCGAGCCGTCGGGTCTCGTGCTTACGACGATATTTGAGTTTTGACTCGACTCGCGACTTGCTTCGCGTGCGGCTTCTTTGGGATTCAAGAGCTGTTGCAACCAATTCATAGATGTAAACAGTAATGATTTAAATCGACGAGCGCAAGTAAGACATGTTCCTAACTATTCTAGTATTGCAAACTGCCCGTGGAACTTATCTTGGGCGGTCTGGTTGTCGTCAGGGCGCCCACCGAAATCATACCTGTATCTCGGAGAAGCTGAGCCTGCGAAATGTTATACGTGATAATCGCCTGCGCTTGCGAGACCAGAGACGTGATGTAGTCCCTCTGCGCCTGAATCAGTTCGAGGTTGATACCTTGCCCGTAGCGCAGGCGCAGGTTGGCCAGACGGAGTTGCTCGCCGGATGAAAAGACCGCTTCGCCGGCGACGTCGACCTGTTCGGAGGCGGTGAGCATGTTCAGATACGATCCGTGGATTTCCTGGAGAACGGTCAGCAACTGCTGGTTCGATTGCAGCATTGCCTGTCTGGCAAGCGCTTTTGCCGATAGCGTCCGGCCCGCATCAACGACGCCAAAGCCGTCCAGGTTCCAGCTCAAGTCGAAGCCACCGCTAAATGATCTGCCGCCGTTTCCGCTAATACCGATGCCGCCTCCACCACCGCCGGTCGGAATGATGACGGTGGAGCCTGAAAGGTTGCTGTTGTTGCCGCCACTGCTTCCATTGCTCGTTACGGTACTGTGCGTCTTCGACGCGAAGAATTGAAGGGTGGGATAGAGCGGTGACGCGGCGACTTGCACATTCCGCCGGGCTGCAATGCGCAGCTCTTCGAACTGCTTCAATTCCGGGCGGCGTTTGGCTGCTACTGCAACAAGCTGATTGATTACCCACTCCTGGTCCACCAGACGAGCTTCGACCGCCCGTAATTCATCAGGATAAATATTGGACGAGATATTCGAATTCATCGCCACGGACAGCTGAATGGCCGATTGCCTTACTGCAACTTGCTGTTGCAAGAGCGCTTGTTTGTCGAGAGCCAATTGTGTGCGTGATTGATAAATGGCAAAGTTGGTGCCGACGCCTGCTTCCTTTAGCTGCTCGTTGAGCGCCAATTGAGCGCGCGACAGTTCCACTGACTTGACTCGAATTTGCAGAAGAACATGATTGAGAATCAACTCGTTGTAGCGCCGGTAAACCTCCAACAACGTATCATTGATTGTGGCTTTATAGCTGCTTTTCGCTGCTTTTGTTCGATGCAAATTGACGAGCGAGTTGTAAAAAACACCGCCACCTTGGAAAACAGGAAATCTGACGGTGGTCGAGTCTGTGAGAGTGTTTGTGATGGGTGGGCGCTGGCTGTCGACTTGTTGATAGCGCAAGGTTTGAGTGAAGTCCGGCAAAAACTGACCGAGTGCGCTCACGAACAAATATTTTTGTGAGTCATAGCCGGCATCGGAGATGCGGATGGGCAGGCTGTTGTAGAGTGCATAATTGAGACAGTCTTTTAGCGAAATGATGTCTGTGTAAGTTGCTTCCAGCCTGATCGCCGGTAGTTTCTTTTTTCCAATCGGCAAGAGTTGCGACATTGGAATTGGATCGAGCGTAACACTGCGAGCTTTTTGTAAGTCAGGGCCTTGCAATTGCGGATCGCCGGTCGCGCCAGTGAAGGGTGCTTGGGGCGTGGGAGTTGGATATAGGTCCTCTAATTTTGTGCTGGCCGGCGGGTTTGTCAGAAATCCTGTCGGTGGCGGAGTCGGAATGTCCGCCTGCGCTTTCCTCGCTGGATCTGTAAGCGACCTCTGCAGCGCCGGATCCGTTTGAACTTTGTTCAAATACGGATCGTTCTGAGACTTTTGAATGGAAGGGTCTGGACTGCTGCTGGAGTTTGGGGGTGCTTGAGCTTTCAAGAACTCCGAGTTGCTGAGAGCGCCGCCCTGAGCCTTAGCTTGCAGTGTTGTGCCAAGCAGGGCCAGGGATACTGCCGTCAGAGCAATGATTTTCGTCCGGGGTGAGATGCTCATTTTTCCTGATTGGACCCCAAGACTTTCAATATCCTGACAAGTTCCATCTTTCCCAGGACCCCACAAGATCGTAGCAGTGAAGCCGAAGTAAAGACATGTTCTCGTAGTTTCAACCAGTGATTATTGAAGCGGAAGGGGCGAGTTTCTGCCATATATAAACCCGTAGACGCGCGCAAGAGCACGCGGTTCCGCCTTGAATCTAAGTCTTCGTTAAGCATCTAGCTTCGTACTTGCTTGTTGTCGAGAGGACCTATTAGATATGATCTTTTCTACGGCACCTCACCGATCAGTCGCCGAGGCTCGAAAGCGAAAGGCATCATGCAGAACAGAGACATTCAAGCGATACTCCAGGGACTGTTCAATTTTTCGGTCCTCAAAAAGCTGCAGTGGTATTTGATAGTCATTGCCGCAATCTCTTCGATGATTGCGATCTTCGCTCCGAATCTGATTCCTGAAAAGTGTGTGATGGAGGCAAACTCCAGTTTGTTTGCCGGAGTGATTCTTTCGATGTTGCTCGTTTTTCGTACCAACAGCGCCTATGACCGCTGGTGGGAAGGACGCCGCGCCTGGGGACAGCTAGTAAATGATTTGCGTAACCTGTCGATAAAGTATTACGAGTTTGTGCGTCCTAATATGCAAGAGCGAGAAGTTCTGGCGGCGGTCCTCATTCGCTTCGCCTATGCGATGAAAGACCATTTGAGATTGCTTGATTCCTCTCACTCACGAGCGCCGGAGTGCGACAATCCTGTGAGTGAACATCCGATGCTCATTGTCGAAGAGATTTATGCAATTCTCGATCAAAAACGCCGCGAGGGCAGATTGAACGACATGATGTTCAATGTCATTGACCCACACGCTCGTGCTTTGCTTGATATTTTAGGTTCGTGTGAACGCATTGCCACATCGCCAATTACGGTTTCGCACAAAAGTATAATTCTGCATATCATCGTTACCTATCTGCTTCTTGTTGCCTTTACATTGGCGCATGAATTTGGAATGTGGATGGTTCCCGTTGTTCTTGTCGGTGCTTATATGGTGCTCGGTCTAGAGGTGGTTGCAGAAGAGAAAGAGCATCCTTTTGGCACTGCCGATGAAGATTTGCCGCTGGATAGAATTTGCAACAACATTGAGCGTTCTGTGAATAAACTCTTGCTGTGCGACAGCTTGCTGGAACGTGATATCGAGTGGGGACACACGGTTCGGGTTTTGCCGAACTCGTCAGTTGAAGCCGTTCAAAACGAAGTACAGCGCTCGGTTAAGACCCCTTGAGAAATTGGAAGAAAAATTGCAAGCAGTAGAACGACCGAGAAACGCAATACAAGTAGCCGTAGACAAAGTTTTTTCAATTGTCTTCTTGCTCTACTTCATTTTGTCGTCTGCGTTTTTCAATGCCATAACTGCGATTGCCACGGTGCTTACATTCCCGTTCGATAAGCGCCGGCAAATTGTGCACATGATTTCGTGCTTCTGGGGCTGGCACTATCTTCCTTTGAATCCTTTCTGGCAATTCAAAATCGAAGGACGCGAACACATTGACCCGAACAAGACTTACGTAATCATCGGCAACCACTCGTCTTACTTCGATATTTTGGTTTGCTACGCGACATTCAGAAAATTCAAATTTGTCTCGAAGGAGACCATTTTCAATATTCCTTTGATTGGCTGGAACATGTATTTAAATCAGTATGTGAAAATTCGTCGCGGCAATTTGTCGTCCATAAAAGAGATGATGGCGACCTGCAAAGAGTGGCTTAAAATGGGCGCTTCGGTGATGATGTTTCCGGAAGGCACAAGGACTGAGACAGGTGAGATTCTGCCTTTTCGCGCCGGCTGTTTCAACCTGGCTTTGGAACTTGATGTGCCAATTGTTCCAATTGTGATTTATGGAACCTATGAGGTTTTTCCAAAAAACCGCAATGAATTACGCACTTTTCAGCCCATCCATGCTCGCATATTGCCGCCTATGATGCCGGAAGACTATAAGGGCAAGCCAGGCAAGATGAAGGACGACGCCTACAAAGCGATGAGTGAAACGCTCAGTGAATTGCGCGCGAAACATTACATTGGCACCGCAGCCGGTGCGACTGAGATTCTTGTTGGAACGAAGAAAGACTAAACCTTACCGGATTTTTGAATAACCGCAATACGTAGTCTCAGCACGCTGTACGACGAGCAGGTCGGCTATTTAATCTCTATGCCCATCGTCTGTCACAAAGTTAGTGCACAGTTGCAGTAATTAAAAACAATGGCGGGGACCGATGCATGGCGGATGCGGACCTTATGGATGCTGTTGAGCCAAAGGCTCAATGGTCAATTTCAAGCAGGCAAGATGGCTACGACAAATTATTGAATGGACCGGACACGGCGCGGATTGTTTATCTAAGCGAGCTCAGCCAACTGGTTGGATTGTGCGCCTGGTGGGCGTTCAAGACGTGGGGAAAGTACAATCCGTCCTACACTTTGACCAAACGGATTGAGAGTTTCGCCCAACATTGCAATTCCGACCAAATACCTTTGACCGTTCTCTACCTCAATGAAGACGGGTTGCCGCTGGGAATGGCGTCGCTGCGAGACAACGATGGTATTCGAGCAGACTTGAGTCCATGGTTGGGAAGCGTTTACGTTGATACCCTTTATCGCGGCAAGGGCATCGGCTCACGACTGGTCACGGAGATACAGAACATCGCACGCCAGTTAGGGCATGAAACGATCTATCTGCTTACCTATGAAGAAACACTTCCCGATTGGTACACGCGGCTTGGATGGAAAGAAATCGGCAAGGACACCTGTCACGGCAACCCAGTTACTGTGATGCAACTTGATTTGTTTCAGTAGTCGACGCGCTGAACTTATTTCTTGAGCGCCGGCTCTTTTTTCATCTGTTCGATGCGTTTTTGCAATTCCTGATGGCTCACGGTTTCTTTGTGAGTTGCGATCCACCAGAAGTTGCCCCATTGATCTTGCACGCCACCCGAGCGATCGCCATAAAATTGATCTTTGGGTTTGTGAACGCATGTCGCACCGTTTTTCAACGCGCGATGATAGGTAGCATCAGTGTCTTCGACATAGACGTAAATTCCTGCCGGCATCGCTTTGAATTCATCGCAAGCTTCGCCGAGCATGATTTTCGAATCGCCGATTTTGATTTCAGCGTGTCCGATTTTTCCGTCGTCATGCTTGAGACATTCAGTGGTGGTGCCGTCAAAAGTCTTCTCGACAAATTCGATAAATTTGGCAGCGTCCTTAACGATGAGGTACGGCGTCAATACATGTTGTCCTTCTGGTATCCACTTTTTTTGCATGAGTGATTCTCCTCGCTAATGCATGTAGACGGGCAGAACGACACTTTCGTCGCCCAAGTTAGGCGTTATTCTAACGCAGCCTCACTGTGTCGAAACCTCATGGCAACTTTTGTTTTAACGTTAATGCTGGGCTCCTTCCGCATTAAGGCTGGCTTCCCATGCTTCCGGTTCGTATTTCAGTCTCTGCGCTTCGAAACGGTCGGCCTCCGCTTCCTTTTTCCTGCCGAGGCGCTCGTTTACAAGGGCACGGTGAAATAGAGCCGCCGCGCCTCCATCCGGAGACGATTTTGCAGCTTTCGTCAGATCTTCCGAAGCCAATTCATACTGACCCAGTGCGAAGTAGCACAAACCGCGGGTGTCAAGCGTTAGCGCATGATTGGGATCGATTGCCAGTGCCCTGTTGCAATCCTCGATTGCACTTTTCCAGTTGCCCATAGCGGCGTAGGACCAGGCGCGATTGTTGTACCCGACTGGATTCTTAGGAACAATTTCGATTGCCTTGCTAACGTCTTCAATGGCCATGCGCTCATTGCCTTGAGCGTGGCGAACGGAGCCGCGAATGATGTAGCACTTGCCGTTGTTCGGTTCCATGGCAATGGCGCTATTGCAATCTGCAATTGCTTCTTCGAAGCGCCCGAGCTCACATAGTGCGCTGGCGCGCTCGAGAAAAATGTCGACGCTCTTGTAGCGATCTGCTGCGGAGTTCAGGTAAGTCAGCGCATCCTGATACTTTTTCTCTTTCAATAAGGGAAGCGCATTTTGATAATCATGCATTGCCAGGAATTGCGGATTGCCACGAACACTAAAATACTCTGCGCTTGTCCCGAGTATGAGGGCGGTGAGGGAAAGCCCCACGACTGCCGAGTCTCTCTTATTCCAGCTTGCTTTCAAGTCTTTGCGGAAAAAACTCGACAAGAGCGCTCCGGCAAGAAAGCCGCCCAGGTGCGCGGCGTTATCGATACCTGGCATGAAAGCACCGTAGATGCAACTGAATACGACGGCGACCAGCAACATGACTCTAGCTGGACGAAGAATTTCTTTCAGGCTGAAACCGCTGCCAAGGACAGACTCTTCGACAAAGCATCCGAACAGTCCGAAGAGCGCACCCGATGCGCCTGCGCTTGTTTGATAGGGATTCCAGATCAAACTAGAGAGCGAGCCGGCTATTCCAGCGACCATGTACAAAGCAAACATTCTCCTGCTGCCCAGGAGGTTCTCGGCGTACGGACCGAGGTTGAACAGCACATATAGATTGACCGCGAGGTGAAAGATACTTGCGTGCAAAAATATGTTGCTGATTATTCTCCAGGGTTCGCCGCCTAAAGAAAGTGGCCCGTAGTTGGCGCTCCAGTTGATCAGTATTTGCTCGGTCGGAACAAGTATGGAGCGTGCCGAAGTTAAAACGACCAGCAAAATAAAAACAATCATGTTTGCAGCGAAAAGTGCTGCAGTCACAGGCGCCTGTTGAAGGAGGGTTCCTTTCTTTCCGTCGCTGTCAGTTGTTGTCATCTTTGCGTTATTCCACAGAACTGAACAGTTCCAAAAGCGCCCGTTTCAGTTGTTCGACCTCGGTGCGCAGGTCTAATACACGCGCTGGAGACGCATTGCGTGTATGAACACAAAATCCGCAATTTGGTACCTCGACTCAACTTTCAGTAAAGATACCAGGTTGGCTGGTTGACAAAGTACTAGACGACTGGTCTAATTGATTGTTCATCACTTGGTTTGCGATTTGCGGGATAATCTATCCCCTTGAATGAGCTGCCGCATCGCGGTGCCAATTTCGCCATTCACATTCGGAGGGGCGCGACTGTATGCAGTATAGAGATCTCGGTACCGCTGGACTGAAGGTGTCCGCAATCGGCTTGGGCTGCATGAGCATGAGCTGGGCGTATGGTTCTCCGGATGAGGCTGAAGGGATAAGAACCATCCATCGCGCTCTAGACCTCGGCGTCAACTTCTTGGACACTGCCGAAGTCTATGGACCTTATACAAATGAAGAGCTTGTCGGTCGTGCGCTCAAGGGCAAAAGAGATAGAGCGATTGTCGCTACCAAGTTTGGTTTCAAAATTGAAAATGGAGTGACAAAAGGCCCTGACAGTCATCCGAAAAGAGTAAAGGAAGTCGCAGACGAATCATTGAAGCGACTGGGAATTGATCACATCGATCTCTTTTATCAGCATCGCGTTGATCCAAAAATTCCGATTGAGGAAACAGTCGGTGCGATGTCGGAGCTTGTTGAAGCTGGAAAAATCCGTTATCTCGGATTGTCTGAAGCCGGTCCCGATACGCTCAGGCGTGCTTGCCGGGAGCATCCGATTTCTGCATTGCAGTCTGAATATTCGCTCTGGGAGAGAGGATTGGAAGAGCGCATTTTGCCGTGCGCGCGTGAATTAGGCATAGGCCTGGTTGCATACTCTCCGGTTGGACGCGGCTTTCTCACGGGTCAGATCAAATCATTTGATGATATTGCAGAAGATGATTACAGGCGTTGCGACCCTCGTTACCAGGGTGCGAATTTCGCTAAAAATCTGCAGTTAGTCGAACAGGTGAAAAAAGTCGCGAGCAAATATGATGCAACTCCTGCGCAAGTTGCTATTGCCTGGTTGTTGATGCAAGGCAAGGACATCATTCCAATTCCTGGGACGAAACGCGTCAAGTATCTCGAGGAAAATTCAGCGGCGTTTTCTCTAGTTCTCGAGCAGCGAGATCTCGAATCGCTCGAAGAGCTTGCTCAAAGAACTTCCGGCGATCGCTATGAGGCTAAGCGCATGGCACTTATAGAGAGGTAAATGGCACTTATATAGAGGTAAGGCGTAGTGGTGCATTGCATGCGCCTTGAATAAAAATTGGCGCATGCAATGCGCCACTCTTACGGTAAATCGCAAAACAAGTGAGGTGTTCAAAATGGAATTTAGACAACTGGGACGTTCCGGCCTCAAAGTGCCCGTCTTGAGTTTTGGCACTGGCACCTTCGGCGGTGGCGGAGAACTTTTCAAAGCATGGGGTGATACCGACGTCAAAGAAGCGACGCGAATGGTCGATCTCTGTCTCGATGCCGGAGTCAATTTTTTTGATACTGCAGATGTTTACTCACAGGGCGCCTCTGAAGAGATTCTCGGCAAGGCGATTAAGGGCAAGCGCGACAAACTGTTGATTTCGACCAAGGCTACTTTTCGCATGGGCGAGGGACCAAACGATCTTGGTTCTTCGAGGCATCACATCATAAAAGCTTGCGATGACAGTTTGAAACGGCTGGGCACGGATTACATCGACCTGTACTTCATGCATGGTTTTGATGCGCTCACGCCGGTCGAAGAAGTTTTGTCCACGCTGGATAATCTGGTGAAGGCCGGCAAGATTCGCTACATCGGTTGCTCGAACTTCTCCGGCTGGCACATGATGAAGTCGCTCGATATATCTGATCGATATGGTTGGTCGCGTTATGTTGCTAATCAAGCCTACTATTCGTTGATTGGGCGAGAGTTCGAGTGGGAGCACATGCCACTGGCGCTCGACCAAAAGATCGGCACGATGGTGTGGAGCCCTCTCGGCTGGGGCCGCCTGACTGGAAAGATCCGTCGCAACGAGCCTTTGCCTGAAGTAAGCCGTCTGCACAAGACTGCCGATTTCGGACCGCCGGTCAACAATGAATATCTTTATGGCGTAGTTGATGTACTTGATGAAATTGCAAAAGAGACTGGAAAATCGATTGCGCAAATTTCTCTCAATTGGTTACTGCAGCGACCATCGGTTTCTAACATAGTGATGGGCGCACGCAATGAAGAGCAGTTGAAACAGAATCTTGGTGCCGTTGGTTGGTGCTTAAGCGAAGATCAGATTTCGAGACTGGATGCCGTCAGCGAGCAAACGCCAATTTACCCTTACTGGCATCAACGTCAATTTGTTGAACGCAATCCACTTCCTGTTTTTGTTCATCCCTGTGCCAGTCCGCAGGCTTTGAAGAAAAACTGATACCACATATGGTGTCGAAAATACTTGTCCGCTGAAAGCGCCAGCCTGTGGGGTTCTGTCTGGAAACCCGCACTGGCGCGTGTTTATTAAATGCTTGACAACGATTGATCAGCGTGGTTTAGTTGAAGAATGCAAGTGAGACCTGCGTGGGTCGCTTAACCCTATAGTACCGCCGCTACATCTAAGGATCTCGCGGTGGGTCAAACATCGGTTTCTCATTTGCATAGCGAAAACACTCAATAAGACACAATCACGTATTACTCTCGGAGCTACTTGATGATCAAGAGTTTTTCAACCTTAAAACTTCGATTGGCCGAGGAACGCGGACCGCCTGCCTGAAGTTCGACTATCAAGACATAATCAATTCGTAAGAGAGAGCAACAGGATCCAATTGCTCTCTCTGCGTACTTTAATGATTCGGCATTGCATACTGACAAAAAAATTACTATAGTCGGCAGTTGGAGCTGCCGGGGCAATTTAGTTGACAGTACATGATCCCGAAAATGTCAGCAAAGATTCGAACAAAAGTTTTTGGTCGAATTTGCTCTCCCATCGCCAGGAAAAGCTTGCGGTACTGGCGCTCTGTATCCTATTGGCGATAGTTGGTCTTGGTCTGGTTCTTCGACTTAACGAACTTGGAACATACGGACTTTTCGGAGACGAGATATACAGCGTTCTGGTTGCCACAGGAAAGGGCGATCCGGAATTAATTGCATTCGACTCGATTCGGCCGGTCTACTTCTTCTTGCTCAAATTGTGGATGAATTTCGGCAGCAGTGAAGAATGGCTGCGACTTCTTTCTGTGATCTTCGGCACTGCAAATATCTTTCTGACTTACTATCTGGCCACGCTCGTATCCGGCAGAAAGGTTGCACTTGTAGCGGCGGCGCTCATGGCCATTTCGCCCATGGAAGTGCACTACTGCCAGCTCGTTCGCATGTACACACTCGGCAGTTTTTTCGCCTTGCTGGGCAGCATTGCATTTTTGAAAGCCTGGCAAACAGGCAATGCACAGTTCGTATACGCTTGGGCGGCAGTGCGGACATTGATGGTCTGGACGCTGCCTTTGACTGCGGTTTTGTTGGGTTGTGACATTGCGCTTGTTCTTTGGAAAGAACGAAAAAGTAAGCTGACGCCCGCCGCGATCGCCTGTTTTGTTGCCGTCATTGCGCTTTATCTCTGCTTTGCCTGGAAGATGCCGGGAATAACAGCTCACAGTGCTTATGACGAATGGCGCTACGGTCTTCCCGTGCCACAGATTTCTGACGCGCTCATGATGTTTGTCAATTTCACAAGCACGGCTTTGCCGATTCAGGAATGCGAAGGACCCTACGCAGGCGGCATGCTGGCTGATTTCTATTCATTTGTGGTTCTGTGCTTGATGGCCCTTTCTTTCCTGCCTGCGCTAAAAGAGCGGTGGCTCATATGGTGCTCTTTCTGGGCTGTGATTCCAATTCTGCTTGCCCTGGTGGCGTCGCAATTTACTGCTTCGTTCGTTATTACGCGCTATTTGATGTTTGCTTCGCCGTTCGCTTTCATCATCATCTCAGCGGGCTGGGGCGAGTTGTGGAAATCTATGAAGCTGAGAGTACTGGCAGTGTTTATTGCTGTTTTGTATGTGGCGATTATGTGGATGAACCTTGCACACCTTTTCACGCATCCAGTTTCTGAAGATTGGCGCGAAACTTCTCAGTACATTCAGGCTTATGAAGAACCTGGCGACAAGGTAATTGTGTGGAATTATCATTCCGAGTACTTGTTCAACTATTACTACAGAGGCAAAATCAAAACCTACGACGTCGCAGTCGACCACGTCTTGAACAAGGAAAAAACAGAGTTTGTTGACGTTAAACTTCTGGTGCCCGGATTGCAAAAGATTTCTGGGCGAACCTGGTTTGTAATTAGAGAAGCGCCGGAAAACTGGACAGTGGCATGGATGGTATACCAGAAGTTTATGGAACATCTGGAGAGAAACTTCAATGTGCTCGAGCACAAAAAGCTCGGGCGCACGGACATTTTTCTCGTCACCGACAAGTAATCTGTTATTTCTTGACCGGTGCTTTAACTGGAGCCTTTGCTGGCGCCACTGCTTTTGGTGGCACTTTTGCTGAAGGGGTAGTCGACTTACCTGCTCCGCCCGCTACCGTCTTGCTTGCTTGCGGAATCGGCGTAGCCTTCGGTTGATCTTCATCCAATCCCATGCGTGGTGCTAAGGGCGCGATTCCGAGAATCAGGTCATCGCCGACCCACTTGCTCTTCAGCAGCGGTTTCTGCAATTCTCCGCGATCTCTGAGCACTTCTTCCTGCACCTTTTCTTGCATGTGTTTGAAGGCGTCGCCAAGTTTGTTCATGCCTCCATTTTGTCTCAAGCCCTCGAGCAAATAGTGTGTGAACACACCATTTTGATAGCGCTTGGATTCCCACGAAGTTTGCGTCGGCTCGCTCGAGCAGATCACCAATTGACCGCTTCCTTGAGCTAATTCATCGGCGCTGAAATTTGCGATGCGGAAAAGACCCTTCCCGGCGGTATTGGCAGCGCCCGAGTGGCAGGCGTCCATCACAAGCACTATACGGTCGGAGTGAACGCGCTCCTTGATCATTTTGACAAGGTCTTGCATGGGCACGCCGGTCGCGTAGAGTCTGTTTTTGTCAGTGTTGTAAGCGACCAGGTAATTGACGCCGTTCAAATCGACTTTGGATGGGCTTCCGTGGCTTGATATATAGATCAAGACCAGATCGTCCGGGTTAGCGACGTGCGGCAACCACTTGTCACCAACAGTGTCGAGAATGTTTTCTCTGGTTGCTTGTTCGTCAGTCAAAAGACGGACATGGTCAGGCGCAAATTTTGCTTCTTTGAGAAGGTATTCTTTGAAGTCC
>PNLN01000245.1 GCA_013823055.1 Cyanobacteria bacterium DS2.3.42
CCTTGCATCGGATACAGCGGATCCGGAAGTGAGTTCTCGTCATTTACGGACGGATGTTGCGCTGCACGACTGGACAGTTTTTTCTGTTTGCGATTTTCTTTTTGCTCGTCGTCATCTTTCTGATGCTTAGGCGAATGCGGGCCATAACCACGACCCATGCCTCTCATACCTCGTCCCATCACCATCGTAGACGCCATCATTGCCGGTCCCATGAGCGCGCCGAGCATTGAACCACCGCCGCCTTTAGACCTGCCGCCACTCATGGGCGGACTACTTTGGCTTTGTGGCTGCGCAGCTGTTGAGCGGTTCTTCACTCTATTATCGCCCCAGTAATTCGGAGCCATGAATTGAGTCGAGCCACTTTGATTCAACGACGATCCGCTCTGGTACGACGACGACCCGGATGGGTTGCCCTGATACTGCGCAAGAGACGGGCTAGCGCATGAAACCAGAATGGTGCAGAGTACCGTGGGTGTGAGAATAGATTTTTTCATGATGCCATCATACGTGCGGCAGATTAATTCCGGAATGGGGCTTTTCCCACTGGAAATCGACATTTTTGGACTTATTGAATTTCGCTACCTGTCGAAATGCTGCTCGAATTCTTGCTCCAGGTTTTCTCGCTCAGTCGTGTAGACGATTTTGCCAGGCGCTTTGTTGATCTCTAACGCCAGTTCGTGTCTCAATTTCGCCCCTTCTTCCATTGTTCTTCTCAATTCAGCATGAGGTCTCTCAATGGCTGCGTAAGCCTTTTGGCGTTCAATGTTGCGCTTCTCAATTGAGATGTTTGCGACCCAATTGAAGATGAGGCGACAGAAGGGAAGAGCGACGAAGATGACGGCATAAGCCAGCAAGCAGTCAATCAAAGCTGCGTAGTGGTGGAGCAAATTGGAAGTGGCAATGTGCTTGTACAGCCAATAGCTGCCGCACAAATTAATAGCGGCCAGAGTCGTCACCCAGAGATTGGAAGACAGTGGAAATTGACTAAACTCCCACAGATTCTCCTTCACAAACGCTGGTCGCTGAATTGCTTGCAGTGAGAGTTTTTCGCGTGCTGGTTGCGCTGTCTTCAACAAAGCCTCTTGCGGTTTGATCACCATTTCATAATAGCGAGCTTCGTTGCGGGTGCGGATTTTAGACTGGGCGGCTTCGGTTTTAGACGGTAGTGCAAGCGCATCGAGAATTGCCGGCGACTGTTGAGCCAGTTCTGAGAAGACATAGACAATGCCGCCATTCTCAGTCACTTCCGGGCGTCCGTTGAAGCGCACAAGCACCGGTAAGATCCCGCTCTTCGCGTCATCGAGATAAGGCTTAACTTCTTCCTCTGTGACGACGCCACCTTTGTCGACGATCAATTTTGCAATGTACTGCCATCGCAACTTTTCGTGGTTTGAGTTGGGATGCCCATCCCCGAAAAGGAATGAAAAGACTTCGAGGAAGAAGTTTGCCTGCTTCTCGTCTGCATACTCGCGAGAATAGAGACTTTCCTGATGCCCGGGACCATAGTGCCAGGCAAAGCCGTTGGCGATTGTGGATACATCAAATCCCCCCACATCAGGCAGACCGAAATCTCCACCACCGCCATCTCCGCCGCCGCCGCCTGAATCACCGAGCGCGGCAGCGATCAGGGCTATGAAGAGCAAAACAATAACTAGCAGCGACAAAACCAGCATGATGCCGAAGGAAACGCGCAGGGCAAAGAAGCCGGCTTCGAACACTACAATCGCGGTGGTAAAAAATACCTTCTTCACCTTATCGGTAAAGTATTTGTCCTGAAAGTTCTTGGCGAATTTGTATTGAATCTCGCCTCGTTCAGAAACAAGCAAATCTCCGTCCGTGTCGGCAGCAACCATATTGAGCAACTGGACTGTTCGGGCAAGTGGCATCCCGGTGCTGGCAGCGACCTGCGCAGCCGTGACGCTGTGATTTAGCGCCTGCACAGCTTTTATGACGGTCGATTTTTCCTTGCCTTGCGCAAGTTCGAGTTCGTTCAAAGTAATGGACGTCCCTGCAGTCAAACCAATTCTAGAACGACTCGGCTAGATATGTGGGTTTTATTTGCTGTTTTCTATTGCTTAAAATGCACCAGGTACTTGTCCAGGAACAGCCATTTGTCCCGGAACAGCCGTTTGCCCCGAAACACTCATTTGCCCAGGGACCGACATTTGTCCGGGCATCATTGCGCCACCGCGACCAGCCGCACGCATCTGCATCATCATGCGAGAATTTGCAAATCCGTTGGCAGAGTTTGACGAAAAACCTGCGCCACCACCTGTGGTGTTCATCCCAGGTACGGAATTGGAATTCATCCCTGGTGCATTGCCGGGCGCATTTCCCGTCAGTATGTAGCCGTTGTTCATATAATCATTCGCGTAATAGGCGCTGTTGCGCGTAGCCTTGCCGCAGCAACTCGCCGCCGGCAATTTGACCGCAGTCTGGCTACCGTTGTTGCCGCCATTCATGATTGCGCTTTGCCCCATTTCAAATCCGATGGCAGGGGCTTGATTGAAGTTGGAAGTTTGTGAGTGTCCCATTCCGCGATTGCCCCAATTGGCGGGGGCGCTGTGGGCATAGTTTGACCCACTGGAGGAATTTCCCACCAGTCCCGGCACATTTGCCGAACCAGAGTCGGATCCCGAAAACGATGGTCCCGCATAGCCTTGCGCCATTGCGCCCTGCATACAGGCTGCCGGCAAGAGTGCCGCGACAAGCAACATGGTGAAGCGCTTCAATAGCTCAAGATGCCATCTCTGTTTCATTTTTCGCAATTCCCTGTGACGCTGGCGTCGAACATGCCGAGGTGCAAATGCTTCCTTTCGGGCTGGCAGCATCATAAACGCATAAATGGGAGAGGTGTGAGGCGGTTTCTCCCACACCGGCACAAGTTTTATCTAGCCGCCATTACCCGGACAGAGCTAGGGTTTTGGAATTTCAGGAATTTTGCACCAGGTATCTTTCCCGGCTGTACATCGGACGCAACGCTTGCGCGAGTCGCTGTAATGGGTGGCACAAACGTCTGAATTACAGCCCCCGCAGTGTTTCTTCGCCACTCCGGGCGCCGATGGCATTGGTATAAGACCTGATTCCAAAGGTTTCCCGCAAATAGAACAACAGTTCTTAAGAGTCGAATCCGGAGTGCTGGGGAGCATTAACCTTCCCTCGTAAAATTGCCCACAAAATCCATTCTAGATCTATCTACCCAAAACTCAGGCGTGAGGACTGGAATTCGGCTATGATTTCACCTTTCCGCGCCCGGAAAGCGTAGCTGGGTCGCAAATAGGCGGTTTATCGAGGACAAGAAGTGAGCAACAAATACATCCTGAGCATCGATCAAGGGACCACGAGCTGCAGAGCGATAGTCTTTGACCCGTCCGGTAGCGTGTTAGGTGTCGGGCAGAAGGAATTCAAGCAAATCTTTCCAAAACCAAGTTGGGTAGAACACGACCCAGAGGAAATCATCAGCACGCAGATTGAATGCATTAAAGATGCAGTCAAAGCGGCGCACGTGAAACCCACTGATATAGCTTGTGTGGGCATAACAAATCAGCGCGAAACCACTGTTGTTTGGAACAAAGATACGGGCAAACCCATCTACAACGCCATTGTCTGGCAGTGCCGCCGTACAGCAGATCAGGCAGAAGAGATCAAGAAAAAACATGCGGCGCTGGTTCGGCGAAAGACAGGGTTGGTTCCGGATGCATATTTTTCCGGACCGAAAATTCGCTGGATTCTCGACAATGTCGACGGTGCAAAAAAACTTGCCGAAGAAGGCAAATTGCTTTTTGGAACAATCGACACCTGGCTGATTTGGAATTTGACCGAAGAGAAAAATCACTACACAGAACCCAGCAATGCATCAAGAACGATGCTGTACAACATCGAGAAACTCGAGTGGGATGACGAACTGCTTTCCATTATCGGCGTACCAAAATCCATGATGCCGCAGGTGATACCATCCAACGGCGAATTCGGAACCACGAAAAAAGATCTGGTTGGATTTTCCGCACCAATTTCTGCAGACTTAGGCGATCAACAAGCAGCGCTTTTTGGACAGGGTTGTTTCGAGCCAGGCATGGCGAAATGCACATACGGCACGGGAAGTTTTCTCCTCGCCAATATTGGAACCACTCCAAAACACACAACTGGTCTTCTCACGACAATCGGTTGGCAATTGAAAGGTGAAAAGGCTGTTTACGCATTTGAGGGTGCCATATTTGTTGCAGGTGCGGCCGTGCAATGGCTGCGCGACGGTCTCGGCATCATCGAATCGAGCGAAGAGACAGAGGCTCTGGCTATGTCTCTCAAAGGCAACGAAGGAGTTTATTTCGTCCCTGCGTTGGTGGGTCTGGGCTCCCCCTGGTGGAATTCAGATGTGCGCGGAACCATCACCGGTCTCACAAGAGGCAGCGGCAGAGCGCACCTTGCCCGCGCCGCGCTGGAGTCCATGGCCTATCAAATTCGCGACGTCGCCGAAGACATGCGCAAAAATGACATTCAGATTTCAGAATTGCGCGTCGATGGTGGGGCGACAAAAAATGGATTTATGATCCAGTTTCAAGCTGACGTTCTCAACATTCCAGTTGTGCGAGCAGCGCAGGTCGAAGCAACAGCGTGGGGCGTGGCCGCACTCGCCGGATTGAGTGCAGGCATTTTCAGTTCGCTCGATGAAATTCAGAGCCAGTGGCAGCAAGATGTAAAGGTCATACCGCAGTCGGATCGCAAACTGGACTACACCGGTTGGCAAAACGCGCTCAAGAGTGCCTTTGCGGGCACTCACAGCAATGGCGGCTGAGACCGGCTGAATTAGAAACCACGCCCTCTGCCCGTTTTCTCCGGCAGTCTGTCTTTTCACTAATGGAACGCGCGCGCCAGCGTGCTATAAAAGCCCTGCCAAGACCGTTAAAACCGTGTGAGACCGTTTATGAAAAGAATCTCTGCAATTGCAATCTTAATACTGCTCGCTGGACTCAGCCTTCCCGCTCAAGCGCAAAAGGAAGAGTACGGCAACAGCGGCAAAATCACCGGTGACGATCCGAAATCATTCTTCGGCTCTGGCGCCAACATCGATCCTGACGCCATGGAAGATGCCAGCGTGCCGGTCGACAGAGCGACACATCTTGATCCTGAGTATCCCGGTCAAAAGCAAATCTACCCGACCGTCGGAACAAGGGGCGCATCGACTTATCCGATTCAACTTCCCAATCGTCCCAACGTCAGCCCGGGAACTCAAGCCAATTCAGGAACCTCGGCAACAAATGCGCAAGTACAAGACGCGTACAAATATGACATGGCTCAAGCTGGCAATACCGACAATTCCAACGGGCAAAAACAGAAGAAGCAAAAACGTCCTGGATTCCTCAAGTGGTACGCACAGTCCTGGAAGCATTTCTTCCTTTCTTCAGGCAACATCATGGGCTTCCCGGTTGGGCAAGATGATGATGGAACCGGCGACTTGAAGCCGCCTGATATGTACGGCAACAACTAGTCATTCATCAGTGTCGCGGCGTGGTGCAAAGAGCTTCTCATTGACACTCGGTTTGAAACAAAAACGTGTTCTTGCCGCAGCATTAACGCTTGAGCTTAAGCTTGCGTTTGCGCTTGCGTTTGCTTTTGCGTTTGCGCTTGCGCTTACATTCGCTTTCGCGCCATCGCCGGCATTCTCGCTTGAGCAAGTCAAAAACAATTTAGTGGACGAAGGAAGAGATTTCGTCACAACTCGCCTATTCGATAAGGCTATACGCCACGCAACCGCAGCCATCGAGAAATACTCAATTCCTTGCAAATTGGATTTGAGCTCCGTGGCGCAGTGCCTGTCTCAGCTGAAAACAGATGCAGACTGTGACGCTCTGATCAGCAACGCGAACAACAAAGCGGAGAGTTACAGCATTCGCGGTATTGCGTACGCTTCAGTAGGAAAGTTTGATCTAGCGGCAAAAGATTTTGACACTGCACTCAGGAGTTATCCCGATTCTGCTGTTTATATTTGCAACAAGGGAAGACTTTTGTTGAAACAGGGAAAACTCAACGAAGCGGAAACTGCAGCGCGAAAGGCAATCAACATCGAACCAAAAATGTTGGATGCGCATAAACTTCTAGGCAGTGTTTTCAATCATCAAAAAAAATACAAAGAAGCAAACGCCGAATTCAATATATGCAGAGCGCTTTCCGAAAGAGTGCGCGAGGACAACATCTATCTGTATACGATTGCGGTGACGACAGCGGCATTGAAATTGAATCCTAACAACGCATATGTGTATCGTGCTCGCGCTTATGTGAGTTGGGACGAACACAAAAAACGTTCGGAAGCTGATTACAGAAAAGCGCTTGAACTAGATCCGAAATGCGCGGCAGCCTATGCCGGTCTTGCAGGCATCTATGTGGACTCGAGAAATTTCAAGGTTGCAGAGCCATTGCTGGAAAAAGCTGTCAGGCTCGCTCCGAATGTACCGCGTTTTTGGTACAACAAAGGAGTCATGCACTCCATTTGGGGGCAAAAGCAAAAAGCGCTTCAATGCTATGAAAAGGCTGTAAAACTAGAGCCCGATAATCCAAATTACTGGCGCTGCCGAGGCAGCATCAAGATGAAAATGGGAGACGCAAAAGGCGGTCTTTTGGATTCCCAACACGCGCTTCAACTCTCGCCCAAGTATGGACAGGGATTCATTCTAAAAGCACAGTGCCTTTCAAAACTCTCTAGATTTCACGAAGCAATTGACGCTGCTACCAAAGCGATAGCGCTATCGCCTCGCCGCGCGGAGGCGTATCAGGTGCGCAGCTACTGTTATAAGTGTCTGGACAATATGGATCTCTCACTTGCCGATCTTGAGCGTGCCAGCACACTAAAACCAGAAGACGAGACGATACATCTTGACACTAGAGAAGTGGAAGCGCTGAGTGGAAACTTAGAGTCAGCCATGCTGGAAGATCGCGGAACCTCCGAATACAAGCAAGCGAAAACCGTCACCCAGAGCCAGCTTATCGGCGAGATTTCTTCTTATACAGAAGTCATAGAAATGACTCCAACACAGCCTGCGCCCTATTACGACCGCGGAATTCTCTACGCAGCATCCGGCGACACCAAAAAAGCAATTGCAGATTTGCGTTCGTTTCTCAAATACTCAAACTGGACTGGAAAATCTTCTGCCTATGCTGCATCGATGCTAATACTGTTTCTTCGCGACGACGGTCAAACGGCATCAGCACTTAATATCGTAAAAGAAGCAAAATCAAAAATCAAAAGAGAAGATCAAATTCCTTTTTTGAACTATCTCACTGGTTCAATTCCAGAAACGTCAATGCTTGCAACAATGAAAGGCTCTCGATACGAAACTAAGGTCCGACTCATGCACGCAATCGACCTTTATCAACGGGCTCAAATTGACGCAGCAAGAAAAGAAATTGCCTGGGTTGCAGCCAGTGGCGATCAGGCAATCGATGAATTTGTGCTTGTTCCGGTGTACAGTAAGAAGATGGAGCCGAAACAATCTGGTGGAAGTGACAAAAAGCGTTGAGACGTTCGCAGAGACTATTAAACATATCCGTTTTGCTTGCCGTATATACTGCGACAACAGTTGGCACTTCCCACAGCGCCGAAGAAAAGCATTGGTTGCCGGTTGGACTCAAAGCTCTTGAAGAACGAAAATTCAATGAAGCTATAGAGCCGCTGACAAAAGCAATCAAACAAAGCTGTATAAGCAGCAGTTCGAACTACCACAATGCTGTTGTGGCAATCTCAAAGGTGACAACACCCGATCAATATTTTGAGATAAAGGGTCGCAATCAGTACGTGCTGCATAGCTACACGGCTCGCGGAATTGCTTACAGCAATTTGAAGGACGATAAAAAAGCGATCGAGGACTTCACTTCTGCACTGCTTGCATTTTCAAAATCTGCAAAGGCAACATGCAATCGCGGTCGCTCCTACATGCGCCTGAAGATGCTGGATGAAGCGCTGAAAGATTACAACGCAGCTATTAAAATCGCGCCAAATCTAGCGGAGGCATATGCTAATCGAGCGGTCGCCTATCGCATGCTGCGTCAAAATGATAAAGCGGAAGCCGATACAAAAAAGGCTGCCGAGCTTCGCAAAGACCCAGAACATGAGTTTGTGGAGCAAATTTTTCATCGAGATTCATTGATCGCCGATGGGTTGAACTTGAATCCAAAGAATGTGGTTCTGCTCACAGAATCGGGCATGGTTCTCTTTAACACCAATCAGGAAGTTAAAGCAATCGAACAGTTCAAGAAGGCTATTCAAGTCGATCCAAAGTTCTTCGAAGCGCATGGAGGACTGGCTGACTGCTACATGTCACTGGAGAATTTCGATGCAGCGCTTGCATGCGCAAAGAAGGCAGAGAAATTGAGGCCCAACGACGGCAAGTCACTGATTAGAATCGGGATGATTTACTACAATTCTGATCGACTGAAAGAAGGCGCACCATATATGAGGCGAATTCTGAAACTGCCTGCAAAAACTGCGGAGCAATTCAGGTATCGAACACTCTGCTATCTGGGATTGGGCGATTACAGAGAAGCTCTCAAAGAGAATGAGAAGTCCCTGCGGCTGGAACCGCGCCATGCTAGAAGTTGGGATGACCGTGCGCTGTGTTTTGCCAATTTAAAGCGCTATTCAGAAGCTATAGCAGCGCAAAATCAATGCATAAGTTTAAAGCCTGACTTTGCCGGTGCTTATATTCACAGAGCACAAATCTATCTCAAATTGCATCGGCTCGAGGACGCAGATAACGATCTGGATCGTGCACTGGCATTGTCTCCCAAAGACAAGGAAATCTATCGGGTGAAGGGCGCACTGGAGGCGATGAAGGGCAATCTCGAGCTGAGCTTTGCTGATGGACAGACTGGAACGAATCCGGTGAACCGCTATACAAAAGCCATCACAAAAGACATGCTCAAAAAGGAAATCGCCCGGTATTCAAAGATAATCTCGACCATACCTTCTCAGCCGGCACCATTTTATGACCGTGCAGTGCTCAATATTGCCATGGAAAATTTGAGTGCGGGTATTGAGGACCTACGAACGTTTTTAAGTCTCTCAAAATGGAATGGTCGATCTTCATCCTATGCGGCAAGCCTGCTAGTCCTTGCACTTAGAGAAAGTGGGCGCGGAAAGGAAGCAGACGCAGTCTTAAGAACAGCGACCCAAAGACTCAGTGCTGCAAACACTGTGCCTATCTTGGAACTTTTGTCTGGTAAAGCGACAGAACAGACCTTGCTGAAGAATTCCAAGTCAGGAAATACCGAGACACGCGATCGCTTGTTTCTTGGAATTTACTTCTGGCAAGCCAAGCGAATTCCCGAAGCTAAGGCGCAACTCGATTGGGTCTATAGCAAAGGAGACCAGAACATAGATGAATACGTTCTGGTCTCTGTTTATCGTCAAAAACTAGCACTTACTCCCAGGAAAGAGCGCCGCCAGTTTGATAATCAATAACGCGCGTTTCGAAGAAGTTCTTCTCTTTCTTCAAATCAAGCATTTCACTCATCCATGGGAATGGGTTCTTCGCACTGTCATATTTTCCAGGCAGACCGATTTGTTTCATCCGTCTGTTGGCGATGAAGCGCAGATACTCGGAGAACATCGAAGAATTCAGTCCCAGCACGCCACGGGGCATTGTATCAACTGCATATTGGTATTCAAGTTCCAATCCCTCGTCGAAAAGGTCCACGATTTCTTTCTCGAACTCAGGAGTCCAGAGATGTGGGTTTTCCGCTCTGATTTGGTTGATCAGATCGACGCCAAAGTTGAGGTGCATCGATTCATCACGCAAGATGTATTGGAATTGCTCGGAAGCTCCGGTCATCTTGTTCTGGCGACCAAACGAAAGCATTTGCACAAATCCAACATAGAAGAACAAGCCTTCCATGATTCCGTAATATCCGATCAAATTGCGCAAGAAACGCTGATCTGTTTCAGGTGTTCCGGTGTGGAAATTGGGATCGGCCAATTCTTGCGTAAACTGCAGCTCGAACGCATCTTTGTTATGAATGCACGGCACTTCGCGGTACATGTTGAAGATTTCGCCTTCGTCGAGACCAAGGCTTTCAATCACGTACTGATACGCATGAGTGTGCACCGCTTCTTCAAAAGATTGGCGCAAGAGATATTGACGACACTCAGGATTGGTGATGTGACGGTAGATCGCCAAGACCAGATTATTTGCCACCAGTGAATCTGCGGTTGAGAAAAATCCGAGGTTGCGTTTGACGATCATACGTTCGTCATCGGACAAACCGTTGGGATCTTTCCAGAGCGCAATGTCGCGTGCCATGCTGATTTCTTGCGGCATCCAGTGGTTGGCGCAGGAATCCATATACTTCTTCCAGGCCCATTCATATTTGAAGGGAACGAGCTGATTGAGATCGGCGCGGCAGTTGATGATGCGTTTGTCATCGACTCTCAAGCGCTTGGCGTTGAAATTGATTGCTTCTACGCCTGTCACTCCAGCACCTGGTGCTTCTTCAGGAACAAAGCTTATCGAGTTTACTTGCTGAGGTTCAGTCTGAGGCTTTGCTGGAATTGTCGCTTGCGGTGCTGCTTGTGGTTGCGCAATTGTTTGAGCTTGCGTCATAACATGCGCAGGGGCTTGTTGTGTTTGAACAGGTTGTACTGGCTGTGCTATCGGCTGAGCCGGCTTGGCAGCAAGCGTATCTGCTTTTTGTTGGTCTGGCGGGGTGAAATCGTCATCAAATGACAGCATTAGGGGTCCTCAGCGATTTGGGTTTCTAAAATGCACGTTTCTAAAATGCTTTCGGGTTTTACTGGCAAGCCTCACATTCAGGATCGGATAGGAGACAAACACTTACGGAAGTAACTTCAGTAGCAGGCACTTCAGCTCTCGGAGCATTTGATACTGCATTTAGTGCGCCTGTGGTGATGGTCGACTTCTCAGCATTGGTGGCGCTCAATGTGCGCAAGTAATAGGTGGTCTTAAGACCCTTGCGCCATGCCAGTTTGTACATTGTGTCCATTTTCTTGCCGCTTGGTTCGGACATATACAAGTTGAGACTTTGCGATTGGTCAATCCACTTCTGTCTGCGTGAACCTGCTTCGATCAACCACTGGGGTTCGACTTCGAACGCGGTGGCGTAAGTGTCTTTGACGTCTTGAGGAACTCTTTCGATGTTCTTCAAAGAACCGTCGAAGTACTTGAGGTCATGAACCATTACTTCGTCCCACAATCCGCGAGCCTTCAAATCTTGCACCATGTATTCGTTGACCACGGTGAAGTCACCGGAGAGATTGGACTTAACGTACAGGTTTTGGAATGTCGGTTCGATTGATTGGCTGACGCCGGCAATATTTGAAATCGTGGCAGTCGGGGCGATCGCCAGGCAGTTGCTGTTGCGCATGCCGTGTTTGGCAATGTGCTCTCGCACCGGCGTCCAGTCCAGGCGGCTGGAGCGATCGACTTCAACTGCAGACGAGCGCGCATTGTCTACCAGGTCGATGCTGTCTTGCGGAAGAATGCCGCGATCCCAGAGAGAGCCTTTGTAGGTTGCATAGGTTCCACGCTCTGCTGCCAATTCACTGCTGGCGAGAATTGCGTAGTAGCTAACCGCTTCTTGAGCAGCATCTGCGAATTCCATTGCTTCGGCAGAAGCATACGGAAGCTTCATTATATTGAGCGCATCTTGGAAGCCCATGACACCGAGACCGACTGGACGATGCTTGAGGTTCGAATTGCGTGCTTTGCCGACGCTGTAATAGTTGATCTCAATTACGTTGTCGAGCATGCGCATGGCGGTACGGACAGTCTTGGCCAACTTCTTCACGTTGAGCGCGCCATTGATCATGTGCGCGGTGAGGTTGATGGAGCCGAGATTGCAAACGGCGATTTCATTGTCATTAGTGTTGAGAGTGATCTCGGTGCAGAGGTTAGAACTGTGCACGACGCCAATGTGTTGTTGTGGGCTGCGCAGATTGCAAGAATCTTTGAAAGTGATCCAGGGATGTCCGGTTTCGAACAACATCGACAGCATCTTGCGCCAGATATCTACTGCGGCTACACGCTTGAAGGCTTTCATTTCGCCTGCGTCTGCTTTTCTTTCATAAGCTTCGTAGACTTCTTTGAATTTCAAGCCATAGACTTCATGGAGATCCGGAGTTTCATCAGGACTGAATAATGTCCATTGCGCATTTTCCATGACCCGTTCCATAAACAGATCCGGAATCCAGTTGGCTGTATTCATATCGTGAGTGCGGCGGCGATCGTCGCCGGTGTTCTTTCTCAGTTCGAGAAACTCTTCGATATCGAGGTGCCAGGATTCGAGGTAGCAGCAAACTGCGCCTTTGCGTTTTCCACCTTGATTAACTGCAACAGCAGTGTCATTGACGACCTTCAAGAAAGGAACTACGCCCTGACTCTTGCCGTTGGTGCCTTGAATGTGAGCGCCGAGAGCCCGAACCGGAGTCCAGTCATTGCCAAGTCCGCCACTGAATTTAGAGAGCAAGGCATTCTCTTTAAGAGCATCGTAGATGCCGGCAAGATCATCTTTGACTGTTGTGAGGAAACAAGATGAAAGTTGAGGGCGGTGCGTTCCGGAATTGAAAAGCGTCGGTGTCGAGGAAACGAAGTCAAAGCTGGATAGCACTTCATAGAATTGAATTGCTCTATCTTCTCTGTCTACTTCATTGACCGAAAGGCCCATGGCGACGCGCATCCAGAATGTTTGCGGGAGCTCGAAGCGCTTGCCATCGGTATGGAGCAAATAGCGATCGTAGAGTGTTTGCAAACCGAGATACTGGAATTTCAAATCGCGCTCGGGCTTCATTGCTTTTCCGAGTTTGTCGAGATCGAATTGCGCCAGTCTTGGGTCAAGCAATCCGGCGGCAATACCTCTATCTACATAAACCGGCAAGTAAGCGTGATACTTCTCAGCCATGTCTTTCTGCGGGGTGCGCTCGCCAAGAATTTCTTCTCTGATTTGTTCCAACAAAAGTCGAGCACTTACAAATGAATACACCGGATCTTTCTCGATAAGAGTGCGGGCGGTATAAATCGCCTGCTTCATTACTTCAACTTCGCTAACACCGTCGTAAAGCGATGCCAAAGTTGACTCGACGATATTTGCCGGCACTGCAGCTTCACCCAATCCGTCGCAAGCGTCCTGGATCATCTCAGCAAGTTCTGAGACATCCAATTTCTTGGCCTTGCCATTGGTGCCGATAACGGTGAAGGTGTGCTCAGCGTCATCGCCTTTGTTGGCACTGCGCTCTTTGGAGCGTTCTTCTCTATATAGAACGTAGCTTCTTGCCACTTCGTGTTCGCCGGAGCGCATCAAGCCGATTTCTACTTGGTCTTGAATGTGCTCGATGTGCAAAACGCCGCCATCAGGCAGACGCTTCATCAATGTTTCAACAACCTGATTGGTGATTTTGCCGACAATGTCTTTGATGCGCGAGCTCTCAGCACCGGCTTCACCTTCAACAGCAAGGAATGCCTTTGTCATCGCCACTTGAATTTTCGATGGTTCGAAATCAACGACGCTGCCGTTGCGACGGACGACTTTATAAAGTGAAAGCTGATTGCTGGCTGCTTCCGTAAACTTCGCTGCTGTTGTTGTCTGACTCATTAATCGACTCCAGATTTCTTGTCGGCGTAAAAAGAAAAAATCCCCCGGCTCACGGAACCAGAAGGATGGTCCAAGCAGAAGTAAAACTTCTCCTTTCTCGACTCATCCTCTTTGCCGCGAAGAGGTGTCATGTAAAGCACTCAGGTGGGTAGTCTGACTTTCAAAACTGCGCTTCTTTCTTATTCGCTTGTTTCGATTACAGTTGCGGGACAGCGGTGGAGTTGCACCACACTTCCCCCACCAGATTCATTGCATAGACCAACTAACTTGCGAAGTTATCGAGTTTGTCCTGGCAACGAATCCCTGGCAGTTGCTGAATGCTCAGCTTTGATCTGTTTGAAGATCGCCCGTATTGGGATAACGACACCTTAAAATTACACTCGAACCGCGAGTCTGCCTAGTGATCTCGATCGATAGCGAGATCGCGATAGTTTTACAAGCGAACCAGATATACTCGATATCTGAAGCATTGCTCCAAACTCGCAAACATTGAGCCTGTCGTATTGCTCCCGATAGATTAAATGACGCATTCTGCGTAACATGTTTGTTATCAAAAAGTTTTAGCTAAAAAGAAGCGGGCAAGTACCCAGGATGAAAGGTCAACAGAAACTGGTGGGAAAGGTCTATAGAAATGAATGACTTTCTCAGCGACCTGCTCACTGTCGTGCGCAAAGAGCTTTTGTATATCTTTCGGGTTCCGGACGTTTTGATTTTCTCCGTCCTGATTCCTATGGTTCTCTACCCCGTTCTCATGGTCGGCGCCGGAATCTATAGCGCCTGGGCTGTCGCCAATCAGCAAAAGCAGGTATATAAGATCGCTATCCCTGAGGATCAAAGCGAAAGTCTCAAGAATGTGGTCTCTGTGCTAAAGGGCACCGGCCGCATCAAATTAGTACCCATGAAGAATCCAGACGAAGCTGTTCGCAAGGAAACAGTCATCGCATCCATATGTACGCTACCGGATAGCAACGAATTGGAAGTTCATTACGACGGGGCAACCGGTTCATCGACAGAACCAGTTCATTTCATAGCCGAGACTTTAGAATCTGAAGAAAACAAACAGATGACCAGGGTTCTGGTAAAACACGGTCTTTCACAGGCAGAGCTAGAGCCCCTGGATGTGCGTCTCAGGGACGTAAGTGCGATGGGGAAAGGCAACAAGTTTCCACAGATCGATGCGCGCTTTGCAGAGACTTATGCCCCGCTGCTCCGGTTCGGAACTTTGCTGGCAATATTTTTCCTACTTTCCAATGCACGTTCGTCAGCGGTATCACCAGCGGTTTTCATGCTCGCTCAAGAGCGCGATTTAAAGACGCTGAAAGCGACTTTGACCTTGCCGATTAGTTGGAACACCCTTGTTCTTGGAAAAGCCGTTGCCGTGTCGCTTATGGCCTTGCTTTCCGTATTTGTGAATTCAATAGGGGTCGCCCTGCTGACATTTTTCGTTATCGTAAGCCTGATCATGAAATTACCCAGCGCCAGGTTGACCGTGGAATCCATGATTCAATCAATATCGCCGACCACCGTAGGGCTGATTTTCACCTGCTCGCTGCTTGACATTCTTCTTTCATCCTGCACTTTGCTTTTTCTGTGCAGTTTGTCGCGCACGACCAAAGAAGCACAATCCTTATTGATCATCTCCAGCCTGGCCATGGTTGGTCTCTCCATTTATGCCCTGGCTCCAGACCAGAGCCTCACCTGGCAAACCGCGCTCATCCCGATAATGAACCTGCTGCTTGTCATCAAAGCTGCCGGAATGGGCACCCATGCGCCGCTGCCCGTCTTCATTACAATTGCCGAGACTATGCTGCTAATATACGTCGCAGTACACCTGACAGCCTATCGGCTGGGGCTAGAGTCATTTATATTGTCGAGCGAAAC
>PNLN01000050.1 GCA_013823055.1 Cyanobacteria bacterium DS2.3.42
AGGCTTAAGCATCCAAATTTGGTAACAGTATTCGAATTCAACATCAACAATATGCCACCGTATTTGGTGATGGAGTACATTGAAGGAAAGTCACTGGCTGAAGTATTATCCAGCGAAGGTCCTCTCGGTTTGGAGCGAGGAATTAGCGTCTTGCGGCAGATGTGTGGTGCTCTCACCCACGCGCACGAAAATGGCGTTGTGCACAGGGATCTTAAGCCCGCCAACATCTTGTTGCAAAAAACTCAGACGGGAGAGGAAGTAGTAAAAATCGTTGATTTTGGCATCGCCAAAATTGTTCAACAAGACAATCCTGATGCGCAAAACTTTACCAGATCCGGCGAAATTCTCGGTAGCCCACTTTATATGAGCCCCGAGCAATGCCAGGGAAGGAAGCTCGATCACCGATCGGATATTTACTCCATGGGCTGTGTTCTTTACGCACTTTTTGTCGGCGTGCCACCATTCCAGGGACCGACCGCATTTGACACAATTCAAATGCACTTGCACGAACAACCGAATTCCATCAGTTCTCGCAGGCAGGATCTCGCCTACGCATTTGAGCTCGATTCTGTGTTGTTCAAAGCAATGGCGAAAGAACCAGCACAGCGCTATCAGACCGTTGCTGAGCTGGATGAAGCGTTAAAGAAAATTGGACTGGAAGAGGAGATGGTTGGATTCGGCGCGCTAAAAGCGATGATCGATCTCAGTTTCAGCAGAGCCGCTGCGAAGAAAAGCAGGGGAATGTCTGTCAAGCTGTTCTGGTTGGTCACTATTTTCAGCGTCACGATAGGATGCTTTGGGCTCTGGCATGCGCTCGATCGATACTTCGACGAAGACTCAGTGAAGAGTTGGCCGGAGATGGACGTTAAGGGGCAGGAAGCCTTTGATGCGGGTGATTATCCGCGCGCGGAAGCATTCTTCACACTGGCGTTGAAGCAAGCCCAACGCTCCGACAACAGAACCCGCATCAATTCTTCTCTCGAGGAGTTGATCGACCTCAACACTGTCTTAAACAGACCGTCCAAAGTAGTTGAGTATGAAGTCCAGCGAGAGACTTCTCCGGAGGAAACTCAGATCGGGTTGCGCACCTACCGTATTGTAGGGATAGCAATGAATACAATTTCCGAGCTCGAAAAGAGAATGAAGGAGTTGCCGTCGCCAGGACCTATGCGAGAAGCGCAGGAACTGAAATTGCAACGAAAGTTGGCAGTCACATTGGGTGACTGCAGACAACTTCTTGTAAGGAAAAACGACAGTCACCAATTCACAATCATTTCTGGGCCGAATGCAATCCGATGTCTGGAGATCCTCAAGTCGTTACGCAAGATCTGCAAAACACTTACGGGTGAACAACACCCGCTGTATGGGCGCGTTTTACATACACTTGCTCTTGCTTACCTGGCGACGAGCCAGCCGGATCTGGCAGAAAAGTGTTTTGAATCGGCGGAGAGTTTGTTGAAAAATTCGCCCTCTGTGTCGCCTCTAGAACGCGCCGACTATCTCAATGACGCTGCACACTTTTTTCAGTTGCACGGAAATTCGGATAAAGCAATCCTTGCTCTTCAAAAGGAGCTGGAATTGGCTGGTGGCGCTGAGTCCAATAGTATGATTGCCGGCGCTATCTGCTTTCAATTAGCCGAACTTTACAATGGAAAAGGTGATCCGGAGCAGGCGAAGAAGTATGCTCAACAAGCCCTGGAAATTTTAGAAAAAACCCAGGAGAAAGACTTGGCTCTCACTCATGCATTCTTGCGCGTCTATATGAAAGATTATCAAGGCGCGGTGAAGCCTGCGCAAGAAACGCTTAAAGCGAGCGAGCGAAAAGAAGTTAAAGACTATTGGGAGCTGACTTCCTTGCTAACGATTTTGGCAAGTTGTTATGGCAATGACCCGACCACTGCTCCGCAGGCAATTCCTTTACTCAAGCGAGCAGCTGCGGCTAACCTTCGCTGTGGAGAGCCTTACGCTTATATCCGCCGCCTTCAGACACTAGCGAGGGTCTACGCGGTCTGTGGAATGCAGCAGGACGAAGTTCGTACATATGAAGAAACGTATAAGAAAGCCATAAAACTCTATGGCAGCAGAAGCCCTGCTTTGGGGTTGTTATGCAAGGAGATGGGGACCGCTCAGCTTAAGTTCGGCGACAAAGAAGGCGCTGAGAGCAGTTTGAATAAAGCGATTGCTGTTTTTGAAGTGGCTGGCTCCAGTACTCAGATGAAGGATGCATTGTTGAAACTGTCCGACGTCGTGCGGCAGTTGGGACGAGCTAAAGAAGCAGATGAATTGCAGGCTCGTGCCGCAGCCATAAAGGATCCAGTTAGTGCGATTTGAGGTCAGCCAGGCAAGGCTCTGGGTGGCGATCAGGGTTTACCCTATCGATTCTGCTGGACTTTCGCGTTAGATTGGCAACGCTGGGCTTTCCAGTCTTATCAACTTACTAAATAAACAACCAGTTCCAAGACACGCATCTCATCGAGTTGCCGCGCAGCATGGGCATTTGCCCCATAGTTTGCCGTGCTTTTCGATGACGACGCCTGGTTGCACATGAGTGGAGATACTCATATGAGCGACGACATAAACGATAATCAAAATATTTCGCCGGAGAGCGAAAGTTCAGATGACAATGAAAACAGCGGATGCGAGCATGAACAGGATGAGGACGCGGTGGCATCAGCCGTGTCCGTTGCCGATCGCAATGGGCGTAATCGCAATGATAAAAAGCAGATTCCGCAGAGTCAAAAAACTCCAGGAAGAAACGCTTCGGCAGAGAAAAGAGGAAAAACCGCCAAGCACACCACTGGTAATACTACCAACAATACTGCTGGTGATACCACTGACTTTCCTCCCGATGATCTTGCTTATGAAAGTCCGAAAGTAGCCAGACTAAGGGTAAAATTGAGTTGGCGTCCGCCCTTTAGTTTTCAAGATCTTTGCGTTGTTTCGCTGGGAGTGCTAATCCCTCTTTGTATGCTGCTTGTCGGATCTGGCTTCGCAGCCAAGCGATTGACGCTTGTCCTCTTGAATCATCCGCTGGAAACCGCTGTCCAACTATTTCTCGCGGTGTTGATACCACTTGCGAATTTCAGAATGTGGCGCTCGCTCAAACGCGACGATCACCGCTTTTCAATGATAAGAGGATTGCTTTCCGGAGCGGCAATCGGCACTGCAATGACGATAACTGCTGTCTGCACAGCAGCAATGATTTGTGGAACCGAAACTTTGCAGTCACGTATCGGCACAACGTTTGAGACTGGATTCTCAATGCTGAATACCTTTACTTTCGTGTCTATGCTGGTGGCTATTTACCAGGTAAATCGCTTTCGCTTGGCGCGCGACTTTAGAGTATCTCGTGCTCAGGTTGTAATGTTTACCACAATCGGAGCAATTCTCGCTGTTGCCGCGTTTTGTGCGACTGAAGCCAAGTCGTTTTATGTGCGTCTTGCCGAGAAGAGCGCTGTGACGAATGATAAGACAGAACGTGAGCGCGGCTTGCGTGTGCTACGCACATTGAACATCGAACGACAACTTCGTATGGAGTGCACCGACGATCGGGCTGTAGGGCTGGCCGGATTGTTTATACCAATCAAATTGACGACGCAACGGCAGCTGTACTTTGCCGTCACTGGCAAACCATTTAGAGATGTGAACACCGGTGATCTCTCCGCCATGTCTGATGATTACTTGCGTCGTCATGTTGTTGGCGAGCCCGTCAAAGGTCTGACTCTCGTACGTTCGCTATTGAGTGGTGCGCTCAGCCCAACGACTTTGACGTCGACGGTAAATTGGACGTACGTATTTAAGAATGACTCTGCCGAGGCGCAGGAAGCGCGAGCCGAAATCGCCTTGCCGGACGGCACTGCTGTGACCGGTATGACCTTATGGATCAATGGAGATGCAAGTGATGCGCGTATCGCCGTCTCGGTAAGCGAGCCCGGACAGGGCGATCAAAGCTGGGTGCAGGCAGATCACAACTGCCCGGCAATGCTTACGCCTATCGGTCATGGACGATTCTTGCTGCACTGTTATCCCGTTGAGCAAGACGAAGAATTGAAAATACGCATGACGATGGTGGTGCCATTAAAGGCAGAAAGTGCTGCGCAAGCTGCATTGCCGATACCGCGATTCGTCGCCACTAATTTTACTTTGGACGGCGAGCACCTGATCCGGCTCAAATCACCGTTGATGCTAAAAGCGCACAGTTCTGTTTTAAAGCCGTCGCTTAGCACTTCCGGTCAACATATCATTGCCGGACCGCTCACCAAGGAAGAGTTGAAAGGCAATGAAATCGGCATCTCAGCTCAACTTCCCGCCAAAATGGAGCAAGTCGCCGTATTCGACATGATTTCTACAAAACTAAAAGAACAGGAGGAGAAAGACAAGCTTAGACGAAAACGTGAACAGGAGCTTGCCGCGCAAGCTCAAGCGGAAGCGGAAATTGCAGAGGAGGATGGAAAACCCCAACAAGTAGTAGTAATGATTGATGGCTCCCGGGGCGTGCGGCAACAGTTGGAGGATGTTGCACGCGTCCTCAAGCCGGGAGCAAAAGCAAAAAAGAAAGTCGCTCAAGTACTCAAAAAAGGACAGGTGGCAAAACGATATGTAGTAGAAACGATCAAACCAATATGTGTAAAACCGCCGAAGAATTTGGTTGTGGTTCTTGACGGCTCTTCAGCACTGGCTGGGCAAACCAAAGAAATTACCCAGGCGCTTCTAAGTGTTCCCAAAGGAGTAATCACTACTGTGATGGTGGCATCAGACGAACAACAGAAAGTGCTGGAGCCACTGGAAGTAAAAAATGGTATCAAAATCATTACCGACATGAAATTTCTCGGAGGGCAAGACAACTTGCAATCAGTTGTGAAAGCATCTGAAATCGCCGGTGAAAGCGCAAACGGCGCTGTTCTCTGGATACACGGTCCACAGCCCGCTTTCAATCGCGAGATCTACATTATGTCGCAGTACTCGAATACTCCTGCTTTCTATGAATATTCGATTGACAGTGGCGAGACGGACACACTTGAATTTTTCAAGAACCACTCCGAAATTGGACCGTTTTCGCAGATACCCAAAGGCGCCTCAATGGGTAAGGATATTGCTAATTTCCTTGCCCGCTGGCGCAGTGACAGAATCAATTACGCAGTTGCTCTGGCTGAAACTACGGAAAAACCGACTTGCCGCATGGCTACGCCGAAAGAGGCAATGGAACTTCTGGCATTGCGTGCCAATGCCTACTGTGAGCAATTGCTCTCTGAACGCAAAGCAGCCAGAGCGGCCACCATCGCCGGTACATATGGACTGGTTACACCGGTAAGTTCTGCGATAGTGAAAAGAGCAGAGCTCGGTAGCAACTTGCACTTGGGGGCTCAACCTGAGTCGCAATCTCAATCGAGTGATTCCGATGCGCCTACATTGCAAGGAGCGACCAACGGTACGATCGGTCCACAAGGCTCTGATGCAACTTATATATCAGGCGTCAATACAGCAGGCACTGTTCGGGTCAACAACCTGGCCAACCTGGAAGCACTGCTCAACATCATCTCCAATCTCATTGAGATGTGCGGACTGTTGCTCGGATTCGCACTGTTGATGCACGGTATATTCCAACGCAAAGTGGTGCTCTATCTACCGGGCTTAAATGCGAGCCTTACACATGTTCACCGCATTGCATATGGTGTCGTCATCATGATTATGGCTTCATCCATTCCAGGCTGCGTGAATTGGTTTGTCGCTTCTGCGCGCGACGCCAATTTGTTCAGCTAAAGGAGGCCGCAACAAATAAACCTTTTGATGCGAAAGGGCAACAGGGAGGGCGAAAGTCCTCCCTGTTCTTTCTGCAAACGACTCGAGAACTCGTTTGCAATATTGATTTTTCGGTGGGCTGCCTCCGATTTTCAGTTTGGCTGGATGACGAAAAATGATTATTTTTCGTCATTGTGCTTCGTCCGGAAAAGCCCGTAAAACCACAGTTTTTGATTTGTCACATTCCTCCTGTGCAATTGACCGCATGCTGAAAGCCTCACTGGCTCCAAAATACTAGTCCCGCAATCATGACGAAAAATAGTCATTTTTCGTCATGAAGGGACAGTTCAATTTTTGACATATTCACCGCGTAATTTTTTCGGCGAACTCTACCAATTAAAATTTTGCTTTGTACTCTAACTCAGTCGTTCGGTCCGTGCTTTAACAGTTTGCACGCGACTCTGTCGATCAATACTATGATTACGCCCAAAATAAGGAATTGAAAGACAATGTGAGAAGCCCAGTGGTTGTACATGTCTACCAAAAATTTTGCGAGCATGAAGAACAGATTGTCGTCGCGCATGTCGGCTGCGGAAATAGGCAGTACCAACCGCCCGCCCATTGGCCAAAAGATCGCCGCGACAACCAAACCTGTAATCAATCGAATAATGTCATGTCCGTGTATAAAAGGTTCTTCGTCAACTTTTGAGCTGGAATACACTGCTGTTGGTTTTGATTCGAAGCCTGTACTCGAGCCCGACGGAATGTGTGACTTTACACGCTCTGCTTCATGCGCGAGGTCGTCGCTCGAATCAGAACTATCGTCAATTTCTAGAGAAACTTTCGATTGCTCGATTGAGTCCGTACTATGATCTTTAGAGACTTTATTTTGTTCATTCGAGATTTTCGCTTTATCTGCATTTTTTTCTGCAGATTCACCCACTTTCAATTCAATCTTGTCAGCGACTTTTACGTCCGCTAATTTGTCGGCTGATTTTTCTTCAGGTATTGCCGGTTTCTGTTGATTGTCGCTTTGAACTTCAGGCACCGAAGGTGCATGTGCCGGATTGCTCCTGTGTCCTTTTCCTGCACCGACAAGTTCATCTTCCGCTTCAGCTTTTGGGATGCTCTTTTGTTTGCCCTTTGCGCTCTCTGAAGATGCAGCTTTGATGCTGTTCAATTGAGCAGATACTTCTTTCGCCGTGGCCAACCGCTTATCGGGATCCTTTTCAATGCAACGCATTACCAGATCTGCAAGTTCTGCCGGCAGCGGCGATTTTGTTTTGAATGAGGAGATGTGTTCTGGCTTTTGTGCTATATGCAGTGCCATCGTGGCTGGTGCGTTGATTCCCTGAAAAGGCGGATTGCCGGTTAGAGCCTCAAACATTACACAACCCAGGCTGTACACGTCCGAACGTGCGTCAAGCTTCTTGCCTTCGATTTGCTCCGGGCTCATGTAGTGCGGAGTGCCGACGATATAGCCTTCTCTCGTCAGTTTGGAAACATCGCTCTCGTCTATTACTGCAATTCCAAAATCGACAACGAGTGCGAGTAAGTCTCCGTCTTCGGATTCTATTAGCATGATGTTGCTGGGCTTGATGTCTCTGTGCACAATACTTTTGGAATGTGCGTGCTGAAGACCTCTTGCTACCTGCTCGAAGATGTTGATGAATACATCGCAGTCGAGTGACTTCTGTTTTTCCAAGTGTTCTTCAAGACTTTCTCCGGTCAATAAGTCCATGACAAAAAACGGCTGGTCCTCTTCAGTCAATCCGACATCATGTACCGCAGCAATGTTTTTGTGTGTCAATCCGCCCTGCGCGCGAGCTTCGCGCATAAATCGTTTTTTCTTGACCTCATCATCGAGATTGGCGGATTGCAAAACTTTGATCGCCACTTCCTTGTTCAGGACTTTGTGGCGTGCTTTGTAAACAGCTCCCATGGCGCCGCTGCCCAGATGGGAAATGATCTCGTATTTGTCGTCCAAAACTCTGCCGCGAATCAGTTCCGGATCGCTTTTGCTGCTGGAATTTGATTCCACTGTTTTATCATCCTGCGCGTCATCACCGCGGGCGGTGTTGCCCGAATCGGGATCCCGTCCATCTTTCTTTCTGGCGCACATTTTCTATCCGGTTATATCGAAACGGAAGCGAGCTTGCCTGGTTCTTTTTCGTCTTCATCCGAAGGATCAAGGCTATAGCCTTTCAGCCAGCCATTTGATGTGTGGATAGAAGATCTTAGCGCTTCAGCGCTACCTTCGTTGAGTGCGATTTCTTTGTACATGGCGAGCAATTGCAGTGTCGTGAGCATAAGAACATTTTTCTTGCTCGCGTAATCTGCCAATTCGCCGGAGTAATCGCTGTCGGTAATCTTCGGCGGCGGTTTGTCTTCAGCTTGTGCTGCAATCAAAATGCCCTTCGGTTCTGCACCTTGTTCGCACCAGAATCTGGTCTGTGCAATCGAGAGCTGACCGAGGTGTGTACGCTCAGGAAGACCCGGCGTCCAGATAATTCTGCAGATTGAAACTTTGTCGTCCGACTCGAGGCGAAGTTCTTGCTTGTCGTCTTCAACGATTTTGACGCGCCAGCCGAGTCTTGCCAAAACTTTTCCACAAGCTTCAACAAGGTCTTCACCGGTCGCGGTCAAGAGAGTGTTGCGCAAACTCTTGGTTGCAGCCAGGCGGTTTTCGACTTCCTTGATCTTGCTTTGAGCATTACGAACTTGCTCGTTAAGATTGTCGAGATCCTTCACCAAAAGGTTCAGCTCTGAAGCAAAGTATTTGCTGCACCAGTCGGGGACTTTCGTGTCTTGCATCGTATTTCCGCTCCATGCTCCGTTTTTGGTCTTCTCAACTATCTCTTGCTCAAACAGCTGGTTGGCAATTAATCCCGCATCTTCAAGCTTGCTCTTCGACTGTTGATCTTCTTGATCTGATTTTTCTATCTGCGAGTTCGACTCGTTTTCTTTGGATTCCGAAGTGTCCGAATTCGACATTTCATTGACTGTGTCAGCCATTTTGTCGAGCGTGGTCTTTGAAACAGCCTCCGAGTCGCTCTCCGACTTTTCAGAGGAGTCTGGGCTGAAGTCCTCGTCATTGCCTTTCGGCTCATCTTTGGACTTATCTTCCGAAGCTGCTATTTTATCGCTAGTTGAGGCATCTTGATCTTTGTCGTTGGTGTCGGAGGCTTCCTTATCTGCGGAAGTTTTGTCAAGATTGCCGTTGTCACTGGAGAAAAGACCCTGTAGGTCTTTCTCGGACGGTTCGTCGTAGTCTTTGTTGCTCTTCTTGTCTTTGTCTTCTCCCGAACCTTCAGCCACTTCTGGCTTGTCGAGATCGGATTTTTCTTTGTCCTTCGGAGCGTCGTCGAGTTTGGAAACTTCTGACAGCGAATCGTGTTGGAGCGCTTCCATCAACATCGAAGCCGTGATTTGCAAGCCTTCTTCCTTGTTCTCGGACGGCTCGTCCTTCTTGGCAGTTTCCTTCTCTTCCTTGTCGTCCTTTTTGTTTTTGGAATCTTTGACTTCGACGTCAGATTTTGAATCTTTAGGCTCTTTGGAATCTTTGGAATCTTTAGAATCTTTCGAGTCCTTCGAGTCTTTCAGCTCTTTTGCATCCTTCGGATCTCTTGAATCTTTTGAATCTTTTGAATCCTTTGAATCCTTTGAATCCTTCACATCTTTAGCGTCTTTGGATTCCTTAGAATCGGACTTGTCGTTCGATTTGTCTGCCCCTTTGTCTGCGGGCTTCTCTTGTTTATCTGCCGACTTTTCCGACTTGTCTTCAGATTTCTCCGCCGCCTTATCGTTGGCTTTGCTCATCTGCTCTTTCGGAGCAATGGTTTTGCTCATCTCGGTTTCATCAAAACTTTCCTTAGCCTTTGCCTGAGCCAATACTTCCTTCAGCGAAGTCATTGTGGAAATATCTGTTTCTCTGGTCATTGAATACGGAGTGGTTTTGTCTCCAGCATTGACCTTCATTTCTTGTGATTCGATCGTTTCGATGTCGACAGGTGCAAACTGATCTGCAGAAGATCCCACTGCTTGATTTTCGATTACGAACCAAAACAATGAGACGCCAACTTTTAGAACGTCGCCGTCATTAATGGGAATTGGTCCTGCAATTTGATTGCCGTTCAGGAAGGTTCCGTGACGACTCTTGCTGTCCTGGACCATGTATTGGTCGTTATCTTTGGTAATGACGAAATGCCATCTAGAAATCGATTGGTCGCCTGAGATGACGATATCGTTGATATCGTCACGCCCCACTTTGCATCTGGGCGTAGTAATTGGAATTTTGCGATTGGATACAAGGTCGACCAAGAATGCCGTCGGCAGCTCGGAACCGTCGCCTCCATGCTGAAGATGCAATTTGTCGGTCAGCTCCGATACCTTGACGTCAGTGACCGTGCAATACGGGCACATTTCTTCGGTATACGAGCGCTTGCATACGGTGCAAGTAGTGGCCATAACGTTTCCTTCCCGAAAGGTGGATCTCCACCCTCCACATAGCTATTGCTGCTATGCCATAAAAATAGCAGCTTCTATATGTCACTCATTAAATGTGCCACGACAATTAGAATATAAACCTGGCTTGGCATCTCTTGAAGGCGCCTGCTAAAGGGTTTTGACCTCTCTGGCGTGACTGATAATCCTGTTTTTACTGCCTGGACAGGCTTTCCGCCGGTCCGTCAGTTAAAGTGCGCCCTTCAAACTCGGCGCCTAAGGCATTTCGTCCATTTTGAGGCGCTTGGACGGCTTGGAATCCAGTCCACTGCTCTCCGAAAGCCCCAAATCCTGGTCACCCAGCATCATTTCCACTTCGGTTTTCACCTTCTTGTAGCCCACTATTGGCTTGAATTCGTCCTTGGTGACATTGCCTTTGGTTAGTTTGACCGTCTCCCAAATACTGGTGATTTTGCCGTTTTTCTGGCGCAGGCTGATACTCAAGGGCAGCCCGTCTTCGGCCGGAATCCCGAAAATCTTGCCCATCAGCTCATTGAACTGCTTGGGGACGCAGGGGTCTTTGGCCACCCACATCTCTGCTTCTTTTACGGTCACGGTTTTGGGCGAAACAGCTTTAGGCGACCCAGATTTCGATTTTTTTTGACCCACCGTCTGAGCGCCGGGGCCTCCCGCCATGCCCGGCATAGCCGGTGCGCCGGGTGTCCCGGGGGCGAAGGTGGCCATGATGACGTATAACCTGGTATTCAACCCATGAATCACCTTGGTGCTATTCGTTTTCTCCATTTTGAGCGTTGTCTTTTTCTTGGCCATGGGGATGAATGACTGGCGCTTTGTCCATTCGTCATAGGGCAGGTCCATGTAGCATTCGGTGCTGGTGTTGTAGATTTGCGCGTTCCATTTTGGGGCAGTCAAAATCCAGGTGAGCCCCATCCGGTCGGACTTAACGCGAATTCCGTCTTTGCACATTTTGCATGAGAGTGTACCGGCGTAATTACTGGTCGCTTCCACTCTGTAGCCGGGAGAGCCTGCGCCGCCTGGAGTTGCGGTCGTGACGTTTTTGTCAGGCGACGAAGTGGGGGCGTTTTTTGCATGGGCAGCAGTAAAAGACAGCAAAGATACGGCGAGAATGCCGGTCAGAACTCCAGAGAGAAGACCTGCACAATCTAGCTTCTCGTCAGCCTGGCGCGCGGAGTTTTCTTTTTCGATCACCAAAACACTTCTCCAACTTGAATTTGGTCCGATAAACCCTGGGTAAATAATATGCACAGGCTGACCGCTTAGAAATCATGGTCAAAATCGCGGCAGTATAGATAATAGGATAACAGTTGTTCGCAAACGGCTACGAATTTAGGGCAGTAGTGGAAGTCCCGTAAAAATTGTCAGTGGTACTGCCTGTGGAGTCATCTAAAGAGCGACCCGAGTCAAGCTAAAGTGCCGGAAAAAGACAAGGATAGATTTAATAAATTCGACACGCCCGTCGCCTCCGATGTAACCACCGGCGGTGACGAAGAGCAGCAGGCTTCCGTTCAGCGAAACAAAATGGATCCTGCCTTTATTAGAGACAATTTTTTCTCGCTGTCAGCGCTCGGCGACATTGATGACGAGGACGATGAAGAGGATGATTTAGATGACTTGTCGGAGTTTACTCGACAATTCGTCGGCTCTGTTATTCAGAACAGGTATGAAGTCGAAGAGCCGATCGGCCGCGGCGGCATGAGTTCTGTTTATCGCGCCCGTGACAGGGTCAGCGGTGAGAAAGTGGCATTCAAGGTCATGCATGCTCACCTTCTCGACAATCCCTCTAACGTTCGCCGCTTCAGAAGAGAGGCTCTGGCCGCCAGTAAAGTACAACACCCGCACGCAGTGAAAATATTCGATGTGGGCGTGACACCCAACGGCAGTCCCTACATCATTATGGATTACCTGGACGGTCCCTCCCTTTCCGATGTGATCGCCAAGAATGGAAAATTGCCTGTCGAGCGCTGCCTCAAAATATTTCTTCAAACATGCGAAGGAATGTCGCATGTGCACGAATTAGGTGTATTGCACCGCGACTTAAAGCCGAGCAATATTGTGCTCGTCAAAGAGGGGGACGAAGAAGACTACGTCAAGGTTGTCGACTTCGGAATTGCTCGAGTTTTGGCTGAGGAAGCACGCAGCACGCTGAGCAAAACGCCTACGGGGCACGCACTGGGCAGTCCGCCCTACATGAGTCCGGAGCAGTGCCGGGGTCTCTCTGTTGATAAACGAGCAGACGTTTATTCCATGGGTTGCCTCATGTATGAGACGCTGACCGGACGAGTTCCTTTAGAAGGTGAAACCATTGTCGAGACGATGTACAAGCAAGTGCATGAAATGCCTAAGAGTCTCGACGGCATTGAAGCAGACATTCGGCTTGTAGAGCGGCTGGAAAAGATTTGCTTCAAGGCTTTGAGCAAAGATCCAAATAGTCGACAGCAATCAATGGATGAGCTGAAACATGAATTGGAAGCGCTCTCTACCAGTAAGACCAGCGGTTTTAAATCGCTGGCGCTTGCATCGCGCGAAATGCACGATATGCAGCGGCGCTTGTTCAATGTCCTCGGCTCCTCAAAAAAGCTCGTCATCAGCCTTGTTTGCGTGGTTGGGGTCATCGTTGTCGTAGGTGTTGCGATGTATTCGCCGCTTTATGGAATAGGAACAGATCCCAGTGCCGTTGAGCGCGAAATTGCCATCGAGCAGCCGCGCTCGTCATATGCGACCAAGCCCACCGACTTCAAAGTAAAAGAGGAATATCTACGCACCAGACGCAGCCTCGCGCACCAGACCGCTGGCCAGAATAGCGCCCAGGGATTGGCGGTCGAGCGTATGATAGCTGATTTCTACAGATTAGCCGGCCGCTATGCTGAAGCGCAGCAGCGCTATCAGTGGTGCCTGCAAATTGCCGCTAACATTCAGTTGGGTAACTCTCTTGAGGCCGCTGAACTATGGTTGGAATGTGGAAAATGTTGCATACTCACTGGCAAGTTCGATATTGCCCAAGTGTGCGCTGCCAATGCAATGACCGATCTCGATGGGCTGGGGAAAGTGGGAGGGCAGGACTATCTGAAAGCGCTGGCGATTTCAGTCGATGCATTCAAGGGTCAGAAGCAGCTCGCCAAAGCCGACGACGCGGCGCTCAAGTTCATGAAGTTGTGGAAAGACAGCGGGCAAAGTTCGCTTCTCAGTAACGAAATGGCTTACTCGTGCTTCTCGGTCGCGGAGTATCTGCGTCTGCGAAATTACTATGACATGGCAGAACCTTTGTTCAAGCAATCGGCTACCTGTTTTAGAGAGAACGGTGATAAAGGCAGGTACAATTACGCCGTCGTTTTAAACCAATTGGGCCTTGTGGAAATGGCTCGTGGCAAGCCTGCGCAGGCGAAAAAATACTTCGAAAAAGCGATTGCCTTCTTTACGAAAGCAAAAGGGAAGGATGATATATCCGTAGCCAAGGTCCTGTTTAATCTGAAGGATGCGGAGATGAAGGCGGGCGAGGTTTTTCAAGGTGTAGCGACCCGCGCTGCCGCAAGAAAACTATGGGAAGGATGGGAGCAAAAAAGTCAGGAATCGAGCTTGCCTTAGTCGCATGACATCCTGGTTTCCGCTTCATGAGTGCCTGATTCTCGAATTGTATTGCGGATTAACCAGAAAGCTTAATTCCGGCAGTTCGCGTGTCAATAGAATACAAACTGGTGATCTTCCAATTAAGTCAGTCTACAATTATTGCTCTTTAGTTATCTCGGTGGTTATCAAGCGATGAGTGAAGCAGAAGGCGCCTCCGCAGCAACGTGCGCTACATTTCTTGAAATGCTCAAGACCCTTCCCTGGTGCAAACAAGGGACTGATGTTCTGGTGGCAGTGCATAAAATCACACCTGAAATAATCGAAGTCATAAAAGACTTGGGCGCAAACGTCTACCCAGGCGGTATTCACGTCAAACTAAACAAATCGTTCTTACATGATTTGCAAAACAAGTTCGATGACGGGCAGCCACTGCCAGCGGTGCTGGTTTGGAAAGCGCAGCACGTTGAAATCTGGTACAGACGCCAGAACGCCAACGAGTTTCCTTATGACACCTGGCAAAATCCGCAGGGTGCACCGCAGGAAAGAGAATGTGTTTTGATTCCGTTGGAAACACTCGGCGACGGCGCGGCGAATTTCCAATCTGAAATTGCAGGGAAGGCTAAAGAATGCCCTGCCATGATTCCCCCACAGTGAGCAACCTCATGAGTAACAAATACAACCGCCGGCGCACTCGCACGAGCGGCATCATTTGCTCGCTGGCTTTGAGTTTCTTCTTCGGTGCCGTTTCGGTTTGCGCTGCGGTGCCGGAGCCCACCTGGGAAGGCTATCACAAGCACGGCAAGGATAATTTCGAGCGCGGCAATTATGAAACAGCGCTGAAAGACTTTCAGAAGGCGCTTGATCTCGCCGAGAAATTTCCGGACAACGATCCTCGTCGTGGAAAAACGCTCAACAATCTTGCCACCGTATACGATTACTTGGGCAAGTACAGCGAAGCCTGCACGTCGGCAGAGTTGTCGTTTAAGTACGGCGAAAAGCTGATGCCGCCCGAAGATCCTATTTTGATGAGGCGCCTGGATTTCCTCGCGACTCTCTATTTGAAAACCAATCAATTCACCAAGAGCGAAGTCGCTTCACAGCGATATTTGAAATACATCGAGAAAACAAAGAGCAAAGACGACAAAGAATGTGCTCGAGTCCTCGACAATATTGTGGTGTCCTTGCACGCATTGAAAAAGAGCGCTGAAGCAGAACCATATGCAAAGCGCGCCTTGCTTATTTGGGAGAGAACGACTAGCGAAGAAAGCAAGTCGGTTGCAAAAGAATTGAGTGTAATCGCCGGATTGCAATTGGACCAAAAGAAGTACGCTGAAGCTGAAGCCACAAGCAGGCGAGCGCTTGGATTGTTCATCAAACTCTACACTAAGAAAGATAAGAACACTGCAGTTGCTCAAGCATCTCTGGCGGAGATTTTGGCGAAGCAAGACAGTGCAGAAAAAAAGGCCGAGGCTGATGCTCTGTTCAAACAGTCGATCGCAACTTTGAAAAAAGGACGTGGCGAACAGTCATTAAAAGTGACTGAAAGCGTCACCAAGGTCTATAACGAACTGATACCAAATGCCGG
>PNLN01000100.1 GCA_013823055.1 Cyanobacteria bacterium DS2.3.42
GGCTGGTCCTCAGCCTGTGTCGCCTTCACCGCCGCCATCTCCACCTCCTGCTCCTGCACCGGCTGCAGTTCAGGCTCCTGTGCAAGTTCCGGCCTCCCCGCATGTTTTCCAGCAACCGCAAAGTGCACCTCATCAGCCTGTTGCGCAACAGCAGCAGGCCGCATCGTCACCATTTACCGGGCCTTCTGCCAGCCCTGCTCCCCCAGTCTTGCCTGCAGCGGTTCAACCACATCACCAAAATTTGGAACCTCCGCCTGGTTACACACCTCTACAATTGCCTCAGGGTGTGCATCTTGCTCACACGCCTCAGATGCCGGCCGGTATTGATGCTGCTCATCCGGTACCACAAGCAGCTCCAGTCCCTTCCGTTCAGCCTGCAATGCCTTCATTCCTGGCCCCGATGGCTGACATAACTGCCGCAACAGTGCCTCTTTCTGATGCTCCGTCTGGTCAAGTACGTAATTTGGACAAGACCTTGAAGTTGGAGACGGATGCTCAAACGAAGGCGCCGCAGGGGCGAGGATGGTTGAAGGACGACAAAGGCACTAGCATGATTGTTGAGCCGGTCGCCGAAGTAGATTCGCCTTTTGTGCAGCCAAAGAAATCACCCAAGGCTACTAATTCGAAGTTGAAAGCGCGCCCCATGCTTGAGGGTGACCTGACCAATTTGCAGATGCCTACGCTCTTGCAATCCATCAACATGGGCAAGATGACCGGTCGGCTGGATTTGCTGTCAGGCGGTGAATCGGCAGTTGTTTACTTCAAGGAAGGCACGCCTTTGCACTGCCAGCTCAGAAATTCGGAAGGCGAAGCAGCGATTATCGAAGCAATTGGCTGGGATGAAGGTGAATTTCGATTTTTTGTGGAGTCTCCCCATCACAGAGAAACCATCAAAAAGCGCCTTGACCTCTTGCTTATGGAAGGCGCAGCTCTGATTGATCAGTACAAATTCTTGAAGGAAATAGGCGTCAATCTTGATTCTTATCTTGTGCGCAACCACGCCGACATCACCGAACAGCTCTTTGAAGAGATGGTGTCCCGCGGCGCGGCAGCGGAGATGAATTTGCAAAAAATGCTCTATCAGTTGATTGACAACGAGAGCACTCTTGAAGACTTGCTGCGTTTGCGCCCGATGCCCAAACCGCGCTGGGTGCCAGTTATGTTCAACCTTGTCACCTGCAGTCTGGTTTCATTTTCGGATCGCCCTTTGCGCGAAGGCGTTGAGGAAGCGGCTGCCGAAAATATTGACTGGCCGGCCATTCAGGCTTTTGAAGATTCAATCAAAATCGCAGAAACAGGATTTTTGAGTTATCCGGCTTTCTTCTATCACCTGGAGCGCGAATACGAGCGCTTTGAGCGTTTCCAAAGACCCTTCTCTTTGATAATTCTGGAAATCTCAATCAAAGAAGAATTATCGGAAACCAACGATCCCAAGGTGCTTCAGGACAGGGCGGTGCTAGGTCAGGTATCAACCAGAGTCGATAAGCTCAAGCGAAAAACTGATATTGCCGGACATTTTGGCGAAGCGCAGTTTGGTTTACTGCTGTTGGAAACGGAAGGGGAGGCAGCGAGGAATTTTGCCAGCCGCCTGGCGGAAGCTATTGCCATGAATCCGTTTACCACTGACCGGGTCGAAGTTGTTCGCCTGACGGTCAGCCTGGGAGTCGCTTCTGTCCCTGAGACTTGCCGGGATTTGGGCCGATTGATATCGGCGGCGCGCCCGCAAAATTCTCAAAAAGAGTGATTCTGTTTTGGGAATTTTGTTGATTCTTCTGTTTAGGTGGTAAATAAGAGCTAACGGCTTTGTGCGTTGGAAAATTTTTTTTCAGCGTCGCACTGGCGCATTAGCGCATGACAAGCCGTGCTTGACAGGAGGATGGCTTACAGAATCGAGGCTTTTATAAAGCTTTGTATAAGTTTGTTAATCTGCTTACTAATATGCGGCCATCATTAGAGCAAGGCCCATAAGGATTTTTGGAGTTCGCGACGCGCGATCTGGGAAACGGTGGACTATTCTGCCCGTTTCACATGCGCGGCAAAGTATAATTCCGAGGGGACTCCATCTTAAGGAGTAAAGGGAGTTTAAAAGATGGGAAAAGCAGTAGGCATCGACTTGGGAACGACCAACTCTTGTGTTGCCGTTATGGAAGGTGGTCAACCGGCGGTGGTTTCCAACTCTGAGGGCGGTCGAACGACGCCTTCGGTCGTAGCTTTCACCAAATCTGGTGAACGGCTTGTCGGGCAATTAGCCAGACGCCAAGCGGTTCTTAACCCAGAAAACACCGTTTATTCAATCAAGCGCTTTGTTGGACGTCGTTTCTCTGAAGTTCAGTCCGAACAAAAAATCGTGTCTTATAAAGTCAAAGAAGGCGCCGACGGCGGTTGCAAAGTCGCTATTCAAGGCAAAGATTATTCGCCGGAAGAAATCTCGGCGATGATTTTGCGCAAATTGAAAGAAGACGCCGAAAAGTATTTGGGTGAAAAGGTCACCTCGGCAGTAATCACGGTTCCTGCATATTTCAATGACTCGCAGCGCCAGTCCACTAAGAATGCCGGCACAATCGCTGGTTTGGACGTCTTGCGTATCATCAACGAGCCTACAGCAGCAGCGCTTGCATATGGTCTCGACAAGAAAGACAACGAAATCATCCTTGTATTCGACCTTGGCGGCGGCACCTTCGACGTATCGATTCTCGAAGTTGGCGACGGCGTATTCGAAGTTAAGTCCACCTCCGGTGATACTCACCTGGGCGGCGACGACTTCGACCATCAAGTTGTCACCTGGGTTGCCGATGAATTCATGAACCTTGAAGGCATCGACCTGCGCAAAGACAGACAAGCTCTGCAAAGACTTACTGAAGCTGCGGAAAAAGCAAAAATTGAACTTTCGTCCGTAACTGAAACCAATATCTCGCTCCCGTTCATCACAGCTGATGCCACGGGGCCGAAGCACTTGGAGATCAAATTGACCCGTGCTCGTTTCAACGAGCTCACCCGGGCATTGGTCGAACGTTGCCGCAATCCTATGGAGCAAGCATTGAAAGATGCCAAGCTCGGATACGAGCAACTCGACGAAGTCGTACTCGTAGGTGGTTCAACCAGAATTCCTGCAGTACAAGAACTCGTCAAGCAAGTCACAGGCGGCAAAGAGCCCAACCAATCCGTAAACCCGGACGAAGTTGTCGCTGTTGGTGCTGCAATTCAAGCAGGTGTCCTGGGTGGCGAAGTCAAAGGGGTCGTACTCCTCGACGTTACGCCGTTGTCACTTGGTATCGAGACCATGGGCGGTGTGTTCACAAATTGGTTGAGCGCAACACCACAATTCCGACAAGAAAAGCGGAAGTATTCTCGACTGCCGACGACAACCAGACCGCCGTCGATATCTATGTATTCCAGGGCGAACGTCCGATGGCGCGTGACAACAAGCTGTTGGGCAACTTCCGTCTAGATGGTATTCCGCCGGCAGCCAGAGGCAACCCGAAAGTCGAAGTAACCTTCGACATCGACGCCAACGGCATCATGAACGTCACCGCACGTGACCAAATGACCGGCAAAGAACAAAAAATCACTATTACAGCTTCCACCAACATGTCTAAAGAAGACATCGAACGTGCAATGCGCGATGCCGAAACCTACTCGGCAGACGACCGCAAGCGCAAGGAAGAAGCGGATGTGCGCAACGAAGCAGACAGCATCTGCTACGCAGTCGAAAGGCAAGTGCGCGATCTGGGAGACAAGGTCTCCTCCGGGGAAAAGGCAAGAGCAGAAATGTTGGTTGCGGACCTCAGGCAAAAACTCAAGGACGAAGCGGATCTCGAGTCGGTCAAACAAATCATGAACGAACTCCGGGGCGCACTCGTTCTGTTGCAACAAGCGGCTACACGCGGTGGTGATGAAGGTGGCGGTGCTGGTCAAGAAGACTACACCACTGGTGGTGGAGATGGTGGCGCCGGCGGTGGCTACCAGTATGGCAACGGTGGCGACGGCGGCGACGCCGGCTACTCCAGCCAGAGTGGTGAAGATGTCGTAGATGCAGAATTCAGAGCATCCGACGACTAATTGAATTGTAGGGGCGATGCATAGCATCGCCCTTCTTGTATCTCGGGGGCGGCGCCATGCGTCGCCCTTGCTTTTTGCCAGGCCGGGCGCTGCCGCCTCCCATTTCTGAAAATCTGCTGAGCTGCGGAACAAAAATTCGAGGGACGCTGTCTTGACAAACAGGTGGAATAGGTTTTCTGTTTAGATATAGATATGCAGTCGCAGATTGCTAATGGCTTCGGTCTTAGATCTTTGGTTCATTTGTGTTCAGTAAATTGAGGCAATGAGAAAAGAAGACAGTAAGTTTTCCAGACAATTTCTTCCCAGGTCCATAGCGTGTGGACTTGGTTTGTGCGTTTCATTTGCTCTGGGCGGTCAAGTCTTAGCCCAAGACGATGGCGGCGGACCGAATACGGCGGAATTGGAAAGACTGGAGACGAAAATGTTCTCCAGGCAATATCCTACCGATCCGACCGAGAAGCGTGTGGAAAGGCTGGAGCTTTTGGTTTTCGGTGCTACTCAACCGGGCGGCATGGATGAGCGCTGGGCGCGTATTTCTAAGGTCGTAAAGGATCGGCAAAATCCGGAATCGACAGTCGTTCAGCCCAAGAATATTGAGAGTCCGTCGGCTTCTGCCAGCCCAAGTGCGCCGCCGCTCAAAGGTAATTATCCGGCCGTTGACTCTCTGGAATGGCGGGTCTTGAAAAAGACGTTTCGTTCTGAGCCCATCGGCGAGCGGCTTTCGCGCCTGGAGACCAAGCTGCTTGGGCAAGCCAATCCTGGCATGGCCTTGTTTGACAGGGTCGAGCGGCTGAAGAAAATCGGCGCTACCGTTGCTGCAGGCAGTCAGCCGCATAATTCCGGCACTGGCACTTTGCCTCCCTCCATACTTGGACCGATGCCGAAAGGCTATCCGCGCGGCATGCCGTTTGCATTCGGCGATACAATGAATCCCGTGCCTTCCAGCCCGTTTTCGATGCAGCCCTTTTCGGGCGGCGATGATTTCAACTCCATCAATCGCATGATGTCCGAGATGATGTCCCAAATGAACCGCCAGATGCGCGATTTAAAGAATCTGCCACCGGGGACATATCAGTACAAGCTCGATCCCATGGATCCAGGCTCTTCTGGTCTTTCGCCATTTAAGACTGTCCCCCTACGACCCGGCAAACCCGGTCAGCTCAATCCGTTTCAGCCGATAGTACCGAAAACGCCGGCGCTGCAGGACAGTTTGCCTCCATACGCCGATCCCAATTCGATTTAATTTTCACTATTTAAGTAAGAACGTTGGGCTTTATTGGGCTTGATTGATTCCGATTGTGTAGGACAGGTCTGCGGACGTTGCCTCTCGTCAAAGCCGGACCCGGCTGAAATATGGGCTGTTGTCCGCTTGACATTAACCGGGTCTAGCTTGTTTACCTCGATTATTCTCTAAAATAGTCAAGTGCTATAGCGGTTATTGAGGTAAGTTTTGCCCGCTTCCGTCGAAACAGCAAAGAAGCCTGCTGCCCCCGAGGCGCCAGCTTCGCTAAATTATGCAAACGAGAAAGGCTCCAGGCGAAAGGGTATTGTTACCCGAGTGCTCTGGTCTCTCGCTCTTTTCGGCGCCATCAATGTCGGGCTCTGGACTTTCGTAGGCGAGGGAAAAAAATCCGCCAGCGATGCTAATTGCTGGAACAGCGCCGCCTCTGTGGAAGAAACCATCAACAGCTTTCATGCACTGAAAGCAAAGCCTGACGTAATTTTGCTTGGTTCGTCTCTGGTCATGTTTCCTTTCTGGGCGATGGATGTCGCTGAAAACAAAGGAATTGCCGACATTTTCCGTTATCACAATTCAGAAGCACTGAAAAAACAGCTCAAAGAAGCTGGTCGTGAACAGAAGACCGTCTATAGTCTGGCAGTGTTCGGACAAATGGCTTCCGATGCCTATTTGATGACCAACGAATACGTCAAAGACAACAAGATTCCGAAAGTCATCATATACGGTATCGCCCCCAGAGACTTCCATGATCACAGCCTGGCGTCACCGATGGCCACCTTCTCGTTTCAGAAGATAGTCAATCTTTCCAATTTCCCACGCTATGCCGGCGCCTTTTTGCCTGATTTCGAAAAGAAGGCAGACTGGCTAGCCATGCACCTCTGCTACTTCTACGGTAAAAGATGGCGGCTGCAGATGGAAACAGACAAAGCGCTAAACAAAGTCTATTCAACTCTCGGCATCGTTGATCCTAATGCCACTAAAGCCGATACCACTGCTCAAGGTGGTTTTATGATGGAAGGCTCTACCGAGGATCGCTGGAACAATAGCGTCAAAGAATACAAAGGCCGCTACAAAGAGATTTCTGAGAAAGATCATTCATTGCAAATGGGCTTCCTGTCTCGTACTTTGAAAAACCTGCGTGAGCGCGGCGTCAAAGTTGTTCTCGTCAATATGCCTCTGACGAAAAGAAATCTCGACATACTTCCGTCAGGTTTTTACGCAAGCTATCAAAAAGAAATCAAAGATGTTGCCTCTATGCCCGGCGTAAAACTCGTAGATCTGGGCAATTGCAAGGATTTCAACGACGATGATTATTGGGACACCACTCACTTGAATCATGTGGGCGGTCATAAGCTTCTCAATCACGTTGTTCCGGCAGTTAAAGAACTCTTGTAGGGGCGATGCCATGCATCGCCCTGGGTTTCTCGCCCTGGGTTTCATCGCCCTGCTGGTCGCGCACTCAAATAGCTAGAACGCGCGGTATCTCTTGGGTGTGCTGAAAGCATTGAACTTGCGGATCGGCTCGCGTATGAAAACAGATTCTTTCTTGCGCGATATCGCAGAAACACCAGAGAGATCAAATACGATTTTGTCGCCGTTTTGAAAAACGATTGTAGTGATGCCTGAAAATTCAATTGCTTGTGCAATTATTTCGCCGCCTTTATCCAGCCCGAAGGTTGAGGCTTCGCCTGCGTTTTCGGGATTGACTTGACGGGTGATCGGATTGCCTTTCCCGTCTTCCATGATCCATCCAAGTGTTTTGTAGATGATCAGCCGATCTTTGTTTTTCATCTCCAAAATTTCTTGATCTGGAAGCTGTCTGAGCGTATCGCCAGTTTTTAACCGCTCTGTCCGGCGCTGCTCGTCGCTGTCATCATCAGCATCTTCGCTGTCGAGCTTCTCGCCTTCCATGGTCGTCGCTGTTCTTTCATCAAAAGCAAATGGTGCGCTCAGACCAATACGGCCTGTTTGTCCCGGCATTTGAAAGCTGGTTCGAAGATTGCGCGGCATTTGATTGCCGCCGCCGTAATAACCCAGTCTGGGCTGGCTGGGTGAATAAGATGAACGCAAATTGGAAAGGAAGGCTTGTGACTGCTCTTCGGTTCCAGGCTTTATTTCCGTCTCTTCAGAGGAAGAAGCGAGCTGTTCGTTGGTAATGTCGTCTTGCGGTCCGGCCATGCATTTGGTCCTGTGCAATTGGTAGCGGTCCAGTCCAAACAGTCTAGAAACAATGCGCGCGCATCCGGCAGGCAGTACTTTTAATATACACCTTCTAGCCTTTCAGCGGATGGCGCATACAATGGGCTACTGAACACCATACGACTAAAGTCGCACAGGGAGCTGTTTCGTTAAGATTATTGCTCTCTCAGGCTGAGGGAAATCATCTTGTCTCCCTTTTGAATGTGTTGCACTACGTCCATGCCGTTGAGCACGCCGCCGAAAATTGAGTATTGATGATCCAGTCTGGGCTGCGGTTGAAGTGTGATGTAAAACTGACAGCTGGCGGAATTGGGATTCTTCGGAAAGCGCGCCAGAGCTACGACTCCAGCGGCATTGTGACTGAGTTGCCCAGAAGTTTCGAGCGCAACCATTTTTGGTTTTCCGGTTTTTGCATCGCTGTACAAACCGGAACCGTCGCCGTTCGGGCAGCCGCCCTGAATAACGAATCCGGGCTCTACACGGTGAAATGTGAGTCCGTTGTAAAAACCTGCCTGCACCAACTCCATAAAGTGTGCCACCGTGCGCGGTGCTTGTTTTCGAAACAGTCTAATCATGATGACGCCTTTATTCGTCTCAATAACGCACAGCGGATCTGGGCGCGATTCATTGGCAGCCGCCGGCTGAGCGCCAGCCGGATAGACGGGAGGGCGCTGATCGATTGGTAATCTTGGATTGCCCTGGTGAGCGGACGCAGGCGGTTGTTGAATGCCGGCCGTGGCAGGATTAAATTGCTGTTGTTGAGGCGGCGCACCTTGCCCGGGCGCCGGTGTTTCAGGTGCAGGCGCGGCAGCAGCGGCGGCAGAAGCTGTTGACTGCGTGGCGGTGGGCGTTTGCGGCGCATTCGGATTTGGGAAAGTGACGTCCGGTGGAATCATGTCAGGGTTTGTCTTTTCAGCAATCGCACCGGTCTGTCCGCAGGCCATTAAGCTTGCGAATAAGGCGGCGGTTAGCAATTTCGACTTCAACATCCTGGTTTTTCCTTCTCAATGCTTTATTTGAGTCAGCTTTTAACTTTCTATTCTAATCATTAGATGCCAAAAAATGCCTGCCTCTACATTTCAAAGTCCCGAAATACCTTCACCTGCGGGTGCAGGGCCAGATAGGAAGCTGGAACTTGACCGGTAATTTCTCCGGAAAGCGCCTTCGCCAGAGCTGTTTTCTTCTTTTCGCCGCTGGCAATCAAAATGATGGATCTGCTGGCCAGAATCGTTTCAATCCCAATTGTTATCGCTCTGGTCGGCACTTTGTCGACGCTGCCGAATGCAGAAGCGTTAGCCTCTCGGGTCGATTGTGTCAGCCAGTGGCAATGAGTCCAGCTCAACTGCGGCGTGCCGGGCTCGTTAAAGGCAATATGACCGTTCGTCCCCAGCCCAAGCACGCAAAGGTCGAGCCCGCCCTGGTCGGCAATCAACTGGTCGTAATCGTCCTGATACTTAGGGCTGAAACGGTTTTGCTTGGGCAGATTGGTCTGCCTGTAGAGATTCGACTCCAGGAAGTAGTGAAACGACTGCTCTTCGTCGACATCTATATAGTCGTCCAGGGCGAAGCATTTGGTCTTCGACCAGTCCAGCGCGCCTTCTTGGGACAATCCGGAGAGAATCTGGTAACAACCGACAGGAGAGCGTCCGGTCGGCAATCCGAAATTGCTGTCTGGTTTGATTTTGAGCTGCCTGGCAATGGCCTCGGCGACGTTGAGGCTCATAGCGTCGTATAAATTGGACACCTTAATTCCTGAATTTGTAAGGGATTCCTAGATTTCTTACCCTCAATATTAGACCGGCGGCAGGAAATTGCTTATTGTCGTTAAAATAAAACAGAATACTTGTAGAAATCAGTATCGGTTCCATTTAAAACGATGCGCCCATCATTCGTTCTCAAACTCCTCTCAACCGTTCTTGCCCTGGCTGTATTTGTGCCGGGTTTGACCTTCGGACCTGCCGATGCCCAGGTGATCAAGCGCAAATTGCCCAAGGCCGGTTTTCAGCCGCTCATGCGCACAGGCACTCCCGGAGTTGGCTATAGCAGCAATCAGGGACCTTCGCAGATGGTGTCGGGAAGCTCGCAAGGCATGCACCTTGTGCCGGGATTGGACAGGGGAAACCGCGCTTCGGCCGGAGATTGGTATGACCCGGGCGAGCCTGACTTAAAGATGCAGTGGGTCCGTTGGGAGCCACGCAAGATGCCTTTGAGGGTTTGGATAAGCCCGGGATTGCAATTGCCCTCTCTTGCCTTTCAGGAGTTGAAGGCTACGCGCGTCGATACAGTTGCTCAAATGTGCTTCCAGGGCAACAATCCAAATCCATTTGCCAGCCTCACTCAAGTGACGGGCTGGAATGACGAAATGGGTGAAGCTGTTGCAGCCGGAATTGAAATGTGGAAGCCCCTTGAGCAAGAAGGTCTATTCTCCTACGATTTCACACCTAATCCCAGAGAAGCGAATATTCTCGTTTTCTTTAACGACAACTTTGCCGGTGCCACCGAGCCTGGTGGCATCTCTACGGGTGGTTATACCTGCGCTCAAGCAATTCCGTACGCAAAAATTGCAGAGGCGCTCAAGGAAGGGAAGAATCCGCGCACTCCTCCTGTGGTAATGGAATTGTCCCTTGGGGTGAACAGTACCCTGGAAAAATTGAAAGCTGCCACCGCCCATGAATTCGGACATGCTCTGGGTATCAAGGCCCACTCACCCTATAGAGACGACATAATGCATGAAAACCGAGTCGTTGAGCAGCTTTCGCAAGCCGACAAAAATACAATCCGTCGACTCTATAAATCTCGCACTCAGTGGGTTCTGTAACTAGAATTCTCTAACTTAATGAGAAAGGCGATGTTACCATCGCCCTTCCCATGTTGCTTAAATCAGTTGAGGATGCGGCTGTTCTAGCGTCCGCGCAATGTCTGGTCCAACACTTCCGCATTGAGGTTTTGATCCAAATATTCTTGGATGCGGATTGTGGAATCCAGATGACGCATCATCTTCCATTCGTCATCGTGAATTTGCACGCGCTGCCCGGGTTGAAGCGATCTGACTTTGGGATCGTATGAGTTGCGGTCGAAGCCGTTGCGTTGCGCGATCTCCGATGAAAACTGAACTACAGAAGATTCAGCGGGCTTCTGTCCGTTCTCGCTACTCAAGACGCTACGTGCAATGCGGTCGAAGCCCTGTCCGGGTTTCACTGTGTAGTGCATGCTTTCTTTAATCGCTTCCTGGTCTTCGCGCGTCATTCTGCGTGCTTCCTGAATGACATTCATATTCTTCTCTTCTGTTTCGCACTTTTGTGCAATTGTTTCAGCCAGATATCCATCATGAGCGTTTGCCGCAACGTGAATTTCTTCTGGACTATTGAATGAGGCACCCTTCGCTACCGTGTCATAGTTCAAAATTCCATCACAGCCCATGGTGTCGCCCTGTCCGCGGTGTTCGAGGCGGCGCATGTCCGCACTTCCCCATTTCTTGTAGAGAGTGTCGATTGCTTGTCTTTCTTCATCGGTGTAAAGTCTGTCGCCTTTCGATCTGGCTTTGTCATCAGCTTTTCTAGCGTCTTTCAAATCCCAGTAATTGATGGACCATTTGCCGTTGTGGTCTTCGGCGAGTTTATCGAACAATTCACCGTTGTTGGCAAACAGTGGTGAGACAAGGTCGAGACCGCGTCTCTGATTCTCGATTTGCTTCAATGTCTTGTCGATGTCTTTGCCTGTGAGCACATCTTTCTCGCGAGATCCAATCAATAAGAATCCGCCTTCATGATTGAACTTTGCGTGCTTGATGGACTCAAACTGTTTGAGCGCGCTTTCAGACATCAGTGCGTCAAACTTGGTGGTGGCGCCTTCTTCGATGTCGGCACGTGTGATGTCGTGTCCCAGGTTTTTATACTTTTCCGCCAGCCAGACCACAGCCATTTTGTCTACGGCTGCATCCGATATTGTTCCCACTCTGCCTGTGACGCTGTCACTCATGCTGCCGCGCACCGCGCAGCTAGCTGTGTTTTCATAGTCTTCTCTAAATTTGGCATAGGCTTCAAATGCCGGAGTTGTTACATCAACGCTGACTGGTTCGATGTTTGTGTTTTCAATTTCTCGTGCCATTGTATTCATCTCCGATTAGAATCTTATTGAATTTCTGGTGCCAAACCGTGCAATCCACCAACGCTCGTTGGTCTGTCCGTATGTGAACCGGGGGTTCAACACCTAAGGTAAGTTTGCTGCGTGGTAGCAACGTGGCAGTCGTGGGAAAACTACGCAGCCATGCTGCGTATGGAGATTTTCTGGAGCTGTTGTTTATTGCTTACTTGTTTCCAACGGCGAAGTTCATCAGGGGTTCATAGTTGCCCTGATCCGCATGCTGCAATGCCCGTATGTACAGTTGTCTTGTTCTTCCTTCTACGTCTAACGATTCACCACCCCATGAAAAAAATCGGTTTTCGGAGTAGTACAAAAGCAGGTCGGCCACTAACCTTGAGTGGCGCCCATTGCCGTTCGGAAAAGGATGAACGCTGACAAGTCTATGGTGAAATCTTATTGCGCATTCCTCAAGCGAAAAGATTTTATTCTCTATCCAGTAGTTGCCATCCGCGCATAAATTATGAAGTTGGGTAAGAATTTGTGCTGGTTCGACGCCGATATTCTTGCCGGTCAATCTGAACTTACCGGCCCATTCCCATGTTTCATCAAACATCTTCTTGTGGAGCAATTTCAGAGAATCTATTTGTAGTAACGATCTGCGCAACCTCTTGCTCGAACGTGACCAGGAGACAGCGTTTGCGATGTTTCTCTGTTCAAAGCTGTTCAATTCTCCACGTGTGATCAAGCCCGGAATCAAACCATCTGCTTCATCCGGATCGAGTGGAGTTGCGCCTTCGGGTAATTTCGTATCATCGTTCATCTACTATTTTCCACAAAGCACTTCCGCCCTTCCGAACGAGTTCTGCAGCAAGGTCCTCGATCAATTGGTCCTGTTCAGCCTGCTCAGTTGCTTGTTTTTCCAGCGCCATGGACCTTCCAACGGATTGAACGATTTCTCTGGCGTTTCTCCTTGCTTGATTGAGAATAACTGCTTCAAGCGATTCCTTTGGTACTACTGCATAAACAACTCTGCAACCAAGTGCTTCTGCTGCATTCTCCAGTGTTCTCAAAGTTATGGAACCACTATGCTCGTTTTTCTCCAGATCAATTACTGAAGGCTGGCTTATGCCCAGTCTTTCAGCTAGCTGGCGCGTAGTCATTTCTAGTGCATTGCGAATCTCATGAATGTATCCGCGCGGAAGTCGAGGCACTTCTTTAAGCGGTAATAGTGACTTATCTAGTTGACGTCGTCTAAGTTTAGCGGCGAATTTTGGCATCACAAGTTACTAATTTGATAGGTAGTAGTCTATTAGTTTATATCATTTTTGATAGGGTTTGGTCTATCGCATAATCGAATTTTAATAGGGTATAGCCTATCGAAATTCGATTGAAAAACGCGAAACCCTAATACGGCTGAGGATTCTCGATAACCCGGACATCTATATTGATTGTCTTTTTCTCTTTTGACGCGAGTCCGTTGGTTTTCACCGTGATCGGAACATGCCAGTCTGGAAAGTGCATTTCAGGAACAGTACAGGTGATGCTGTTTTCAGTGGAAGAAACAATAAGCGCCGGCAACTTGCCAAAAAGCACTACGTTTTCAGATGCGACTTTAGAAAACCCTGTGCCTGTGATGACGACAGGCTGATGGGGTGCTGTGGAAATATGATCGATCCAAGTAATTGTAGGTCCGCCCGCAGTCCGGACTTTGAATGATTCGCTTTTGGCAGAGCCGACGCCGACCACAAGGTTATGCGAGCCGCCAGGAAGATGTGGTGGCACCTTTACTTTGATCTGATCGTTGAGGACGCTGAGAACTGTCGCACGCTTGTTGCCGATGTTGACTGTCGTTCCGGCAGTTTCTTTGGGCAAGTTTTTACCCTGGATTGTGATGGTGTCGGTCAACTTGAATGGGTTCGGCTGCACTGAACTCACACTCATCTTGTCGGTTGAGAGCTTCCAAACAAGCCGTGCTCCTGATGGACCGAAACCTTCCACAGTGATGAGAGTATTGCCGGTGCCAATTTTTCCAGTTAAATCTCGCGTCGCTTCGGACTGGTCGGCAAAATCTTTGAACGTCACAAGTGGTCTCTTTGCGAGGTGTACGCGTAAATCAGTCATTTTCGCTCGACCTTCGGCCCCGTTGGAGAAGGTCAGAAAAAGTCGTCTCTTTTCAATTCCCGGCTGAAGATGTATGTGGTCGCTCCACGTTTGCCATGCGCCTGTGCGAGCAACATAAGGTCTGGATTCCTGGATAGTCTGTAGTTCACTTTTTGCTGGAATTGCCGTTTTCGTCTGCGCCATGCTGGCTGGTGAAGCCGTGCAGGAATACAGCAAAACCCACATCAATAGGTTCGCAACTCTGCTTATATTCGACATCGAAGCTCTACAGTTTGGAAATTGGAACTGTCAAATGTACGTCGCGGTACTGTTCTGACGGAGGCAAGAAGTTAGGCAATGACACATCAGCTGATGCGTTCAGGTCTTTGCCAGGCACTTTGATAATGCCGTGAATTTCACCGTGAGCGTTAATCTGTTTGCCGGTAAACTCAACCTTCGCATACTGTTCGGGTTTTCCAGGCATCTGGATTTTTGCCGAAACTGTGGGAGGCAATTCCATCGGGAAGTCGCGGTCGTTCTTCAGGACGACTTTGAGCTTGATTTGAGATCGCGATGGCACAACGCCTTCTAGCTCGAAACGCACAGTGCCCTTGGTATTAGCTGCAGTCGGCAATGACGGCATACCGATTAGAAGTCCGGGTGACTTGGATGAAACGGTTGAAACTGATTGAGCTTTGTTGCGCGAGAAGTCCGGAGCGGCTTGCGGCACAGGCGAGATGGGCGGCAACAGATCAGGCTGTGGTGATTGAAGCGGCGCTGACATTGGAGCAGGCATCAGATCTTGCGCTGAGTTTGGCACAGGTGAGACCGGCGGCGCTGAGGTTTTCAGTACATTGTTAGCTTGAGCGAGTTGTGCAGATAACTGGCGATTTTGCTCTTCCAGTGATCCAATACGCTGATACGCTTGGTGCAGACCGTGATTGGGTCCAGGAGCCGGCGCTGTTGGAACTAAAGACGGTGGCGGCGCGATTGCAGGCATTGCCGAGGTTGCCGAGGAAACATCGGGACCGGACATAGATTTGAAGCCGCCCGACATCAGTTGAGGAAGTGCTTGAGCGGCTGCAGATAGTGCTGCTCCTGCTGTTACTGGTGTTTCAGTAGTCAACCCAGACGGCAATGGTGGCAAAGCCGGTAATGGTGGCAATGGCGGTAAATTGAGGCTGGACCCGCCAGAACCTGAATCACTAGATGAGTAGCCCAGCATTTTGCGCGTATTATCTTCTTGCTTTTGAAGCCGTCCCTTCTCTGACTGCTGGAACCCTCTCAACTGTCCCAGGAAACCGGAAAGGCTATTGACTTGCGTGTCTGTCGGAAGTGCTGTTGTTGCTGCAGTGGCTGTTGCTGCCGCCGCCGCTGCTGCCGCGGAGCCGGTCGGCGTGGGCAGGCTAAGCGCAGGCGGCAATTCGCCCGGTCGCATTTGCGAACCTAATTGTGATAACAAAGAAGGATTTGCAGCAACCTGCTGTTGCTGGTTCAAGAATGTGATCACCTGCGGAGATGCAAGCCCGCCAGATTGCGGTGCCGTGGGTGGCATGATCATGGTAGTGGCTTGTGTTTTTGCTGCCAGCTCTTGCAGCTTCTTA
>PNLN01000102.1 GCA_013823055.1 Cyanobacteria bacterium DS2.3.42
ATCATGCGCGTAGCGCTCGATCAAGCCAAGCGCGGACGCACCCATATCATTGAGAAGATGGAAGAAGTGCTGCCGAAGCCTCGCGCTGAAATGTCGAAGTGGGCACCACGCATCATCACCGTCCATATTAATCCGGAAGATATCGGCACGGTCATCGGACCGGGCGGCAAGATGATCCGCAAGATTATCGAAGAGACCGGCGCCACCATCGATATCGAAGACGACGGCACAGTTCTTATCGGCAGCATCGAAGCCGCCGGTGGAGAAGCTGCACGCGACAAAATCCTCAGCCTGGTAAAGCGCATTGAGATGGGTCAAGTCTATTGCGGCCGCGTTACTCGCATCATCCCGATGGGTTGTTTCGTTGAACTATTGCCTGGTAAAGAAGGTATGGTTCACATCTCACAACTTGAAAACCGCAGAGTAGAGAAGGTTGAAGATGTTGTGGCGATCGGACAGCGTGTGATCGTGAAAGTTAGAGAAATCGACGATCGCAATCGCGTAAACTTGACGATGAAGGGTGTTAGCGACGAAGAGCGCGCCGAGTGCGAAGCTAAGAATCCAACGATTTAGATGCCGACCATCTAAATCGAACATCTAGAGTCTGATCTAGCAGCTGGCCATCAAAAAGAAAATCGCATGGGGCCTGACGTTTTTCATAGCAAACTAAGAAAGCCGAATCTTTTGGTTCGTTGCTTTCTTTGCTCTGCCGTGCAGTTGAAGCATGGTTCTAGCCGGGCAAGGGCGATTCGCCTTTGCCTGGTCGCTATGATTGTGGCGTCTTTTTTCGGCGTCTGGATTTTTGAAAGTGAAGCTCGTACTTCCAGGCGCCGTTCCACCAGTCGCTCAAAATCCAAACAGGCAGTCGGCCGCGTTTTCAGAACGAACCGGTCTTTTAGATCCGGCAGATCTGGACGCTCCACAAGCTCCGGACGATCCGCCCGGACCGGCAGATCTTCTAGATCTCGCTCGGCAGCTAGGAGCAGTGGTCGCTCGCGTGGCGGGCAAGCGGCTAGCGCACCGGCTCAACATGGTCCGACCGCGTCACAAATAAGGCGGCAGGAAACATCCGGCTCCAACGATTTGGAAAAGCGGACCGATCTCGAGCGTTCGTACAGAACTTACGATCAGGGTTTGAGCGCATTGATGGCGGGAAATTACGCAGATGCGGCCAAATACATGAACGAATCATATGAGATGTATAGTGATTTTCACGGTTCTCATGACGTTCTTGATTCGCTATATCTTTATGACTTGGGACAAGCGGCCGAAGCGGCTGGTGATATTAATCTTGCAAAAAACAGTTATCAGCGTTCTTTGCGAAGGCGGCCCGATTTTGCTGATTGCTGCATTCGCTTGTCGGGGCTCCTGATCAAGAATGGAGAAACGGCATTGGCTCTTGTTTACGCGCGACGACTGGCGGATAAGAATCCACAAGATCCGCGTGCGCAATTGTTGCTGGCCACCATGCTTGAAAAGGCCGGCTTTGAGCAGGAAGGAAAAACAGCAAGAGAAAATTTCAACCTCTTGATGAAAGGCGGCTCCGTCAATAGACCGCAAAAGCAATCTGAGCCTCCCGATGGAGACCATGAGCCTGCTAAAGACGCGGAAGAAAGTTTAGAGAAAAAGCAGAGTGAACCGGTTGAGAAAGATGAGTCCGCCACGGAAAGTGGTGGCTTGAAAGGCAACGGATCTGCCGACAAGGAAAATGGATCCTCCAACAAGGAAAATGGATCCTCCGGTGCGCCGGTCAAGAAGCCCGATTCCTAGATAGAGAATTGCATCTTCCATTCATGTTTTTGAAAATTGTTTGTCGATTTGCGATTGCAATTTGATGTTTTCTTGATATTTACCAGCATAGATAACTGACGCTATCTGCTAACCGATTTGGTTGGCAGTTGTATTGAGTGTTTATTAAGCCTCATGTAGAGCCGGTTTTCAAAGAAAAATGAGGGCGCAATTGCGCCCTCATCAAAGTCATTCAATTAAGATCTTTAGGATCTTATCTGTCTACTTTTTCTTTGAACTCTTTACCAGGAGCAAAGGCCGGAACTTTCTTCGCCGGAACTTTGATCTTTTCACCCGGCTTTTGCGGGTTGTTTGTTTCGCGAGCGTTACGGCTTCTGCGTTCAAAGGTGCCGAAACCAACGAGGGTTACGCGATTTCCTCTGGCTACTTCTTCTGTTACAACATCGGTAAATGCCGCCAAAAATTCTTCTACAGCTTTTTTTGTAGTTGTTGTGCGGGCAGCGATTTCTGCAGCTAGTTCTGCTTTGTTCACTGAGTCTCCTCCTGTGCCTATCCTGGGTCTACGAGCTAGTAATCAACTCTACGTAGAGGGCAAGAATACAGCACCTATCACCCTTAGACAAGATAGGCGCGCATAAAATGTCGCACTTGATAAACGTTTTTGCGAATTGTTTTTCTTCGCGGATGTCGAGATGCTCTTACGAACCTACTTTTCAAAGCCTTTTCGCTTGGTTGTAAGGAAAGTTTTTGCGTTATATAAGTAGCTTGCGAATTGCTCGTGGCGCTCACGCGGTAAGCTGCAAACCCTTGTGGCACAATGGATTGCGGTTCGGTTTCCATGGCGATGGCAATGTGGTTTTGAAAATCCCAAGATAAAATCCGATGCCGATAGAAGAAAAATCGCACCAATTTCCATCTTTTTGTGGCAGTACTTTTTCGCTTACGAAAATGTGCACGAAATGTTTCACTGGTTGGCAGAATCCGCAACATTAAGCAGCAAAATTCACCAAGCGGCGCCAATCAGGGACCCAACTACCATAAGTTCGGGCAAAAAGTTCGCTCTGGCTGCGTGAAATGCTAGATAAATCGGGAACAACTATAATACTGATCATATAGCTGTACATACTAGGAAATCCATTTTGGGACGAAGATCCGCAAGCTCAACTGCAGTCGATTCACGCACGGCAGCCTTTGCCGCAGCCAATGCAGCTGAAACTAAGAAGGGAAAGGGAACCGTTGTTCTTGATGTAAGGCAAGTTACCGTTCTGGCGGATTACTTTGTCATAGTAGGAGGGGAATCACCAAGTCAGGTCAGGGCAATTGTTGAGGCGGTGGACGACAAACTGGAGCCCCTGGGTTGTAAAGCCTTGGGGATTGAAGGTAAATCAGAGTCCAGGTGGGTTCTTCTTGACTATGGCGACGTTATTGTCCATGTGTTGCACGAGAAGGAGAGAGGGTATTACAAGCTAGAGCAGTTTTGGAATCAAGCTCTTATGGTTGACCGCTCCGAGTGGGAACAAGAAGAGTAGGAAATTAAGGTCAATTCGACCGATAGTCCGGTGAGTAAATGGTTTAGGCTGATTTAGTATCTTGGGGGTTGCGGTTACCTATGAGTTTCAGGACCAGATTACAAGGGTTTGTAGAAAACCGGCAGAAGATTCAGATCTGGTACGGAATGGGCTGCCATAACACGGTGACCGGAAGAGTCCTTTCGGTTGACCACGATCACATCGATGTCGAGTCATACTCGCACGAGAGCGACGGGCAGATTCACATTCGCCGTATCCTCGTACCGCTTCATCTCATCCTCCACATTGATATAACCTCGGCCGAGATGGCTGAGGAGGAAGACAATTTTGCTTTACCTGTAGAGAAAGAATCGAAACAGGCTGCCGCTGCGCCGCAAATGTCGGTTATCGACCTTCCGGATGCACCCAGAGGTTATGGCGTGAAGGTGCTTTCGCAGCTCAACGCGTCATACTCCAATCGCTTTTCGCGCATGGCATCTGGTCCCGGCGGTGTCTACTTTGCTTGTGACGGCAGCGTGTGGTTCGTCGACAGTTCCGGACAGTTGACTGAGTATGCGCGCATTCGCGGCAACAGCACCATCTCCGGATTGCGCTTCGATCGAAAAGGCGTATTGTATGTTGCCACAATTCAAGGCACCGTTTACCGCATCGATCCCAACAAGTCAGGACGCATTCTTGCTCAGTTGGACGGCAGTTTGACTGGAGGCGGAACCTTCCTTTCCGATCTGGCGATCGGTACCAGAGACGAAATCTACGTATCTAATTTCCCGTCCAATACAGGCGGGATCTTCAAAATCGATCGTACAGGCGAGTACGAAGTGCTTGTCGGCGGACCCGGACACGGTACGCAAGGGCTGCTTCTGGACTCGGACGGATTTTTGTGGTGCTTGGAGCACGCGACCGGTTCTGTTGTAAAACGCTCTTTGGACGGACGTGAAGTTGCACGGATTCAGGTTGCTGAACCGGAAAGCTTCAATTTCGCCGATGGCTACGACGGCAACTTGTCCATGGACAGCCTGGGCCGAATTTACGTAACAGCCGGTCGAGCAGGATCGGTATTCCGTGTTAATCGTGAAGGCCGAAGCGAGACATTCCTTGTCGGACTGGTTAATCCGACCGGCGTTGCCTTTGGAGGCGACGGTGCATTATTCGTTCTGGAAGCAGGACGTTCGCGCGTTTTGCGTGTAGCGGCACTGGAAAAAGGCGATCGCACGGCATCGGCTACAGCACTAAGTTAGTCGCTAGATTCCAAAGTCGAACTACATCAAAAGTTATTTCGGGCGGTGCCAAGGCTCCGCCCTGTTTTTCTTGAGCGCACGCGTTTTGTCAAAAACAATTCGCTGATTCCGCCCTATTAGACTTAGCGGCTGGTTACCAGTCCTTTGCCTGATTTACCTTGTGCAGCCGGTTGAGATTTTTCGACTCTCTCTTCTTTGTAGAGTCTGTCGATGATCGATTTATAGTTGTTGGCTACAACATTGCGTTTGATCTTAAGGGTTGCCGTAAGTTCTCCGGCTTCCACAGAAAGGTCGTCAGCCAAGATGTGGAAATTGCTCACTCTCTCATAGTCGGCAAGCGACTTCGAGCGTGCTTCGATTTCCTTTCTCAGCATGTTTACCACTTCCGGTTTTTCAACCAGTTCACTATAGGTGTTGAAATTCCAACCTTCATCGGACGCGTGCTGCGTCAAAGCTTGCTCGTCAAGCACTATGAGCGCGACCAGTTGTTTGCGCTTGTCGCCAAAAATTACAGCCTGATTGACGAAAGGTACGGTCTTGAGAATAGCTTCGATTTTTTGCGGAGCGATGTTTTTGCCCGAAGAATTGACGATGATGTCTTTCTTTCGGTCGGTAATCTTCAGATAGCCGTCACCATCCACGATACCAATATCGCCGGTGCGGAACCAGCCATCGACGAAAGCGTCTTTGGTGGCTTCTTCCAGACCGTAATACCCTTTGAATATGGATGCGCCGCGCATGAGAATTTCGCCATCGTCGGCAATAATCATTTCGACACAAGGCAAGGCCGGTCCTACAGTGCCGATTTTCTTCCTGTTCATCAAGTTGACGCAAGCCGGTGCTGCTGTCTCTGTGAGACCATAACCCTCAATGGTGGTGATGCCGATGGCATTAAAAAACTCGATGGTATGCCCGGTTGCCGGCGCCCCACCGGAGACGATCAGGCGCAAAGACGGGCCGATGCGCTCCCTCAATTTGCGGAACACTGTGCGCTCTGCCAGCCAGTGTTTGGCTTTTAATCCGGCTCTAGGTGCGATGCCTTTAGATTCGGCATCAACCATCGCTGCACCGACTTTCAGCGACCAATCAATAAGCTTTCTTGCATTGCCGGAAGCACCTTCAATACCGCTTCTGACCTTGCCGTAGATTTTGTCGAGCACGCGAGGCACTGTCAAAATCATGGTCGGCTTCACTTCCGCCATGTTCTTAGCCATGGTCTCGATGCCTTCTGCATAGGCGCAGACGCCACCAGAGTAAATCCAGTAATACTCACCGCAAACTCTTTCAAAGACGTGAGACATCGGTAAATATGAGAGATAAACATCGTTTTCGTCTATTGGAATGACGCCTTTCAGTTCGTCCAGCACGCTGACGATGTTGCCGTGCGTAAGTGGAACGCCCTTGGGTGTGCCGGTTGTGCCTGACGTGTAGATGATTGTCGCCATATCTTCGTAGGCAATTTTTTCGATGCGTTCGCTGATTATGGCCGGATTCTTCTCCAGCTCAGCCAACCCGATTTGCCTGAGTTCTTCTAGCGAAACCACCAGGTCAGAGCTGATCTCATTTTCGGTGAGAAATTCGCATAGTGAGCGGCCTTTGTTCAGTTGCGATATAAGAATAATAGTCGTCAATGCTTCTTGTTTGGAAGCTAAAACTTTCTTGAGGAGCTGTTCTCCTTGCACAAATATGACTTTAGAGCCGGAATTGCTCAAGATGAAGTCGATATCCGACTGAGAACTTGTCGGATAAATAGGCACTGTGACACCGCCACTGGATATGGTGGCAAGGTCGGCGGCAGCCCACAGGTGGGAGGTTTGTGACAAGATGGCGACGCGATCGCCGGCTTCTACGCCCCTTGCTGTCAAACCAGCGGCCATTTCCTTAACCAGACGGGCAAGCGCCGTCCAGGTCATGGACTTGTAAGGCGACTTGTTCTCTTTGAAGCGAACCGCTTCCCGGTCGGAAAGGAGTTCTGCTCTTTCAAAGAATGTGGTTGCTAGGCTCTTGTTCACGGCCAGACCTCTCATTACGGCGCCCCATTGGCGATCTTGATTTAATCGCGCGCCAGGCGCACTTAGACGATTTAGTTAGACGCCTATATTTTATCGCCAGTTCCCAATAGGTGGACCGTTTGTGAGAAATCTATACTGATCTGTGAAGCTATTGTGAACCGCCGCTAATCTCTAACAGCAAAGTCCTGCCGGGTTTCGAAACCCGCTCAAGCCTGATTTTGCCACCATATTCGGTGCGATGCCGGCGGTCAGTTAAACAATCAGCTTTTCAGGTGAAGTTTCGGTAATCCAGGTGTTCACCCGCTCTACAAGGTCGTCGATAACCGGGTCGAACATCAGATCGTGCCAGGCTTCTTTATACACATGCTTTTGCTTGGAAGGCGCCGTCAGTCTGTCGTATACGGCGTCGTTAATCTTATTGTTGACGATTTTTTCGTTGCCCGCAGTCAGCATCAAAACCGGGCAAGGCGCGGTTCTGACTCGGTTTTGCACGTCTTGAGAGAGCATTAAAAGCTCGAAAAGCATCTTGGCCGGGAGTTTGAAGCGTCTTTCAGCGTCTGCTTCGATCCATTTGCGCACGCCAACGTCTCTTGTCACCTGGTCAGGAGCATAGGGCAATTGCAATTCGGTTTCCGGAGACATCATTGCCGTCCAAACCGAGTGAATTCTGAAGAACATATCGAAAGTCTCTGGATGCCCGTCGAATCCGGGTGAGAACAAAACCAGACCGTTCGGCTTGATCTTGTTTGCCAGTTTGAGAGCAACCAGCGCTCCCATACTGTTTCCCATAAGATATATCGGTTTGTCACCGACCTTTTCGCGCACATAGTTGTACGCAGTCACAGTGTCGTCAAGCCACTGGTGATAACTTTGAACAGACTCTTTGCGTCGTTTGCCAAAACCGGCATGATCCGGCGCAACAGCAAACATGCGTCTTACTTTCAACCTGCGGCCAAGTGCTTCAAACCAGCCGCTGTGCGCGCCCAGTCCATGAATCAAGAGAGCTGCCGCACGGCATTCGGAGGAGGTGCCCCAGGTTCGACCGGTAATTGGCGAAGATGAGCTATCTCCACCGCCTCTAGCGATTTCGATGTGGGATGCAGTCGGTGTCAGATTTATATCAGTGGTCATATTGCAAGCTATTATAACTTTGATGGGTCTTGCATATACCTTATATCTTCAGTTGAGAAGCTTAGATGTCGAATGTTGATGCACAAGAGAGAGCCGGCGCGGACCGAGCTACAGTCAGCGGTTTGAGAAAATGGCGCTGGCTGATTTTTGTGCTTGCAGGCGCAGCAGTAGTGGCTTTGGTGATTTTTTTCGGTCGACCTGAAAAAACACCATTCGAGCAAGCGGTGGAGTTAATTAAATCCGGAAAATCGGCATTTGCAGTGCCGATACTTGAGAAGTTGTCGCGCGAACGCCCTGATGATCCCAACATCTATCCATATCTCGCTCAAGGATATTTGACTACAGACCGACCTGCAGAAGGGCGACTTGCACTGGACACCGCATTGCGACTTAGAATCGCTGGTAGGCAACTGGCTCCGGTAGTCAGTGCCTATGCGAGCTACTACACAACTAAGGGGCATTTCGCTGAAGCGGAAAAACTTTTCAATTCCGCATCATCGGTAATGGGAGCGCGCGATGGAGCCGATGAGAGGGCGCGCTTGTACCTTGCCTGGGCTGAAGAGGATTTGAGAAAAACCGATTTGGAATCAGCAGTTGCCCACTTGAAAGAAGCGAATGCGCGCGCAGAAGACGTCAGTGAGCCGCTTCGCTCTCTCATACCTCACCGTCTCAGCGACTGCTACAGGCAACTGGCTGGTCTAGCTGAGGTCAAGGAGAAAGACGAAAAGAAAGCAGCAGCGTTACTTGAAACCGCCCTTAAGGTCTCGGATGAGCCTATTACTAGAATGAATCTTGCATTGATATATACGCAGTTGGGCAATATTGAAGGAGCAATTCACAATTACGATCTAGTATCCAAGGCGGATCCAAATAATCTGGATGCGCGCCACCATTTGATTACTTTGCTTTGTGAGAAGAATGATTTTCAAGCGGCACAAACAGCACTAATTGAACTCACTGACAAAGAGCGCAGTGTCGAGAATTACGTTCTGCTCGCCAACCTCGATTCAAAGCTGAACAACTACGCAGGCGCCGTTCGTGCACTGGAAGATGCACTGGACCTTGGTGATAAGCCGGAATTGTTGAAACAGCTGGAAGGCGTACTTCTGGACTGGAGCCAGAAACTCTTGAAGGAAGGCAAACGAGAAGAATCAGCTTCAGTGAAAGTTCGCGCCGAGCGAGTTGCAGAGCAGCTTTCATTGCTTATTGGCAAGACCGAAGACAAGAATGAAAAGATCGTCGAGGATGAAAACAGCTTGGCTTCAAAGCCTGATGAATACTTTGAAAGAGTGCCGCCGGTTGCCCTCAGCTCAAGCAGAATCTGGCTGGCCAGGGGCAGTTTTACACCGGAAGGCGAAATACGAATTCGCAATATCAGTGGAAGACCGGTGAAAGATTTGACTCTCAAAGTGGTGTTTTACGACCATTCGTCAAAACGTGCCGGTGGTTCCGTCACATTGCCTGTAGCCACGCCCGACTCACCACCGCTTGAAACTGGTGCCACCCGCACTCTTTATTTCTCATGTCCGTCTATCGTTAAATCCGAACACCGGCTGGCAGTAGTCATTTACTGGCGTGGACGCCTCCTTAAGGAATATCCTGTCGTAAAGCAGTAGTCTTTTGGATATGCTTTTGATATTTCTCGGGGTGCTTTTGTCGTAATTATCGATTAGCGACGCTGCTCTCCAGTGAATATAAGTGCATATATATAAGTAGGTTTCCCCCGGAGTTTCAGCAAAAATGGTCCAAGAAGCAGCGACTTGCCGCCATGAGTACGTGACAATTTATCAGCGCCGGCTCAAAGGGCTTGACCGGCGGTTGGTTGCCACCAGGGCCTATCTGCCGGTTGGCTTTAAAATGGCTGATTTCGGGCATTTGAGCGAGGGCAGCTATTGCTTTTGCTCGCGTTGCCGCACCAGACTGTTTCCCAAACGCTCCCAAGCTGAAAAACTCAAAGCCAGGGAATTGCTTGCCGCGTCAAAAGCACAGAAGGAGCTGGACGCAATGGCGGCTTATGCCGACGAAGAGAATATGCTGGACGGTGAAACCCTTGATGAGACGGAGAAAGAGAGTAATTCTTCTGCCGAGATTCAAGTTGAAGAACTTGAAATAGAAGCTCTGGGAATGGAAGATATACAGGCAGAAGGTGTCAAAATCAATGATGATGAGGAATCAACTTGTCTGGTTGATGACGCTGACGACTAAAAGAGCGATCAGATCCGAACTAGATCGGAATTAGAAGAGACTGAAGTTCGCTCTAGTGAATAAGAGAGGAAGTGGAAATGAAACGTTTGATTGATAAGGTGATTGCAGCAGTAGTTTTGTTGCCGCCGCTGTATATGCTCTTCCGCTTTGTCCGCTGGTCACTCAATCAAGATCATCCGAGGCACGAAGAAGAGATTTAGCCTTATTGGCGCAATCGGAAAGGGTGCATGGCACAATACATCGCCAGAATTATCCGAGCAATCATAGTGGGAGCCCTGGGCTTCGGCGGCGGCATTGGCCTTTTGATAATTATTGTTTTTCTGACGGTCAAAGGTGACCAAAACGCCTTTGAATACGGAGTTAAGGGTGGGCTGGCAATTGGCATGGTGTTTGCCATTTTGATGGTCGCCGTCATGCTTCCACTCGATCTCTTTTTGCGCATGGAACGTGCAAAGGGACAGCACAGTCAAATTTGGGAATTGGAACAGACGAGAGAACTCGTATACGAAGGCAGCAGCAAAGAAGCGATGGCTGCTTGTCGCCGGGCACTACTGATGGTGCCCTATGTGCATCAAGTATCCGATGATACGGAACATTTGACGGCGCGCGCATCGACGGGTGCAAGTTGGCGATCTCCAGGTGAAGATTTAGAAGTTGAGATCAATCCGATTTCCGAGAACAAGTGGCAAGTCAAATGCGTGAGCCGCTCGCGCTCCAAAAATGTCGTTTTCGATTACGCAAAAAACTTTGAAAATGTAGAAACATGGTTCAATGGAATTCAACAACCCAGCGAGCCGCCTCAACCGCCGTCGAAGACAGTTGCTTAGTTAAAGCAACTACTTTGTTGTCGTGAGTTTTTATTTTGCCTCACCAATTGGCACCATGAGACTGATTGTGTCACCTGGCTGTCGTGTCAGTTCTTCTAAGGCAGACCGAGAAATTTCAATTTGAATGAATGCCTTCGACTTCAGTAAGGATTTAGATTTGGTCTCATACGGTTGTAGAGATTCAGACACCATTCCGGGAGAAGAATCTGGCTGTATTTTGCTAATGATTTCTTCCAATGCCGCTAATCTCTCCGTCGTCGCAATGTCTTGCGTGACGCCGTTCAATCGCTCTAGTATCCATTCACGCACCATTGAGCTGGGAGCTTTATTTATCAATTCAGCTTTTTGGTAAATCCGTAGAACGTCTTTTTCGTCAATTCGGAAATGCATGGTGCCGCGTTTTGCAATGTCAGCGCGCGCTTCTTCCTTTGTTCTGTTTATTCTCGATTGTAGTTCAGGAGGACGTACCTTCTTCTTGGTCATATCATTTACCTTGTCGATCATAAAGAGCGGAGTAGTATGGTGTTGCCGCCATTCCGTGAAACGCGAAATCTATAATCGTCGTCTCGATACTCTATGCCTATTTCTATAAGTCTTTCCGACTGCGTCTTTCCAACTGCGTCTTTCCTAAAAACATCACTCTCCAATTTTTACCATTTGGTTCCAAATCCTCATCTACAACAAACGGATCCGCCAATGCCTCTTCCACCATTTCAGATGTGACACCATGCGAATGCAAGTTTTTAGCATGATAATTGCGCATAAAGCAGCCCTGTGCTGTGAAATTCAGTGTAGCACAAACGTGCTACGCCTGCAAGTAAAGTTTGGGCAATTCATTCGAAGACCGCATAGTTGAACCTGTCTAACGTGAATTCAGATGTCTAACTTGGTCGCACTCGTAATCGATCTGCCATGGTCTTATCGTCATTGGCGCCTTTAATGTCTCCGCGTTTTCTTCGCAGAATGCTTCGATTTTCGTAGCCCAAGTTATATTGAGGATCTACGTGTATCAGCGAATCAAAAACCGATTCTGCCGACGCGTTTTTTCCATGATTCAATAGTTTCACACCAGTATTATTCATGGTGATTACGCAGTCCAGATTTTCTTGAGAGATATATCCGCCCTTTCCAGCAGCCCGAAATGGAGGCAATCGCCTCCAAATAGCCAGGGCGCGATTTATCAATCGCTCAGCTTCCTGTGATTTTTTCTGTTCGAGTAGGACATTTGAGAGATTGGCGAGAGTTTTTGCTACAGCAGCATCATTCGGATTTAGCGTCTTCTCGCGAATTGAAAGGACTTGCCTTAGCAATTTTTCTTCGTCTTTTAGTTTTTCTTCGCGTCCATAAAGAAATGCCAGCGCTTCAAGAGCCTTTGCAGTCTCTTCGTTCTCTAAATCCCTCAAGCTTTCTTTTCCTTTCAGTGCAAGAGCGAAATGCTTTTCAGCATCTGCATACTTAGTATTGATGAGAGGATCTTTTGAAGGTGGAAATCGCTGATCTCCCTGATAGCGGGCGCAATTGCCAAGTTTTGTTAGCAACAGCACAATCACTGCCTGGTTGGGATTGCTGGAATTTTCTTCAATCTCCACTATGCGCTTGTAGAGTTTCTCTGCTTCGAGATAATTTCTATGTTTGTACTCCAAGGACGCTTGTTTTTGGAGAATTTCTGAGACCTGTTTGCTGTTCGCTCCGTGGACTTTTTGGCTAAGATTCAACGCTTGATGGTAAAGTCGATCTGCTGTTGCGTATTTTTCTTCATCAAAGCAAACATCGGCCTTCGCGATTAGGCAGACGGCTACCGCACCTTCATTTGAAATTGTTTTTTCTGCAGTATCTGCAGCCAACTGATAATACTCTTCTGCCTTTTCAAAGTTTCCCTGCTTGCGAGCAGCATGCCCAATGTCCATGAGTTTTTGCCACTTAAAGTCCTGGCAATAACAGGGTTGAAAAATCAGAAGTAAAGGCAGCAATGCACGAATTATGGTGCTACCCCATTTGCGCTTGAGAGTCACTGTCTGGTTCCATTATCGGGCATCAATCTGTATGAGTCAGGTTCGGCCGGCTGGTCTAGAAATGGTGCTGCCTTTTTCTTTGCTATCTCGACACAGGAAGCCAGACCAGGTTTATCCAGAAGGTGAATTATCTCAGCCAACGATTTGCGTGTGCGCGCGTCGTTCTTTCTAAGTTTGAGAGCTTCTAAGCATTCGACATATGCTCCAATGTAATCTGCTTTGTTCAGACATTCTTGCGCCAGGGCGATGCGATCTTCGAATGATTTTGGTTCTCTGCCAGAAAGTTTGATTAGCATTTCAAGTTTTCCTAAACTGGTGTGATCTGTAACACCGAAAAAAACTTCCCTGCGCAGTTCCCACATCTTGCTTTCATTGTCCAGACTCTGTCCATGTTCTCTGCGAACAATAGCCAGATTCTCGCGTGCCAAGTCGTATTCTGGACTAACCTTTAATGCTTCTTCGAACCTTTGAATGGCCAGATTAAAGTTGCCGGCGTTTAACGCCTTAACGCCATCATTGTTCAGTATGATTGCTCTATCCCTATCAGAGACAGAGGTTTCTGCCTGCATAAGCATGCCCATGCACACGATAGCGGCTGCTACCGCTAAATTCGCTGACAATCTTGTGAGTTTGGGAGTCATGTTTCATCCTCTCCAACCTATTCTATTATAGAAGCAGTAATAGACTCATACCGTTTTCCATCTCATCAAGCGGTTTTCTATTTGCTCGATGACGAATGTGAGTGCCAGGGCGATCACAATTAATGCGATGACTCCAGCGAAGACAGTCGCTTGATCGTACAAGCCTGATGCCTTCACGATCATATAACCGAGCCCGTGTTCCGATGAGATGAATTCCCCGATGAATGCACCCATGAGTGCAAGTCCGATGTTCAACTTCATCGCGTTCAAAACCCAAATTATGGAAGAGGGAACGACGACCAATCTAAAAGTCTGCCAGCGCGTTGCCCCTGCCACTTGCATCAAGCGCAGGAAACGTTTTTCAACCGACATTGCGCCTTGGTAGCTTTGGACGATTGCAACTGAAACAGTAGAGAGAAATGCGAGAGCAATTTTGGAATAGATATCGATTCCGAACCATGAGATAACCACAGGTGCCAGAGCGAATATTGGCACAGTTGCAAGTGCGGTTATGTATGGTTTGGAAATCTGCGCCACGAGTTTCGAATACCAGAGTGCCAGCCCGATAATGGCACCTATCGTGGTGCCAAGTAGGAAACCTGCCACTGCTTCTGTGACTGTGACCTGGCAGTTGGTCAGTAATTCTCCGCTTATTATTGTGCGCTCGAGAGCTTCCCAAACTTTTTCCGGACTGGAGAAAATAAATTGTCTTTCCTTATTTCCTTGCGTGAAAAAGTGCCAGACCAGGACGAAAACGACCATCGGCAGCGGATATAGTAACCGTTGTGCGAAGACCAGTTTTGTTGTCGCTGAAGTTTCCATTCTTATCCGCTAATGATTGTTTTTAACTCTGACCAAATTTCACGATAGTGTTTTGCAAACTCTTCTGTTCCCCGTGTATTGTCCAGACCTTGAGTTTCTTGTTTGATGTGAAACTCTCTTGCCAATTTGCCGCCGCTCATAATGAACGCGCGAGTGCCCATGGATACGGCTTCTTCTATGTCATGCGTGACCAAGATCGCGGCTTTGTTTTTCTCTTTCACCAGCTGGCAAAACTCCTCTTCAAGGCTCAGTTTGGTGTAATAGTCTAGTGCAGAAAATGGTTCGTCCAATAGAAGCAATTCTGGATCAAACATCAATGATTGGATGATGCTCACTCTCTGACGCATGCCACCAGACAATTGAGTTGGATATTTCGTCAGTATCTGCGAGTTCAAATGAAACATCGACAGATACTGCTGCATAGTCTCTTTGGCTCTATTTCGATCCAGACTTTTGTTCAAATCAAAGGCGAGCATGAGATTGCCTTCTACGGTGCGCCAGGGAAATAGAGGATCTGATTGGAAGATGTATCCGATACTGTTTTTCTTTCCAGCTTCAGCGTGCATATTAATGCTACCGGACTTGGGTTTAAGCAGACCAGCTATGAGGTTTAAAACAGTGGTCTTTCCGCATCCGCTCGCACCCAGAATGCAAACAATCTCACCTTTCTTCACGCTGAGTTCTAGCGCGTTGACTGTTTTTTCTGTTTGACCATCAAAGTCAAAACACAAATTGTCAATCGTCAAAAGCGGCGCGCTTACGCTCATCTCTTCGCCGGTTTTGGGGCAGTCGTAGTAGGTTTAGCGGCTGGAGCGATTGTGGCAGGTTTGCCGCCAGGAGCCGCCTGTGCAGGTTTCACTTTCTCGGCAAAACGCATGTCTACGTTTTCTTTGTACGCACCGGAACTTTTCAGGTCACCGATTTCTTTGCGCATGGCAATGGCATTGTTCCAAGCATTCTCCGGAAGCATCGGCGACTTAGGAATAGTGCCTTCATTGATCAGGCGTTTCAATGCTTCTCGCACGACAGACTCCTTCACTTCGGGAAAGTCTAAACAGGCAACTTTGACAGCTCCTTCGTAGTCCTTTTGAATGTATGTCATG
>PNLN01000109.1 GCA_013823055.1 Cyanobacteria bacterium DS2.3.42
CGATAGGGAAGATAGCGTACCTGTCCACCTTTGCTCGCCGTGGTGGAATTACTTACACACTTTTGAGGAAGCATTTTTGTCAATTTACAGGCCGCTTGCGCGCAATTAGGATTTGGATATCTAGTCTTGAGGTGTCCGTCGTCGATGTTTCCATTCGTGTCATCCAATATTGTTTTGGTGCAAGCTCTTATCTCAACTGAATTGCTGTGTTGTGTTTTTTATTTGATTCAATGGCTGTTCGCCGACTTCATCATCAGCGCCAGAGCGCGGGAAAACATGAAAGAGTTGGGCGATTTGCTTTTGGCGTCGACGCTTTTATTGTTCATCACAAGTTGCCACTTTCCATATACAGAACCGCTTGTCCGATCGGCTTCGGTTGCGGCAACGCGCACTGTTAGGTATGTTCGCGGCGAGGTAACTCATGTCTACAAATTTTGCGCGAGGGAGATTGCCGGCGTGGGAAAGCATGGAATTATTGCGCAACTGGAAAGTCTGCTTTGAAAATCTAATTAGTTTCTGTCACCGTATTTAGTGCACATCTTTTGACTTGGCGCGCAGATCTTACTGCAGAGCAGGTGTACTTAGCTCAGCAATGCGGTTGCCGAGTGCAAGGCGCGTCTAAACGCGTGCAACAGCTTCTTTGGCAGATTGTTTAGTAAGTTTGCCGAGAGCCGGGATTGAACCGGCGACACAAGGATTTTCAGTCCTCTGCTCTACCGACTGAGCTACCTCGGCATGAAGTCGGTTTCAACCTCCGCATCAGACAACAAAATAGTCCCCAGCGGAGGAGAGAGGACTCAATATATCACATGAGCAATTGTTTGCAGAAATTCAATAAGGACTGTTCGTTTGCATTACATACGAGCGGTTGTAAAGCCCGGCGATGCGAAGACTATCAGTTTCTTTTCGAACCAACAGGTCCATGACTATCTGGTGAGTGACGGGACGGACGGTCGATTGTTGCAGAACCAGAGTGCCTGTCAGTGCTACAACTATGCTGCCATCAGGGTTTAGCGCCTGGGGCTGTACGGAAATTGGCTGGAAAGCCGCGCGCAGCTGACCGGAAGCTATTCCGTTGGCTATGTCGGGACTCCAGAAGTTGCTTTGAAATGCCTGTTCAGCCTCCGGGGTCATCCATTTAGCCGCTTCTTTATGACTATTTACTGCAGTTGCCGTGTTGTAGTCCATGGCGCCGCCCATCCAGAACTTGACGAATTCTTCTGCCAACTTCGGGTCTACTTGATTAGGATTTGGCGCTGCCGCTGTTCCTGGCGCCCCTGCTCCAGTGGCAGCGGTCGGTGCTCCCTGTCCGTGCCCTACTGCTTGTGCCGACTCGGCAGGCGCGCCTGCACTGGTTCCATGGGCGCCTTCGGCTCCATGCCCGGATGGTTTTTCGTCATTGCCTACATTGGGAACCACAAAGACTGCCAACACGCCAAGAATGACAAGTCCCATCAGGATCTTGTCTTGCATGACTCGGCTGATTATGGCGCGGATGATTTCCTGGATCATTGCAGGCGTTGGTCGCTCCTTGCTGAGCTCTCGAAGGCGTTCTCTGGTCGGAAGTTTTAATGCCATACAATGATTGTGCTTATATTTTGCGGAAAATCAACTACGGTGGTGGGGATCTTCCCATCATTTGGGGATTTTTTGCCGGTTTTGAGTCCGATTGGAGCGGTAAGCCATGACTTCCACTCCTTTACACAGACGCACAGTCGAATTTGATAACCTGCCTGTAATACAATGTTGGCGACGAGCGCACGAGTTTAGAACCTGTGGGGAATGATGCCTGACGACGAAAGCGAAAAGAATGCAGAGTCATTGGAGCAGCAAACCATTCCCTTTGATGCGCAAAAGGCATTGCCGGTTGTCACCACCGGTGGGCGCAAGTATGTTGCCTATACAGTCAAGTTGCCGTCTGAACAATTGGCAGCATTGCAATCTATTTGGCTCGAATTGAAGCGGTTGTATGGTCCGCATTCTCCGGATAAAAGCGGCATGATTCAGCAGGCAATCACGGATTGGCTGAAAAAGTGGGATGGACCGGATCGGCAAAAACTTTTGCAGGATTTGCTTGAAATCCGCGAAGACACGCGAAAGCGGCAGTATAAAAAAGACTAGCTCTGCTTTCGCGGCAGTAAATTGATCGGTCTCCCTGCGGTCGCTTTGATACTAAATATGGTGGCGCTAGGGCTGTTGGTCTATTAGCGCGATTTCAGATTTCCTCAGGGGCGCCAGTGTTAGAGATTGTTGATAATTGCGGTTTTTGAGAATGGTTTTATTGACAATCCCTTAAAACTTGGGCGTTCAGAACTATGATCAATTGATGCTTTCACCCGCTTTCGTTCCCCTGGGAATTGCATTAGCCATTTGTCTGGTCTGCGCCGTCGCAGGCGGGACTGTGCCGCACAAATATTTTCAAGAGTGGCAGCCGGCGACGATCTACAATTTTGTTCAGTTAACTCTGTGCGCCGTTGTATCAGCAACAATCGCCGCAACCCTTCGCTCTCAGCCGACTGCACATAGGTCTGCTACTGTCTTCTGGTCTATTGTTTGTGCTGCTTGTGCATTCTGCGCAGTCGATGAACTGTTTCAATTCCACGAAAGCACTGGCCGGTTCGGCACTCTTGTGCAATTCAGCTACTTTCTAATAGCCGGCTCAATTGCCTGGCTATTTCGCCGCGATATTCTCATGCATTCCGCTTCTGTGTGGCTCTTTGCGCTGGCTGCGTTTTTCCTTGTGGGCTCTGCATTCCTGGACTTTGGCATGATCGATGGTCATCACGTCTGGTTGGATCCTCGTGGAGTAGTATCGGATGGCGTCTTCAAAACTGTTGAGGAATCGCTCAAGGTCGCTGGTTTTGCCATGGTCCTCGGTGGTTTGATGGACAAGCTTTTAGCCGCACGGCAAGTGATTTCGATTGAGAAAATGCTTTCCCAGCTGAATCCAAGCAGCCCTAATAGACCTACTTCAAAGATCGAAAGTTTGGTTTAGAAGCAGAAAGAGAAGGCAAACGCCTTACCTTCCCTTAGCGCGAAGCGATTGATGCCAATGCTCTTGCGGCTATTCGTGCTTCAAGTGATGTTTCAAGTAAATGCCGAACAAGACCAGCCCGACGACGACAATGGCGACGTCGAATTTGTGCCACAGGTCAACGAACATTTCCATATTCTGTCCGAATTTGATGCCGACCCAGGTGAGGAAATAGCACCAGATTAAAGAGCCAATGAAGGTCGAGGCGACAAACATCCAGAAGTGAGCTTTGAGCACTCCGGCAGGAAATGAGATGAATGTGCGTACAACAGGCAGCATGCGGCAAATGAAGAAGGTAACGTCGCCATACTTGTTGACCCATTTGTCTGCAAGATCGAGGTCCTTTTCTTTGAGCAGGAACCATTTGCCGTACTTTTTCAAAAACGGGCGGCCGCCGTAAAGTCCAAGAAAGTAGGACGGGATGGAGCCGAGAACACAGCCGACAGCGCCGGCGAGCGCGGACAGGTGAAGGTCCATTTTCCCTTCGTTGACCAGAATTCCCGCGGTGGGCATGATTGCTTCACTGGGCAAAGGAATATTGGCAGATTCGATTGCCATCATGACGACGACGCCGAGGTAGCTCCAAGTCGCTACTTGATCTCTTATCATCTGCAGGATTGGGTCGATAAATTGGTGAAGCACGGGCCGTCCTCGGTCACTGGATGTAATGACGCGATTTTACAAGGACGGCTGCGGGCAAACATTCCAACTGCCTAATGCTGTTGCTTTCAGCATTCTTGCTGGCTGACCCGGGAGCTCCGAAGCAGGCCCTTTTGTTGTTTGTTGATGTTTGTTTGTCTATGCACATTGCGTTCTTGGCAACGAAGTGGTCCGTTGTAACTCCTCACAATCGGCAAAGAGTGAAACTCGTGTATTAGGTTTAGAATTCTCTTAACGGTTTTTTTGTGATGCCCGTCGGCTTTGAAGTTTGGTCGCTTTCCGGAAGTCTGATGTCAACCGATCTGAAAAATCGCATCGATACTCTCTATTTCACGGTGTCCACCGCTGGTCATGTTGATCATGGCAAAACCAGTCTTTTGCGCGGGCTGACAGGCACGGACCCGGACAGACTGAAGGAAGAGAAAGCCAGGCAGATGACGACTGACCTTGGCTTTGCGCATCTGCGGCTGTCGGCTGAAACAGTGAAGAAGAGCCGTCCGCAGGTGGACACCGACATTGTCGTAAGTTTTGTCGATGTGCCTGGACACGGGAAGTTTTTGAAAAACATGCTTGCCGGTGTAGGCGGGCTTGATATGGCACTGCTGGTGGTGGCGGCAGACGAAGGTCCGATGCCGCAGACAGAGCAGCACGCAAAGATACTGAGCGCACTGGGCATCAGCCGTGTACTGCTTGTTATCACCAAGTGTGACATGGCCAGCCCAGCTCAGTTAAGCGACGCGATTGCCGGCTCAAAAGAACTACTGCAACGAGTCGACCTCACACTTGTCGATGTGGCTGAAGTTTCAAACGTCACAAAGGATGGCTTTCCCGCTCTTATTGAAAAGCTTGTTAATGCGCTTGTAGACGCAGGGGAAAGAGAAAGCGCTCGCCTCAATGCTCCTCCTTTTCTTCCTATCGATCGTGTTTTTTCAATTGTCGGCTATGGCGTTGTGGTTACAGGCACTCTTGTAAAAGGCGCAATTGCGCAAGGCGATAATCTTTTGATTGAACCGGGAAACATCAAAGCCAGAGTGCGTGGATTGGAAACCTTCAATACCTCGGTCGCCAGCGCTACAGCCGGGCAGCGGCTGGCAATCAACTTTTCATTGAAGGAAGGTAAAGCTCTGGCGCGTGGACAGGTTGTAGTTGGTGAGCAGTGTTCTCCTACAAGTACGTTGATAGTGGAACTTGGCCAACCGGGAGTAAAACTCGAGGATAATTTTCAACAGCATGTGCTCGGGCAGCCGGCCAGAATTTATCACGGAACAGCCGAGTGCCAGGGCGCTGTAAGATGGATGGAAGACCTGCCTGCAGACGCGAACGGGAAGAAATCATTCATTGCGCAGATAACGCTTTTCGATCCATTGATTGCAGAGCCGGGCGATAGATTTGTCTTGCGTTATGGTGATGAGGGACTTGCTGGCGGACGAATTTTGATAACAGCGAGGCCTCGTTGGATTACACGTGAACGTTTGGTGAGTTTGGCAAAACTCCTGGCTGCAAACGACAAAAAGAGTGCGGCACTGGAGTTCTTGAAAGCTAATCCACAGGGGCTTTTACCTGATTCCGCATTTGCATTGTTGTTACCGCCGTTGTCGCTTCCTGTCGTTATTTCGGAATTGATCGGCGCGGAAAAACTTACGCGTGTTTCGTCCTTTGTGTTGTCGCCAGAGACGCGCAAGAATCTTTTCGATCGCCTTGTTGTGGAAGTTGAAAAAGCCGCACAACCCACCAATGACTCTTCGTCCGATGTGAGAAACACTCAAGAGGCACTGCGTAACAAGGTTCTAGCGGGTCTGGATCGGACAGCGTTTCAAGAAATCGTAAAAGACGCGATCGAGAAAAAACTGATTATTCGGCAGGCTGAAAAATTATTGCCGGCGAAAGTGGAACTTTTGCAAGCACCGGATGATGTGAGATTATTGTCTGAGAAGGTTTTGTCGATTCTAAAGGAGCATGTTTGTCTGGAAGTTGAGGAGTTGGCAAAGCAGACAGGCTCTGACAAGAAGAAGGTACAGGCGGCCTTGCAGCTTCTATCTAAAGAGGGAACGGCCAGCGTGGTTGCTCACGATTTCGCGTCAACTACCGAAAGTATTGACGCCGCACACAAACAATTGTCAAAAATATTTCGCGAGAAAAAAGACATTGCTCCCGGTGATTTTCGTGAAGCAGTCGGCACTTCTCGCAAGTACGCAATGGCGCTTCTGGCTTACTTCGACGACCGCGCCATTACGCGTCGTATGAACAACGGTAGGGTTCTTCTCAAGTATCCGAAAGACGAATTGTAGGGGCGACGCCATGCGTCGCCCTGCGCGAAAATTTTGGAAAATGGCTTTCGCCGATATATGATTTGGCGATGCATATCAAAGCGGGCGATGCATATCAAAGCGGGCGATGCATGGCAAAGCGGGCGATGCATATCAAAGCGGGCGATGCCATGCATCGCCCCTACTTGATTACGGTATCTAAAACTGCGCGATCGACCCATCCGCGAACGACAAGTATTTCGCCCAGTCTTTCTCCTGAATGCCTTTGCTCTAAAAGTGCCAGCCAGAGCTGTTCTATGGTGATGTACCCTAGCGCCAAAAGTTTTTCTCCAAGCTTTGAGCGCAGGGTCGGCAGGCATTGTTTCAACTGGTCGTAGGATACCCAACCTTTTAGCAAGCACACCTCACCAAGCAAGAGGCCGGTTTCTCTTTGCAGTTGTAAGGCTTCATCTAGCTGCTCGCCTTTGAGATAGCCCTGTTCGATCAGTCTTTGACCTATGAGGCTGGCGTTCAATTTTGCTTTTTCTTTTGCGGTGCTCATGGCTGTTTCTCAATCATCGACTGAAATGACGATGTGATCACCTGATACTCCCAGCCGGTTGCCGTCTTTGTCAACAGCCCAGGCTCTCAATTCATAAATTCCCAGGGCCGTGAAATCCTTCCTTTCAAGTGTAACACTGCCGGTGGTGCCTGACGACTTTATCTCTCTGAGAGTGACGAGGCACTCGTCCTTATCGTTTTGGCTGGCAAATAGCAGGTTCGGTCTGGTCAGCTCGAAAACCACACCAGTACTGCCCGGGACGCTTTTAGCATCGTAGGAAACAGTGTCTTTCAACTTGTCCTTTCCGAGATGCAGAAAACCCTTTGTGCCCATGAATCCGGAGTTCTTAAAATCGATTGTGGGCATCAGTTCGCTGGCCGGAACTGTTTCCACGGAAAGAATTTTCAGTTCGCCCCGCAGAGGCAAATAAAGTTCAAAGCCGCTTGAAGTACCGCCCAACGCCCATTCTGGTTCGCTGTGCAGGGCGAAAATCAATTTCTGCGGTTGTGGCGAAGGGACGAGATTTGCGTGAGCGCGATGGTAAAGATTGAAGTCTCGATTGATTTCGTTTTTATACAGAAGATCCAATCCTTTATTGTCTTGAGGAATTGAAGGAGCCAAAACTGTGATTGCCACAAAGTCGGTCGTGAAACAAGGCAGGTTTAAGTCGATCTGAAGCGCTGGACGCCGTCCCTTGGGTGTCTCAGTGACTACGGACGCAATGCTCTTATCGTCGAAAGCAAAGTTCTTAATTCCATAGTTGTCTGCAACTTTGAGCAAATTTTTCAATTCCTGGCTTTCATATACTCTGCTCAGATCTTTTGCATCCAGCTGTTTGATGGATTTGTCCGGCAGATTGATAGCCACAAATTTCTTCGTTTCCAAATCCCATCTGTAGACCCTTACTTTGTCTCTGGACTCTTGCAGCGAGGTTTTCAGATATCCGAAAGGCATGATTGGCTCGAATTTGTCGACCATGATGTTGTGCTCGATGTCTCGATGCATCTGCGGACTTTTCGTCATTCCATAAAGTGCATTGCGGCACACGTAAGAGCCATGTATGTGATCTGGAAGTCCAAGGAACAACACCTGTGGGTCGCCTTGAATCTCATTTTTATACATTGCGTCTAGCTCTTGCCTGATCGCATTGGATTGTTCGCCGGCAGCAACCCAGGCTTGATTGTTCGTCCAGAGCATGGCTGCTGCTGCCGTCACGAAAAGTGCGCCCCATACGATTCTCAGCCGGTTGGCTACACGCATCCAGGCGATTGGATTGCCCAGAGCGCGAACTGTCGTGAATCCGAAAGCCATAAGGAGACTAAGAGGAACAGTTGCCAGATAGGCGAGTCTGCTGCCTTGCAAATCATCTGAAATTGCGAAAATCTTGTACACGGGAAGCAGCGCGAAAGCCAGCCACAGTGCAGAGAAAAGAAATACTGGAATGGTTCTTTTGAGTGCGGCGAAATTTGCCAGCGATGAAATGGCGATGAAGCCGAGAGAAACTTGCCAGAATAGCAAGAGAGGGTTTTTGGTATCGAAAAAATCTTTGTTGGCTGGTATCAATAGCATCTTAAGTGCGTGAAGCCAGCCGTAGACGAAGTCTTTCATGTTCGAGATGAAAAACAGTGAGTCGTCGTAACCACCGACAAATGTTCCAAGCGCTATCAAACGAACCACAAAATAAAGTGCAATCACTACAGCGAATGGAACGATCGCTTTAATAGCGCTGATCGCACCCGGAATCAAAGTTTTTCGCGTGCCGCCCTTTTCCCACCAGAGAAGAACCTCATAGGCAGCCATTGTTGCCGGCAACGTGATAGCCATCTCTTTGGACAGCAATCCGAGAATAAGTGAAACAATCGAACCGGCACACCAGAGAATTGACTTGCCATCACGCCACTGCATATAACACCAGAGCGAAACAATGATGAATGTTGTGACGATGGTGTCTACCCGCCCGGTTATCCAGGATACAGCCTCGGGGTGCAGCGGATAGAGACCGAATATCAGGGATGCGAAGAAGGCGAACGACAGGGCGCTTCCTTTTATTGTTGATTGGGTTGATTCACCGGAAAAGGTTTTTCCCAATCTCAGTGAAACGAAAAATAGAACAATTGTCGAGGTTAGATGAAAAAGGAGATTGGTGATGTGAAAACCCAGTCCGTTCAATCCCCAGGTCATGTAGTCGGTGACCATGAACACTGAAATGAGTGGGCGATAGAATTTCGTGGTCGTTCCATCTAGCCAGGAAGAATGGAAGTTCTTCCAGATCAGCTGGGGATAACCCATTGCCTGCTTCAGCCAGGTCAGATGCACGAAGTCATCTCCAGCGAAGAAATTGAATAGCACAGGTAAATAGCAAAGAAAAGTCGCCAGGGCAATGATGAAAACGAGCAGAGGTACGGCGTTCTTCTCAATCAGCGGCAGACCGCCTGGCTGAGCCGGCTTCTGTGCTTCGCTGTCATTTCGGGATTGATCTAGCACTTTCACAATTTCGATTTAGCGCTTCATCTTTGGTTTTTACTTTTCAGCGTCGACGCAAAACCTGGCACTAGTTTTTGTTTTCCATCGCGACGTCATAAGCTGGGCGGTCTTCGATGTGGCAACGCACGGCTTCGCGCGCTTTGATGACTTTAGCCGGCATGCCAGCGACCACCATCCCCTCGGGGACATTGTGCGTGACCACGGAGGCGCCTGCTATGACGCTCCCTTTGCCGACCCGCACGCGCGGGAGGATGAGAACTTTGGCGCCGACGATGACGCCTTTCTCCAGGTACGGACCTTCGCGCCCAATCTGACAGGGTGGATGCATGCTGTCGACAGTGCAAGACATCGGATAGAAATGTACGTCGTCTTCGCAGGTGGTGAAGGTAGCGATGAAAACGTTGTTATGGAACCGGCAATTATTGCCGACCGTCATTTGACCATCAGATTGAGCCATGGTGCCGAATGAGCACATGTCTCCAAAAATGCTTTTTTCGCGAATTACTGCGCGATGGCCGGTTTGAAAGCCCTTGCCGATTTTGCAATCAGCGTAAATTATCGTACCTGATCTTATCGTTGAACTTTCGCCCAGGAGAAGGGGCGGATTTTTGTAGGACGGATCGCTGAGATAGCCGGACAAGCGCTCACCGAGAATGCACTGGGCGCCTACATATGAGTTGGCGCCCAGCATCACATTTTCGTAGATTATTGCGCCGGGCTCAATTATGCAGTTATCACCGATCTGAGCGCCTGCATAAATGAGCACATCGTCGCAGATGCGAGTGTTTGCACCAATCTTCGCATCTTTGCTGATGCGCTGGTTTCCGGTCGTACTGGCTTTTGTGGTCATTGTCTTTGCCGCAGTCTCCATTCTAACGGCGTAGGCTTTTCAGCCTGCCGCTTAGATAGCGACCGGAGGAGTGGGAACCACAATCGGCTGCACCGCAACTTGCTCGGTCATTATTTCGGTAATTGCTTGTCCGACTGCTTGAATTTCACGATCGCTGAGTTCGGGGAACATCGGCAGTGAAAGAACTTCAGCGGCCAGTCTCTCTGTGATCGGGAAATCGCCTTGCTTGTAACCGTAGTGTTGGAAGGCTTGTTGCATATGCAGCGGTACGGGGTAATAGCACATCGAACCAATTCCGCGTTGTGCCAATCCGTCAATCACTTGCTGGCGCATGGTGGCGCCGGTGGTGCCGAAATTGGTTTCTTGAACGCGAATTGTGTATTGATGCCAGACGTGTCTGTAGTCAGCCTTCACCGCAGGATTCGGCAAAATGATGCTGGGCACGTTTTTCAAGACTTCAAAGTATTTGCCGGCGATAGCACGTCTTTTTTCTGTCCAATCATCCAGGTGACGCAGCTTCGTGAGCAATACTGCCGCTTGAATCTCGTCGAGGCGGCTGTTGACGCCGAGCTCTTCGTGGAAGTAGCGCTGTTTGGAGCCGTGTGCTCTCAGGCAACGCAGGCGTTCTGCCAGCTGGTCATTGCTCGTCACAATCATGCCGGCGTCGCCGCAAGCGCCCAAATTCTTGGTCGGATAGAAGCTGATGCAAGCAGCGTCACCGAAGCCACCGGTAGGTTTGCCTTTATATGTAGCTCCGATTGCCTGAGCATTGTCTTCGACAATCTTGAGAGCATAGCGATCGGCTAGATCCATGATTGGATCCATGTCGGACGATTGTCCGTACAGGTGAACCGGAATGATCGCTTTAGACTTAGGCGTGATGACGCGCTCGATTGCTTTGGGATCGATATTGAAAGTCTTTTCGTCTACGTCCACAAACACGGGTTTTGCGCCGCGCATAGCGATAGCTTCGATGGTGGCGGCGAATGTGAATGGGGTGGTGATTACTTCATCACCGGGGCCGATATCTAGCGCCCAGAGCGCCAGAATCAATGCATCGGTTCCGTTTGCCACGCCGATTCCGTGCTTAGCGCCGCAGACTTTGGCGATTTGTTGTTCGAGGGTCTTATTCTTTTGACCCATTATGTAGTTGCCGCTACGCAGAACTTCTAGAACTGCTGCTTCAAGATCGGCGGCGATTTGAGGGTATTGCTCCTTGGCGGAGAAAATCGGAATATTGTTGCTCATGACAAGTGCTTCCAGTCCTTATTAACTCGGTCTGCCGGGTTCGGAACTGGCACATACTATCCGGTCTGATCCAGGCATCCAAGATGAAGTTGATAAGAATGGACTATGGAATAGTCTGATATCGCTCTAATGTCCCGAGAAAGTAGCAGGGCGGATTTTTGAACCACCAGACAGTGACCAAATTCGTTTATTAGACTCCTTTAAGTTCGCTCCACAAATTTGTACAAAAAAGGAAGGAGGACATTGTCCTCCTTCCGATTAATTTCTATTCGGCTTTTGTCCTGTATTAACAGGTCGATTAGCGCTTGCCTTTGCCTGCAACTGCAACAGTGCGGGAAAGAGCATTGGTTACGAACAGATTAAGGCTGACGCCTTCTTTTTCTGCGCGATCAACGAGCGCTTGGTGGAGCGACTTAGGCAGACGCACCGTGAACTTGCCGCTGAACTTCGTGTAGTCGGAATCCGAGCGAGCTGCTGCGGGACGAGTAGCCTTAGCTGCATGCTTTGCTACGTTCTTGCGAGCAACAACTTTGCGAGCTGCAACTTTCTTGTGTGCCGGTTTCGCAGCTTTAGCCTTAGCGGCTGGTTTAGCTTTGGATTTGGCAGACTTACTCGATTTAGAACTGGCCATGTTTCACTCCTTTTGCTTTGGGGATTTTGTAGGCACTGGTCGGGCAAAATTCCGATGAGTGCGCGAGGCAATTCGGCAAACCGAAAAGCCCAGCCGGGCCGCCTGATACATGTCGGACGACTCGCTAAGTTGGTATGCCACCTACCACCACTCAAGGTGGCATATAGATTGTACCAAAGGGTGCTATATGTTTAACCGTCGAAAAGATATATTCTTCGCCGGTGATACCAGTGGTGATTGCGAAAATCCTGCTCCACCCCTGGTGCGCACCACTTTTGATGGCTGATACCACTAAGTTAAAAAGTTACAGAGTATTACCGATGGTGCCTTTTTGGCAGAGATAAAACCGCCGGACTGTCACATAATGACCGGCTTTTTCGGATTTTGAGTTTGTTGGTGGCATGGAACAGTGGAGTTGGTGGCTCGTCGGCCGATCTTCTCGCCGACGTTCGAGGCGGTTTCCAATCTTGTCCCTGAATCTGGTGCTCAAACGGTGCCGCATCCGGTGCGGATCGCAGTACCGCATCCGGCGCTGAATCTGGTGCCGTTAACTGCCGACCTTCCCGGCCGCAGTTGCTCATAGAAATTGACGAGCTGACCCTGCTTGTTTCACCCAAATCGCTGCCCCTGTTACTTTCGAGGGACTTGCATCGAATTGGAGATCTGATACCGGTAAGGGTGCCAAGGAAGACCGTCCTATTAGAGGCACCACCCAACCTTTCTCGTTGGGATACCGAACTTTCGTTTGACCAATCAACGGGCGCTCATCAAAACCCGCAGAATTGCCGTACGCATGTCTGGTATTCGCCACCGTCTGCGGGGCGAATTTTGTCCTGTCAGTTGCCTCCAGGGTAAATTCAAAAGTGCTGTATCTATAGCGGGCTCTGGTTTTTGGTCGTTTTCTAGCCTCTGCCGCGTGATACCGGGGATGGGGTGACACCAGGGGCGAGGCAATGCCGCCGGTGAAGTGCCACCGTCCATGAAGTGGTATCGGGGGTGGGGAGGCACCAGGGGCGGAGTGGTATCGAGGGTGGGGTGCCACCGGCGGTGGGGTGAAAGCAAAGGCGCGGGGTCGATATGCGGTTTGAGACCAATCGGTCGGAATGGCGGAAATCCTCAGAAGGTTGCAGCATGGGCGGCTTGCCAAGATGAGCGCTTGGCTAGGCAGGAGTCCGGCGGTGTATGATGCACCGGACAAGAATCTCTGGTGTTATATGGATGTCCTCGTCGTAAAACTGAGCGCGATCGGTGATGTCGTTCACAGTTTGCCGGCCGTGGGCCTGCTCAAAAAACGCTTGCCACAGGCCAAAATCACGTGGGTCGTCGAACCTCTGTCAAAGGATTTGCTTCTGGGCAATCCTGTCGTAGACCGGGTAGTGATATTCGAAAAGAAGAAGTTCAAATCGCTGTCTGCCAGTGCGATGAAAGCTTTTGCAGGCGAGCTGAATCAGACTAAATACGACTGCGCCATTGATTTGCAAGGTCTTTTCAAGAGTGCTGCTATCTGTCGTGGCTCGAAGGCGCGACGCATATTCGGTTTTGCTGATGGACGCGAAATGGCACCACTTATGTACACAGACCGAGTCCATACAGGTGACTACCATTCGTTTGCAAAGCACGTCGTCTTGCACAATCTGGAATTGGCTAACGCTGCCGCCAACGCCTTGACCGGCAAGAAACAAGACCTTGCCGACAACCTGACACTTATGTCCGAAGCCCAATTTCTTCTTCCTTCTATAAAGGATGAGTCGATTCAGAAAATAGAACGGTTGTTCGACGAGCAACAAAAGGCCCAAGTCGGTCAAGCCGCAGAGCACGCACCCCTGGTGGTGCTGATTCCGGGCACCACCTGGATAACGAAACTCTGGCCCCAGCCCTCTTGGGTGGCACTGGGCGAGAAATTTGTCGCAAGCGGCTATCGAATTGCCTTGATCGGAGGTAAAAGTGAAGTCGAAGCAAATAAGAATCTTGCACAAGAAATTCGACAAAGTCACACACAAGCAAATGTCACGGATTTGACCGGCAAGACAACGCTTGTCGATCTGATGGCACTTTTTTCGCGCTCACAACTGGTAGTCGGTGGAGATACAGGCCCACTGCATCTTGCCGCTGCAATAAATGGTCCAGCAATTGTGGGTGTGTATGGAAGTACTCCAATCGGCCGTAATGGACCTTTTGGCGCACATTGCGCAACGGTTTCAACAGCGCTCGAATGCCAACCGTGTTTTGCTGATACGTGCAAAATAGCAACTCTCGCCTGTCTTACAGAATTAAGTCCTGATGCCGTTTTTGATAAAGCTATCAAGTCTGTCAGCGGCTCTCGTCATTAAAAAAAGAGGTCGCGATTAGCGACCTCTTCAATGCCATTGAAACAGCTGGGAGCTTATTCCCAAATCCATTTATTGAGACTGCCGGTCCATTCGACGATTTCTTCAGGCTTGAAGAAAATGCCGATTTCGCGCTGTCCGTTTTCAGGACTGTCCGAACCATGGACGATATTGCGTCCGATTTCGACTGCGAGATCGCCGCGAATCGTTCCGGGGGCAGCTTCTAACGGCTTTGTAGCACCAATGACCTGACGTGCCAGGGCTACAGCACCTTTGCCTTCCAGCGCCATTGCTACGATTGGACCCGACGTGATGTAGCTGACCAATCCGTCGTAAAACGGTTTGCCCTTGTGCTCACCGTAATGTTGCTCGGCCATCTCTTTGGTGACCTTCATAAATTTCATGCCGACAAGCTTCAGTCCTCGCTTTTCAAAGCGACCAATTACTTCTCCAACCAAAATTCTTTCGACACCATCAGGCTTTACTGCCACAAATGTACGTTCTACTGCCACCTGAAAACTCCTTGAAAAGACCTGCCGGACGTACGCGTGTTGTACCGGCTAATGCCAAACCATCCTATTAGATCCGGCCGCCGTCATGCCCTAACTCATCCAGTGAAGTTAACAAAGCAACGAAAATTCTCGCCAGAACTTGGTTGTCACGCGTCGTTTGCCTTCTCCTTGCCCTATCTTTACTAGGCAACAGCCTAGATGTGAGGAATGAAGACAGTAAAGCAGGTGCCTTTGGCAGGCACGGACTCAAACGAGATTGTCCCAGAAAGCCTGTCAACTATGCGCTTGCAAAGATAAAGTCCCGTGCCTACATGTGGGGCGTAAGTTGTTTTGCCACCCTGCCAGAACCTTTCAAAGATACGTGTTCGATCGTCTGGAGCGATGCCTGGTCCATCATCCGACACTTGAATGATCAGTCCGGCATTTGAGAAATCACACGATACATGAACATGCCCACTTGTTCCTGAAGCCCGCACCGCATTATCTATTAGATTTCTGAGCAATCTTTTGATAGATTCTCGATCAGACTTGAAACTGAATTCGTTATCCTTAATCGTGGTGGAGATTTGAGCATTTTGCTCAGGTTGCAGGATCAATTCAGCTACGCACTCGCGGATGATTCCGGC
>PNLN01000251.1 GCA_013823055.1 Cyanobacteria bacterium DS2.3.42
GCGGAGGTCCTGAAGCTCTGGAATTTTGCTCACAATCTGAGATTCAGAACAGGTCTCGAGCGGCAACGTGCACCAAAACGTAGAACCGTTTCCTTTCACGCTAGAGACACCAATTTCTCCTTCCATCAAATCAACTAGTTTTTTGCAAATACTGAGACCTAAACCAGACCCGCCATACTTGCGAGTACTGGAACCATCAGCCTGCGTAAACGGTTGAAACAGCTTTTTTTGCTCTTCTTCGGAAAGTCCAATGCCGGAATCAATTACTTCAAAAGTAACATCAATGCGATCGTCCTCGCGCTTTCTCGGCGTAACTCGCAAAAGGATTTCGCCACGGTTTGAAAACTTTATCGCATTGGCAATAAGATTGGTCAGAATTTGCCTGAGGCGCGTTGCGTCACCTCGCAAGAGCTTAGGCAAAGTGGGATCAACATAGGTCATAAACGACAAACCTTTAATGCGAGCCTGAGAGGCAAGCATTGCACTGGTGTTTTCAACTTCCTCCAAAAGGTTAAACTCAACGCGCTCTAGTTCGAGCTTACCGGCTTCTATCTTGCTGAAATCCAATATGTCATTTATGATGCGAAGGAGTCCGTGAGCTGATGCTTGAATCGTCTCTGAATATGCGCGCTGTGATTCATTAAGGTCTGTCTTTTGCAAAACATTCGTCATTCCGATAATGGCATTCATCGGTGTTCTGATCTCGTGACTCATATTTGCTACAAACTCTGATTTCAATTTTGAGGCCGCTTGCGCTTGATCTCGTGCAGCGATCATTTCATTACTGAGCGAAATCAACTCTTTGGTTCGTTCTGTGACTTTCTGCTCAAGTTCTTCGTTTGAGCGAAGAAGATGTTCCTCCAATTTCTTCTGCTGCGTGATGTCGCGCGAAATTGCAGAGGCTCCAACAACTTTCCCTCTCAAGTCTTCGATAGGCGAGATAGTCAGAGAGACAGTAACCATCTCTCCATTTTTCCTTTTCCGCTGCGTTTCAAGATGTTCTAAGGTAGAGCCTCTTCGAATGTTAGACAGTATTATTTCGAGTTCGTGTTTCAATTCATCGGGTATCAAAATTGAGATTGATTTGCCGATAATTTCAGAAGCTTCATATCCATAAAGTCTCTTAGCACCTCGGTTCCAGGAGGTGACAATACCCTCGAGGTTTTTACCGACTATGGCATCTTCACAACACTCAATTATGGAACCAAAATGCCTCAATTGCTCTTGCGTACTTTGCCGTTCGATTGCATAACATATCGAGCGCCTAATCATGTCCAAATTGAGATTGTTTTTGAAAAGATAGTCTTGCGCGCCCTGACGCACCGCTTCGTTGGCTAGATCGCTATCCTCCTGTCCCGTGAGAATGACTATTGGAATAAACCCGGAGCACTTTTGAACCTCAGCTAGAGTCTCAAGACCGCTGCTGTCGGGCAGATTGATATCCAGAATAATGCAGCTAAAGTCAGTGTCACTCAGAGCCTTACGTGCATCAGCAAGGGTGGTCGCTACCACAGCTTTCTTCTTGTGATTGGGAAGGCGCAGCAACAATTCATTGATGTACTCTGCATCATCTTCAGAATCCTCAATCAATAAAATGTTCACAAAAGGCCCCCCGGGAATCAGTTCTACCGTTCTGTCGGCAGTTGCACTACGCCGAACCAAAAATCATCGATCCTTTGAACGACCTTGACCAGTCCTTCTAGATCGACTGGTTTACTTACAAAACAATTGGCGTGCAACTCATACGAGCGCACGATATCTTCTTCCGCCTGCGAAGTAGTGAGGACCACGACTGGAATTTTTCGTAAATTCGGATCCTCCTTAATCTCGGTAAGCACCTCGCGCCCATCTTTCATCGGCATATTCAAATCGAGCAAAATCAAAGATGGCGTTGGCGCGGTAGCATATTTACCTTCCTTTCTCAAGAATTCCATAGCCTCGATACCGTCGTTGACGACAGATACGCTATTGGCCAGCTTTGTCTTCTCGAGCGCCTTAAGCGTGAACTCGACGTCATCTTCACTGTCGTCGACTAGAAGAATATTTATTAGCGCCATCGACTTCACTGAATGCTGTCCTCCGCACATTTTAGTGAGAATATGAATGTAGACCCGCGATCGTTGTCTGATTCCACCTGAATATCACCGCCATGACGAGCCACAATTCGCTTGCAAATGGAAAGTCCGATGCCAGTGCCGTCATACTTACCGACGGCATGCAATCGTTGGAAAATTAGAAAAATGCGCTCGTGAAAACGCGGTTGAATGCCAATTCCGTTGTCCCGAACTCTGAATTCGCACAGGCGTCCCTTAATCTCGGCAGAAATGGATATCACGGGCTGTTCGTGCGAGAACTTAATTGCGTTGCTGATGAGATTCTCAAACAACTGACCAATTTGAGATTCATCGCCAAGGACGACGGGCAACTCACCGACAGTGACCTGCGCATCTTTGTCTTTGATGGACGAGCGAAGATTCTCCAGGCAATTCGCGACCACGACAGCACAATCGACAGGTTGAAATGGACGTGCGCGTGACTCGATTCGAGCATAATTCAGCAGCGCGTTTATAAGCGCCTGCATGCGCTTGAGAGCGGCTGAAATCCTTTCTACATAACGCAATGCCGTCTCGTCGGTAGTAGGAACAGCCTCGAGAAATAGTTGCAAATAGTTGCTTACAGAGCGCAGAGGTTCTTGCAAATCATGTGCCGCCACTGAAGCAAATTGCTCAAGATCTTTGTTCGATATGCGCAGAGCAGTCACAGTTTCTTCCAGTTTTTGATGAATTGAGACTTCATCGCTAATATCGCGGAATATTACGACACCACCCTTCTTGTCGCTCTGGTGGTCTACCAATGGATGCGCATTGCAGGAAAGATCCCTTACAGAACCATCTGGGCGACGAATTCTCAAATGCATGTCTCTAACAGTCTCACCGCTAAGCGCTCTCACCAACGGCAATTCCTCGGCTGGACATAGACTGTCGCTGTCAGGCAAATAGGTCGGGTATGTTGTCGCCCATTCAACAGGAGCTCCAGTGGTGGGACCGGCGCCAAGGATTTGTTCGGCAGCAGCATTAAACAGAACAAACTTTCCTGACTGATCCGCAACGATCAGTCCTTCTGTTATGGACTCCAGCACCAGCTCGAAGAGAGGAGAGCTGAACATCAAATCGCTGTCAGTGGTGGATTTCCGGTTCGTTTCAGTGGGAACCAAGCATCGCCCCTATAAGATTTGCCGAAGAAGAGAAGCTCTTTTCGACAAATAGATTGAATTTGACTGTTATTGCCGCTCCCTCCACTGTACCTCCCGCGGTACCGCCAGAATATCCCCCGAAAGTGTGCACTTTCGGACATATCTTCCCTTCAATCGCCTGTCCCTGCTGCTGAGCTGCTCGCGCTTGACAAGCCAATTGACAGGCGAAAATCTAGAAAATCACTGTAAATCTGAGGGAGATAGCGTCAAAATCGACTTCTTACCGCGGAGGTCTTCGAAAGAATGAAAAATGAGCCGGCAGGAATCAAACCGGAATCTTGGCTGGTCTCGGCAGGTCGAGCGCCAGAGCCCGGCGCTCCTTTGAACGTGCCGCTTGTACCTGCATCCAACTTCATACTTGGCAGCAAGAGAGCATATTCACGTGATGATGGCACGCCAACCTGGGAAGCGCTCGAAGAAGTCGTAGGCGGGCTTGAAGGTGGCAAAGCCTTAGCTTTTGCTTCGGGCATGGCCGCCATTGCCGCAGTTTTTGACCAGCTTGCCGCTGGAACGGTCGTGGCGTTGCCAGACGACTGCTATCAAGGTGTCGCAGGACTGGCCGCGGCGGGAGCTGAAAAAGGGCGTTGGTCCGTACAGCGAGTCGCGGTAGATGACACAGAGGGCTGGATTCGAGCTTGTGGCGTAGCAGATCTCATCTGGCTTGAATCGCCATCAAATCCTCTGCTGACGGTGGCAGATTTGGAAGCTATTTGTGCAGCTCCTCGGAAACCAGGTGCGATTCTAGCAGTAGACAACACTTTCGCCACACCGTTGAATCAACAGCCGCTTCAATTCGGCGCCACGGTCTCTCTGCAATCGGCGACAAAGTTCATTGGCGGGCACTCTGACCTATTGGCGGGCGTCGCCACTACAAAAGACGAAGCACTATGGCAGGCTCTAAAAAAGTCTCGCGAGTTGACGGGCGCAACCCCAGGGACGCTTGAGGCATTTCTCGCCGTTCGCGGCGCGCGCACTCTTGCAATTCGGTTGGAACGGGCTCAGAGTACAGCCCTGAAGCTTGCAGAGCGGCTTGAGAAACATCAGCTAGTTACTTGCGTTCGATATCCAGGATTGACATCTCATCCAACGCATGAAACTGCCAAGCGTGTGCTCAAGGGCTTCGGAGCTATCATTTCATTCGATCTAAAGGGCGGGGCCGAGTCTGCCGATAGGGCATGCCGAAACCTTAAACTGATTCGCCATGCCACCAGCCTTGGTGCAGTCGAATCAACCATAGAACGGAGAGCTGCAATCCCAGGACAGGGACACCTTCCGCCCTCCCTTTTGCGAATGAGCGTTGGTATCGAAGATGCTGACGACCTCTGGAATGACCTCAACGCAGCGATAAACTCCGCTGAATAGACGACTCCAATATAATCGCCATAATGTATTGTCACGACATTGCCGAGACAAAGCCTGCTTTCTGCTCATAAATGGTAGTCTTGCGTTGCTGTGCATTCGGGCAAGCGATCAGCACGTCTTGGGGGTAGGGTCATGGTCAACCTTTTCAAAAGCGGTAAGAAAACTTTTGTGGAAACACTGTTTTTGATCGCGCCTGAAAGCGAAGCACAAAAAATTTGGTCAACGAATCGCGATCAACTAGCGAAAGACTTCAAATCATTGCAAGAGAAAAACATCGATGATGAGATGATTTCGTGGTTTCACTGCTTTACCGTCGATGAGCTATATGACCCTGCCTACATTGCCAAGACAAGACAGTATCTCGATCATGACAAAGGGAGGGCACTGTTCGTTCTGCCTGAGGATTTTGCTCATAGGCTGTCCACCATGGACCCGTCTGAAGCGGACACATTAGCAGAACAGTGCCTCCACGCTGAGCAGTTTGTGACATGGAAAGCAAAAGAACTTGCCAATTTTTTAACGCGACTGGCGAGCCTGGCTCAAGAAGCGGAAAGCCAGAAGGAAAGAGTATTCGTTTTGCTCGATGCATCATCAGCTGACAAATCTGATTTGGAAAATTTCAAAGTGCGGCACCTCTGTTTGCAGGGCGATGCTCTTCTCGCTGCCAACAAAGTCCCGGAAGCACTTGAAACTTTCCTTTCGGCTTGCGCCATAGCGGAAAAGGCAGAGCTAATAAATTCGATAATGCTAGAGGCAACATACTCGGCGGGCAACGCGTATTGGCTGTCTGGGCAACACGATAAAGCGATTGAGAAATTCGAGCTGGCGTTGCGTGATTTGGACGAGGAAGACAGCCCGGGATACATTCATTTCGCTCTTGGGAAGTGCCATTTCGACTCGGGCAATCAGGAGAAAGCGGCACAAGAGTTTCGCAAGGCGTACATGGTGGAAGGCTTCGCAGAGTTCGAAACTGAAGAGAAGTACTACCACTTTTTGCTCTCGACCGTATCAGAATTGGGCAAACGAGCAAAGGGATGGAATGATACGCTGCTCCTCATAGATCTGCATTTGGCGCGAGAGTTCGCAAACAACCCAGTTGCAGAAAAGGTCCGCAAAATGTGTCTCGAAGCAGACGACACAGCTCGCTCGAAAAACTTGGCTGACGCCATTAGCAAATTCTGGGAGGCATTCGATGCTCTTCCAGCAACTGCAGAAAGTAATGATGGTGGCGAAAGTGGCAATGATGCTTATGGTGAGGATGAAGACGATGATGAGGAACAGGATTCATTCGCGCGTTTGTTTATCGTCGGGGCAGTAGGAAATCTCAACTTCCTGAATGAGGACTATACGGCAGGCGCGGATAATCTTCGCGGGCTCGGAACGCACCCGTTCGGACTGCTTAGATTCGGACAATGTTTGTTTGAGCTTGGTGCAGATGAGGAGTTTGCGGCAGATATTCTCGCTCAAGCGTACATGCTGGCAGGGCGCGAAATCTTTGCGGAAGAAGACCCGAAATACATAGAATTCCTCGCAAAATTCCTGCGTCCACCAGCAGGGCAGACGGGACTCTAAAAGCACTGCGCTGATCGAAGGCGATGCGGGCAAAGTGGAATTTGCAGACATTACTGCCTCCGCAAGTTTGTGCATTACCACTTTCTACGTCGACGCGGTGCTCTCCGCGAAAGGCAATACTAACTCCAGCACAGCATGAGCGAGGCTTAGCCTACGGCAGATTCCAAGTGGAAGCGTGTGCATAACTTTATCTATGGAAACTCCTGAGAATCCATCAAGGTTAGCATTAACGTTACGGGATAAAATCTAGCTTCAAGTAACTTGGGAGCCGTATGAAAGCCACTGGTCGTCCCGCAATTTCCATTTGTTTGCCCGTTTTTAATGGCGAGCGATTCTTGCGACAGGCACTTGAAAGCATTTTTGCTCAAACATTTGTTGATTTTGAACTTCTAATTTCCGACGATTGCTCCAGCGATAACACACGGCAAATTCTGGAGGAACACGCGCTATCAGATGAGCGTGTCAAATACTGGCGTAACGAAGAACGGCTTGGCTTGTTTGCCAACTACAACAAGTGCATGGAATTAGCGTCGGCACCCGTAATAAAGTTATTCGCGCAGGATGACTTGTGGAACGCTCAGTTATTAGAGAAACAGCACAGATTGCTGATGGAGAAAAAGGAGGTTGTGCTCGTTGCTTCCCGACGCGAAGTCATCGATAAAGAAGGTGCCAGAGCTCTTGATTGTTTCCAGCCAGTTGGGCTCGTTGATATCCTCGGCGACAAAGAAGTTTATCGCGGCCGCGATGTGATGCGAGCCTGTATCGATCCACTGATCAACCTGATCGGCGAACCCTCCGCAGTAATGTTCCGCTCCACTTCTCGCGGCTCAGGTTTTCACACAGTATTCAAACACATTGGCGATCTCGAGTACTGGTTGCGTATTCTTTCTGATGGAGATTTCGGACTGGTCAACGAACCACTCACAAGCTTCCGTACTCACGAGTTTTCTGCTACCGCCGACAATCACAGAAATCTGTGGGGAATTGTCGACATTTTGCACATGGCAGACGCTGCATCTGGACTACTGGAGCAGATGAGCATCTCCAAAGACGAGTACATCAAGGACAATCTCGCGATAGTGACCAAGTATCTTGGCGAAATGATTGCCGGCGGAGATCTTAGCCCCGATGGAGTTCGACTGGAAGACGATTTCACAAAGGCTGATGTCGCAACTCTCAAGAAAACGCTGTTTTACGCTCTTGAATTAGTTTCCGAATCCGAACAACTTAACTTGCGCGCTCCCGCTTTTGCGTCTCACGAACATATAGGTCCCCTCATCAAGTCACTTCAAAACGAGGTGTCGATCAAGAACTCCGAAAAGTTACTGCGCGGACTGCTCAACACAGTGTCATGGCATACAACTCGTCCTCTGCGTGAAATCAACAGGATTTCGTCCAGAGGAGTGAAACTGCAGTGGACGGATGGAAATCAATTTTCTTCCGAATCTTACTTGAGACAACAGCGTGCGTATCTCCGACATCTGAAGAGCGAGAGAATCAGAATTCTAAAAAGCAGATCCTGGAAGATTACCAGGTTTTTTCGAAAGGGATTTGGGAAAGCCAAACGATTGTCCACAGCAAGTGAAGGTCTTCCAAAAGCGACGCTAGCCCAACGCAACTCGCTCACCTCGGTAAAGGGTGCAGCGTCACTACAGGGCACCAGTTCTGTCGAAGTAGACAAACAATTTCAAACTCCAGAGAAGTTGCGGCGTCAGCGAGCACAAAAGGAGGCTCTGAAAGAACAAGAACGTATGATTCGTATCGCGCATGAGGAAGACCAACTGCGGAGAATTCCGAAGTCCGGCACTTTCAATCTCAGCCGCCTGTACGAATATGACCTGACTATTGGTGCTGTTGTTAGAAATGAGGCACGCTTCTTACCGGAGTGGATCGAGTATCACTCGCATTTGGGTGTGCAGAAGTTCTTCATTTTCGACAACCTGAGTGACGATGACACGAAGGCAGTCCTTCGACCGTATGTAAAAGAAGGACTTGTCGAAATCTTCGATTGGCCAATGACCTTCACCGATCAGCCTGGCTACTTGAGTATGCAGATGGGAGCGTATCGACGCATAGTCGACATGTGCGCTGATGATGTGAAATGGATTGGCTTCATCGATATTGATGAATTCATTGTTCCCCTTGAAGAAGACAATTTGGTCGAAATTCTGGCTGACTATGAGGATGTTGGCGGTGTTTCATTGAATTGGACTATGTTTGGCACTTCCGAGATCGATAAGTTGGAGGATGACCAACTTGTAATTGAGTCGCTGACTCGAAGGGCACCGATAAATGATCCCTCCAACCATTTTGTCAAAACAATATCGCGCGCAGAGCGTATCCGACGCTGCAAGGATCCGCACGCGATGCTTTACGACATTGGCTACAAGCAAGTAAACACGAAGAAATTACCTATGTATTCGAGCATGTCTTCTTCGGTGGTCGACCATAGAATGCGAATCAATCACTATTGGACACGCGACGAAAGCTACTATTTAGAGCGAAAAGTGCAAGCTGTCAAAGAGCGAGGAGATTTACTTGCGTTGGCCGAGTTGGAGAGACGACGTCAGGATTTCAATGCGGAAGAAGACTCCGTCATTCAAAGATTCGTCGCACCGGTCAAGGAAAAACTAGCTCAACGCAAAACCCAGTGCGTCACGGCTGAATCCAAAGTATTTAGTTGAAACGGGCTCAGTTCTTGAAATGGGTTCTAAAATCGATGGTTCCGTTTTCTCGAACGAAAATCATGGGGATGTTTTGCCTCTTCCAATCCGGTTCTATTGCCGTTATTTCAATCGATCCACATTTCAGCGCAGCACATGCGACTTGTGCTTTGTAGAGTTCACTATTCTCCGGTGTCAGCACCAGCCACGAGCAGTTCAATCCCAATTTGTTCTTCAGAAAAGCCCCATCGTTTCCATACCATGGACTGCCTAAGGGAAGTCCAGTGACAGCAACCAGCTTATGCTTGTTTAGCTCATCGCGATGAGCCGAGAGCCAGGCGATTACGTTGGCATTGAATGCCGCACGATTGTCGTGCCAGGCAAACTTTGCCGTTCGCAATGGATTAGTGACATACACAACGGAAGGCACCAAAACTACGAGAAGAATAGAAATCAGGACTTTTGCCCAACGGGTCCTTTTCGTCCAATCGACACAACAGAGGACCAACAAAGAAGCGCATTGCAAGCTCGTCCATTCGAAAGTATAAATCTCTAAGAAGTGCTGCGGAATCAACGAAAAGGGCGCCATTATCAGCAAAGAAAGGGCAGTGATTGCAGCAAGGCGAATTGTCGATTGCTTCTCACAGAGCGTAAGGGAGAGGCAAATGGCTACGATGTTTGCTGCTGCAGCAATTTTTGTACCGTGAGAATTTGTGAAGTAGGACCAGTAAGCGCCAAGGATACTCATTGGCGACAGCGATACAGAATAGATTTCTCCGCTGCCAAGAAATGGGCTGTGAAGAACGAACTTCTCAAAAGCAAGAACTGCGGCAGAAACGCAAATTAAAGTGATGGCGGTGATGCGCGCGAGATGCGTGTTCTTTTCACCGGAGACCGGCAGTGAAGACCACAAACAAAAGCAAATGATCGGTCCGAAAAATTCTTCCTTGCACAAGAGTCCAAGAACAGTGAGCACAATTGCCGGCAACAAAAATTTTTTGGGTTGCTCAGAGCGAAATGCACGCACAAAAAATATCAATGCGGTCAAACCAAAAATGGACGAATAAAGACCGAACAAACCAGCAAGATAGCGGCTGTAGTCGGCAAGGCTCTCGACGGATACGGCGCAAACAATTGCGCAAAGGACCGCAGGCCAATAAAGGCGCTTCACCTCCAGGTAGGAAGCGACGAACGTAAAAGAGAGGGCAATTGTTACGACTGCCATAACTTGTGCAGCCACGTAGGTGAATGTCGCACCAAAAGAGCCCATCAAGAACGAAACATAAAAGGCAATCGGGCGGCAGGCGATGATTGGAATGTTTTCGATCGAATATGCCAGGGTGCGATAGTCATCTTCATAGGTAGGAACACCGAAAATCAGCTGTCCATGGGAGATGACGGCGAGGACAAGCACATAAACAAGTGCTGCTATCGAAAGAAAAATGAGGAACATCATTTTTGAAAAAGCGGTGCTTTAAACCAAGATGCTTTTGCCAGAAGGAACAGGCAAAGCGACCACAAAACGCCCAGCCCATAGAGAACGCTGGGCCAAAAACTGATGGAAGAAGCGGCTGGGAAATAGCGGGTTTCAACGGGAATTTCGCCAATTTTAAAACCAAAGAAAACCGCCTGACAAAGAATTTGCGCGTCAAACACAAAATTAGAAGAATTACGACGAAAGGGTACAGTCTCAAGAAACCGCCTGCTGTAAGCGCGATAACCGGTATGAAACTCAGAGAGATTGGCGCCCAAGACTAGATTTTGACATGTGGTAAGCGCGCGATTAGCAATATATTTATAGAGGGGCATTCCGCCCTTTAGCGCGTCACCATTCAGAATGCGCGAGCCAAGCACGATGTCTGCATCGCCGGACAATATCGGCGCCACCATATTTGGTATCTTATGCGGATCGTACTGATAATCAGGATGCAACATTACAACAATGTCGGCACCGTCGTTCAATGCTTCCGCATAACATGTTTTTTGATTACCGCCATAACCGGTTCGAGACGGATGCCGAATGACCTTAATGGGCAAGCTTCCGCCAATCGAAACAGTCTCGTCGTGAGAACAATCGTCAACCATGATGATTTCGGAAACGAGTTCTTTGGGAATGTCGTTGAAAGTCTTTAGAAGAGTCTTGGCAGCATTGTAGGCGGGCATTGTTACTACAATGCGTGGTGACGCCGAAACTTCCGGACTTTTGCTGGGTTGAGTGTCCATTTGACGATGCAATTTTTGCACTTCCCATCTCGCAACAGCCCATGATAACCCAACTGTACTAGCAGAGGCCCAAAACCCTGATTAGTATTCATTCAGTCGCCCCTGAAAATGATGATCAAGAAGTTAGAGTGCCTTATCGAATGGACGAAAGCTAGACCGTTTCTGAGAGTTTGGAGTATTCTTTGGAGCAACCGTAATGGGAGATTTTTAGATGGCAAAGCTAGTCTTTGGAATGAATCAATCCCTTGATGGCTACGTCGACCATATGGCGATGTCGCCATGTCCGGTGCTCTTTCAACACTTCATCGATCAAGTGCGAAACACGACAGGCAGCGTGTACGGTCGCCGCATGTACGAAGTCATGCGTTATTGGGACGAGGATCACCCTGAGTGGACAGATGCGAAACGCGACTACGCAGACGCGTGGCGGAGCAGACCGATTTGGGTCGTGTCGCGCACATTAAAGTCGGTGGGTCCGAACGCCACCCTTGTCACGGACGACTTCGAGGCTGTGATACGGCGACTGAAGGCTGAGCTCGATGGTGAGATTGAAGTATTGGGACCAGAGTTAGCGCAAAGCGTGACGGATCTTGGTCTCATCGATGAGTATCGCCTTTACCTGCACCCCGTCGTTGTTGGTCACGGCAAGCCGTTCTTCGCCGGTCCTCGTCCACCACTGCGCCTTGCAGCCAGCGAGCGAATTGGCGAGCACGTGATTAGACTGACGTACGTTCCAGCTTAATCGCGCGTGACTTAAAATGGACGACGCGAATTCGAATCAAGAGAAAACCAAACTTCTGAATTCCAGCAAAAAGACATGGCACAGCTTCTCTAGCTTCTGGGATGCCGCTCTCTGGGTGGTTTCCTTGCTTCCTTTCTTGCGAGCCTGCTATCTAGTGAATGCCATTGGGGCAAATAACCCGCAGGACGATTACTTCTTCTACATTCCAACTATTGACTCGATTTTGTCCGGGAAGTTCAACTGGATGAACCCGTCCGACATAGCCAAGCTGCTCTCGGATACTACGTTAAGCTCACATGTCACTATATTGCCGTTTCTATTTGTTTTAGCCAATGCGGCGTTTTTCCATTTGGATATGAAGGTCGATCTCTTCGTGGCGCTCCTTGTAAGCCTGCTCAAGACTTGCCTAATCGCTGATGTCCTTTGTTATCGATTGAGCGGTTGGATTAAAGCGATCACGAGAAGCTTCGTCTTGTTGTTCTCATTCTCACTGACCCAGTCGGGATCCATGTTTTTTGGCATGGGGAACTTGCTCTGGCAGTTTGCCTTGCTGGGGACAGCCCTTGCTCTTTGGTCTGTTTTTAGAATTGAGAAACGAACATGGAGTGCCATCGGAATGTTCGCAGGCGGCTTGATATCCACTTTGTCGTACTCGCTTGGCGCCGGCACTTGGGTTGCTTGTATAACAGCTGTTATTTTGCGCAGAAAAGCGATCGCTCTCCCTCTCATTTTCTGTGCATTGGGGCTGGCAATTGATGTACTGCCGAATGTGGGGACGGTTAGTCAGGCGCCAGCCTGGCAACCAGATGTTTCGAATCCAGTATTGAGACATTTTCTTTTCTTGGCGAACTACGTCGGGCGCCCGCTATCAAATTACATTGTCCTGCATGGCAGAATTCCAATGTCTGAAACTTCCGGATATGTTGGTCTGATCGGCGGCCTGTTTCTCGTTGCGTCGCTGTGCGTAGGCAGATCACTCAGAACTCGACCAGATCAGAACCCTACATATCCTTGCGCGGTGGCCGCTTTATCCATGCTGGTTTTTGCACTGGTGCTGGGAGGTCTAATTGATTTCACCAGGGGATATCTCAACCCTTCCTATGCGTGTTTGTCTGTATTCTTCTGGTATGGAATTTTCGGTCTTTGTGGATGCACGCTGGAAAATGCCAAACCGGTTTTCGCTCGGTCATGGTCTTCTCGGCCGATCGCCAGGTTGCTGCTGTCGCTGAAGCCATCGCTTTCGCTGAAGCCATCGCTGTCTCTCACGTCATCGCTGTGCGCGGTCGGCATACTTCTATTTTCGCTGCACTCATTTTGGCTGACAAATCGTGACCTTCGCGATAAGCATTTTTATTTGGACAGGCGGACTGCGGCTTCTGAATGCTGCTTGCGTAATTTCAAGACGGCTCCGACATATGGCTTGCGTTATCTCTTTGGCTGGCCGGGAGAGCATTATGAACAGATTGAGGCCATGGCGCTGCCGCTACTGAAGCATCAACTTTCCTGTTTTGGACCCGACCAAACATGGCGCCTACAGGGAGACTTTGTGCTGCCGACCGTCAAAGTAGGATTTGATGAACGAATGGGAACAAATACTGTCTGCTGGGTCAAAAACAACAGTTGCACCCAAGTGCGTCGGTTCGATGATTACGAGCCTCTATCATTGTGCCTCCCCGGCAGCGCCTGGCTAACCTGGAAGATCGATGTTCCGGCAGAGGTCGACCGCGCCGAACTGAAAACCGCAGTCTGTCTTGCAAAAATTCCACCAAGCATGGCGGTCAAAGACGGGGTAGAAAGCGAGATAACGTTGTCGGTCGACGGACGACGCGAAGAGATATTGTTCCAGCGACGTTTTCTAAAACCTGGACAAAAGGAGCATGTTTCCATTCCGCTAACCAAGTACAAAGGGACGACAATCCAGATTGCCTTTCGAAACAGATCAGATGACTTCTGCATTGACGATTGGTCCGTATTCGAACACCCGAAAATTGATGTACATCTTGCCCGCCCATTGCCCTATCAAGTTCATCCGGATATTTGTCCCGTCAACACTGAACTATCCGACCAATTTCCCAAACACACCAGCCAGGACCGCATTCTCTCCTTAGCAGATGAAGGGGCATGGGAAAGCAGGCAAGGTGCAAGGCTTGCGTATGCTACCAGCGATAAGGAAGCTGTAAAATACAAGGGCAAACTGGACTTGCGAGCAGTAGACTACTCTCAAGTATTCATCACTGCACGAGCGCAGAATGCAGACGCCGGCGATGAACAGCGAACTATCCGATTGAGGTTATTTCTGAATGGAGACGAAAAGTATTTTGAGGACGTGTCTTTGCCATTGCTTGCCGATCATCAACAACATTCTTACGGCTACGATTTGAAATTGCTTCGCTTAAACTGCTATAGCCGGATTACCGGCATCGAAATAGCTCCCGCTCGAGCCGGCGGTCGCACTACGGGTGATGGCTTCACGCTAGAATCGGTTCGTTTTGCGCACAAGTGATTTTTGTCACTCGGCGATCTCCCATGAACCAATCCTTGGATAGTTAGACTCACTATTAGGACACTTCCGATGTTTGAACTGCAGCCAACGTTGACCGGCAAGCTTTTAAAACTGAGACCATTGCGGCTTGAAGATTATTCCGCGCTCTATCAGGCAGCATCTGATCCCATGATCTGGGAGCAGCACCCTAATTCTGATCGCTACAAGGAAGAAGTCTTCAAAGGCTATTTCGACAGTGCCATCGAATCCGGTGGCGCGTTGGTTGTGCTGGATGCTCTCACCAATGAAATCATCGGTTCGTCTCGATATTATGGACTAGACGAAAAGGCTAGCGAAATCGAGATTGGCTGGACATTTTTGACCACAAAATACTGGGGTGGAACATACAATCGCGAACTCAAAAAGCTAATGATGGACCACGCTTATAAGTATGTGGATCATGTTCTCTTTTTCGTTGGCCCAAACAATCTTCGCTCGCGCAAAGCAGTTGAAAAGCTTGGCGCCGTGTACGTTGATACGCGGTCACGATTTAGTGGCGAAAGTGTTGTGTATCGGCTGTCGAAATCGGATTACGCGATTTGAGCACACTCTCTGCCAATCAATCTTCCCGCAATGGCGAGTTTTGATTCAGCTTTCTACGCGCTTCTGCTCTCGCTCTGAGCAACTCAAGCTGTTTGATGCGAATTTC
>PNLN01000110.1 GCA_013823055.1 Cyanobacteria bacterium DS2.3.42
AGGTTTGGTTTAAACCAAAAGCCTCCTGCACCATTGCGCAAATTCAACAAGACTCTTCAGCTAGATCGCCTTCAAAAGATTGCGGACAAGATAGTGCGAGAGCAAATTCAGGAGGCTGATCACGAAACCGTTCAAGTTCAAGAACTGCTGCTGTTAGGAACCTCTATGGGCGGCGCTCGGCCTAAAGCCGTTGTGGAAGATGATGCAGGTCTTTGGGTTGCGAAATTTGAACGTCATGATGACCGCTGGAATAATCCCCGAGTCGAGCAGGCGATGCTTGAGCTCGCTAGAAGTTGTGGTATCAACAGTGCCAGAAGCCGCATCGAAAGCGTCGGCGGTAAAGACGTGCTGCTGGTTCAAAGGTTCGATCGCGAAAAAACAACTCGCGGCTATGTGCGTGCGCGAATGATAAGTGGTCTCACCTTGCTTCGCGCAGACGAATCGCCGCTGCACCGTGAACGCTGGTCCTATGTGCTTATGGCTGAAGAACTGCGCAGAGTGGTTGCTGTCCCTAAGAGGGATGCAGCTGAATTGTTTCGTCGTATTTGTTTTAACGCTCTAATTTCTAACACCGATGATCATCCTCGAAATCATGCACTAATTGCGTTTGATAAAGAGTGGAAACTTTCTCCTGCCTATGATCTTACGCCATCGCTGGCGATATCGCGTGAGAGGCGTGACTTGTCCATGGATTGCGGTGATTTTGGACGTTTTGCGAATGCAAGGAATTTGCTGACTCAGTGTTCGCGCTTCTTACTTGACCAAGATCAGGCACAAGAAATCATTTCTACTATGACTGAGCAAGTTAGAGCGAGCTGGCACAGCATCGCGAGGGCGCAAGGTGTTAATGAGCGAGACGCCGAAGCGATTCGAGGCGCATTTGCCTATGATGGATTCGACCTCTAAATTCACGTCACCGGAAAGTCACGTAGGCATTTTAGATTTCTGCCATCGCCGAACTGCAGGCACTACACGTTACTACTGAGAGAGGTTATCTATCATGTCGGACAAAGTCACCTTTGAAAGCGCCGAAAGACCAGAAGGCAAAGTTTCCGCATCAAATGCAGTTGTTAGCAATGAAGAGATGAGTCAGTTTGCTCAGATCAAAGAGCAAAGCAAAAATGGCGCGGATTGCACTGCTAAGTATTTGCCGGACATGGACACCTTCTTCATCAAATGCGTAGTTCCGCTGGACGAAGCGCAGGTTAATCGCTTGCCGGAAAAGCCGAAGCCAACCAAACCCGGAGTATCTGAAAGACCTGATTATCCAATCAAAACTCCAGAACAGAATGTTGATGAAAACAGCAACAATGTCAAAGTGCCCAGAGATGGCGGACTAAAGAATGACGTAGAAGGATCTGCTAATACTCGCGGTCACATTACCGGTCAGGCAATTCCAAGAGAGTCCGCTCTGGCGATGCCTTACGGACCCCAGTAGTTTGTGAACGGACCAGCCCTCGAGTGCTTCAGTTGATTCTGGAGCACTCAGTCCTGGTTCTGAGGTTCAGGAGAACGGTTTCTTTCTCTTGGGGAGCGGTTTGCTGCTCCGACACCTCGACTATCCCTACTGTTGGTACAATGTGCGTCGAATCGCCTTTCGCACTTGCTTTTACTCCCTTGCGAGACTAATGAAGAACAGGCTTACTAGAAACCTGCTCATGATAGTTGCCATTCCCGTGACTTTCGAATTGGCACTGTTTTCCACTTGCGCTGTTATGCTCAATCTTGCCGAGATGGAAAGAGTAAACGAATCTCGAGCGATCAATGTTCTGACTGGCATGGCACCGACCCTGATATCAACCATCAGAAACGTGACACTTGCCGCTCGTTCGATTACTACCAAAAAACCGGTCAATCGTGCTGAATACTTGTACGAACGAAAGGCCGCAGACCAGCAGCTGGACGCATTTGAATCCATGTCCAGACTGCCGGAATTCGCAGAACATCGACAGGAGTTGCTTTCAATCAGCGAACAAGCTCGACGCTTGAACTCTACTGTCGATGAAGTAGCTAACGCAGATGAGAGCTCTGGCTTCAACCTAATGAAGCTGTTCGAAATAAAAAGGTCATTCTCGAAAATCGACGATGCGCTCAAAATCGTTTTGCATGACTTGAATGAAAAACGAGTGGACTTGGCTGAAAAAGACGATCGGGTTCGGACTGTGTTTCATAAGGTCTTATGGCTCAGCCTGGGCATGAGTTTGCTTATCGCCCTTATCGGTCTTTATGCTTTTCATCGCCTTATCACGCGCCCCTTGAATGAATTGACCGAGCTTTCAAATGCTCTCGCCGCTGGACGGCGTTTCACGCCCCGGTTTCAAGCAAAAAATGAGATTGGCGATTTGTCTAACTCTTTTGAGAAAATGGCAGATGAGTTGGAAAGCAGAAACAGAATCGAGCGAGCAATATTTGAAAATAGCTCCGACATTATTTGCGCGTTCGACAAGGATAATTGTTTTTTGTTCGCAAATAATGCAGTTGAGAAACTGCTCGGGTTGCAGCCTCAAGAGTTAGTCGGCAAGCCTGTGAATACCATCCTTCCGGAAAGCCTTTGGGGTGAAGTTACCAGGCAGTTGAATGAAGTGAGAAGGAAGTCCACTTTCAGTTCTTTTGAGTCGTCGATTTTGAAAAGCAATGGCTCGAGTCTCGATGTTGTTTGGTCATTGCAGTATTCCGCTGAAGAATCACTTGTATACGGTTGTCTATACAACATTGACTTTGAGAAAAAGACTGAAGAGATGGCTAAAGGCATGAGGTCCATTGTTGTCGGAGAGTTGATGGAGTCTCTGAACGAAGCTCGCGGTGCGGTGTCCCGAATAGAGAGTGCCAATCTTTCTCAGCCTAAAAAACTCGAACAACTTGACTCCAAGTTCGTCAGAATTGTGCAGCTGCTATCCGATTTAGGCGAAGCAATTTCAAAGGAATCAACCATCATGCCAATTTCTGTGGCAAACGTGAGCACTGCAGATTTGGTTAATGTAAGCCTGGATTCGGTTATTGCACTGGCAAACGAGAAGAATTTGAAACCGAATTTGGATGTAAAAGACGAAATCGTTTGCGTTGATGCAGGACAAATACAGCGGGTAATAGTCAACCTATTATCGAATGCTATTAAGGTTTCACCAGAGTTCGGCGATATTGATATTCGTGTCGACACGCTGCCTGACACCGAAGACAAGTTCTTTCTCGAAGTGACCGACCACGGTCCCGGCATCCCGCTGAACAAGCAGCATCTTCTCTTCGAAAGATTTCAGCAGTTGCAGAAAATTCAATCCCTAGAAGGTTAAGGCTCTGGTTTGGGTTTGTTCAGCGCCCGCTCAATAGTCGAGGCGCACGGCGGAACCATTCACGTCGTAAGTGATGGAAAGACCGGCAGCACATTCCGGGTAGAGATGCCCAGGGGGTGCAGGTGAAACTCCCGAAATCAATAGCGATGAAAATCGCTCTTATTCTCTGCATACCGCTCGTTTTTGAAATCACAGTTATTGCCACGTCCATTGGGTTGCTTGAAGAAATTGACCAGGCGCGGTTATCCCGGCAAAAGATGGGCAGGGTCATTTATTCCTATGTCGATACTATCTCCGCAATAATCAGTGATTACATAGGTTTTGCGGCATTTATGGACGGCCGGCGCTCGGCGCCGCGGCATTCGGTAAATGCTCAGTTCGAACGTACTTCAAAGGCGCTAGAGGAGTTTCGTCACAACTTAACCGCCGCCAAAGTGCGTTTCATGGACTTGAAGAGAATGGTCACATCCGGCAGGAATTTAGTTTCCGATCAGTATTTGGAAAGTTTGACTCAGGAAGAGTATTACCGTGGATCTGATTCACGGTATGTGCTCTTGGATGCAATTGATGCCGCTGCAAAGCGCGTCAACGAAAGACTGGAAAATCTAAAGATGCGCGAAAACGCGGAGAAAAAGCTCATTCAAAGAATGAATGTGATTTTGTTTGCTGCGCTTACTTTGAGTCTCGTCTTGACGCTCGGGTTATGCTACCTCTTCGGAAAAATAATCGTAGAGCGAATTGCATATTTGAAAGAGAATGCTCATCGCCTGGCTAAAGACACTCTTTTGCTTCCACCTCTAGAAGGCGACGACGAGATAGTTGAGCTGGATAAAAAATTCAGACATATGGCGCAAGCTTTGAGCCTGGCTGAGGCTCGCAATCAGCGAATATTGGAAAATTCGATTGATGTAATTTGTGCTTTGGATGTTGATCTGAAATTCAGAAAAGTCAGTGATTCCAGCCAGGTTTTCTTGAATATTCCAGCGCACACTCTTGTTGGCACGCCCGTTTTTGACATTATTGCTAGTGATTGGCACCAGGAGACACGGCAGAAGTTTGAAGAAGCTCGTGCGGTGTCAGCTGCTTCAACTGAGTTGAATGCTGTCGAGTTTGAAAACGAGACGCTTTCCCACGAAGGCTCGCTTTTGCCGTCGAAATGGAGCGTCCAGTGGTCGCCCAAAGACGAGCTATTTATTTGCATCGTTCATGATATTTCGGAGCGAAAGAAAGCCGAGGCGAAACGGCAAGACTTGCTCGCGGTAGTAAGCCACGATTTGCGCACACCTCTCACGGCCGCAAAATTAGGAATTGAGATTTTGCGAGAGGATGGCAAAAATGACAAGCAAATCTTGAAAGAATTGAACACTGCAAATGATTCAGTCAATTATGTGGTTTCCGTGACCAATGACTTGATTGACTTGCTGCGCCTGCAAAAGTCCCGCAAGAAATTTAAAGTTAAACTAAGCACTGTGCAGTCGGCTTTGGAACTAGCGCACCATACGTTGGAGAATGCTGGTATTGCGCATCGTTATGAAACGCAAGATATGGGCGATATCTATGTTACTGTGGACGAAGAATATTTTTCGCGAGTTATTTTTTCTCTCGCGAATCACATCAGGGCATCTTTAGCGAATGCGGTGATCAAAGTATCTGCGCACCGAGATACTTTGAATTCTAATGGTTCTCTTTGTTTCCGCATCGAACCAGTTGAATTTGCTACTCTTGATGTACTTGAATCAAAGCTTCCGTCTGCAAGAAGCTGGGAAATTTCACTAAAATTGTGCCAGGAAATTATTTCTCAGCTGCAAGGCAATCTGGTGGAATCTGCAGGCGGTAAACTTATCTTTGAGATTGTTCTCCCTGTGGCACGGGTGGATTAGGTAGTGATGGTCGAGAGAGAGAATTAAAGCGTGTCAAAACTACTTCTAGTCGAGGACGACGAATCGCTCATTAACGAGTTGAAGGATGTTTTTGCGCAGGCAGGTCATACAGTTGACACTGCCAACGATGGACCCGCTGGTTTGGAGCTTCTCAAGTCTTTTACGTACGACGTTGTTATCTTGGACGTCAATATTCCTGAGATCAACGGCATTGAAGTTTGCAGTCAGTTTCGTGCCGAAGGTGGAACTGCGCCGGTCTTGATGCTAACCGGCTTGTCGTCGGAGACAGATAAGGAAAAAGGCTTAGATTCAGGAGCCGACGATTACCTTACAAAGCCTTTCAGCTCTCGAGAGCTCCTTGCCAGAATTCGCGCACTGATGAGGCGCAGCCCGCAGGCTCCGGTTGAGCAACTGAGATTTAAAGATATCCTCGTAGAGACACGAACCAAGCGTGTAACACGAGCAAATGAAGAAATAAAACTCTGGGCTAAAGAGTATGATGTTCTTGTCTTTCTGTTGAAAAACGCCAATCATATCTTTGATGCAGATGCTCTATTGAATAGAGTCTGGCCCATGGAGTCAGAAACATCTCCTGAAGCGATCAGGCAGTGCGTAAAGCGCTTACGTGAAAAGATCGATCGAGAAGGAGAGCCATCTGTAATCAGTACTGTTAAAGGTTTTGGATACACCATCAAAACGATTTAGACAGCGCCATCTAAACGATTTTGAGCGTTCGAATAGATTAAAAGCCCAAAGGAAAAGGAGCCTGCTTAGCAAGCTCCTTTCTACCTCGCTCGGGAGAGCGTTCTATTTACGTCCGCGCCCTTCAGCGCGTATTTCTGCAATTCGTTGCATGGTGGCAAGGTCGTACATGGCTATGGAGTATTCGCGAGTTGGCATGACACCTTCCACTGGAGTAACTTTCAAATGGCGTCCGTGCTCATGCAGGGTTTCGTTCAAATTTCTAACCACTTCGCCGACTGCTCTCTGCCCATCAGCCGATGCTTCTGAAATCGCTTCTCTCAATGCGTGCTTGAAGCGAGGATGGCGACCCATGGCCCCGTCGGCAAGCCCTGCTGCTAGTTCATCTGTTTTTACAATATCAAAGCGCGGAGTTTTGTCTTCCAGCTGCAAGTGGGGGAGATGATTATCGACATAGTTGGTAATTCTTTCGCCGGCACTTTGGTGAAATCCTTGATACGCATCGCGTAAATCTCGATATATTTCGGCTGCTACCTGCTCACCTCTAGTGTCAATTCTCAGCGGGTTATCGAACGCGTCATGTCTGCCGTTTTCAAATAAAGTCATTGTGTGGCTCTCCCGAAGCGGATTAGTGGAAAAACCTTAAAATTGCGTCGTGACTTTGGCGTGACTTGAAGAAATGCGCATGCTGGAGAGCTAGCGTTCCTTTTATTTGTAGATCAGCCAACTTTCACCAACAGACGTTTCGGACCTCGCAGTGCCATTGGAAATTTGAAATCGATGTTTTGTTCGGCTAGAGACAAATTGGGAAAGCTGGAAAACAAGCTAGTCAACGCAATTTCGCATTCTGTCTCGGCAAGAGATGCGCCTATGCATCGATGAATGCCCTCGCTAAAACTGATGTGGCGAATGTTCGTGCGCTTTATGTCAAAAACATCAGCCGCTTCGAATTGATTGGTGTCACGATTGGCACTTCCCAGCAATAGCCAAACCATATCGCCTTCTTTGATCGTTTTTCCTGCCACCACAACATCTTTATTTGCCAATCGCGGCGCAGCTTGGACGGGACTTTCGTAGCGCAAAACCTCACTCACCGCTGATGAAGTCAGCTCCGGATTTTCCTTAAGTTTCATGAGCTCTGCGGGATGTTGCAGTAAAACTAAAACAGCATTTGAAATTAGATTGACAGTGGTTTCATGACCGGCAACGAGAAACAGAATCAAATTGCTGAGCAATTCTGCCGTGTTTAATCGACTTCCCTCCTCTTCAGCGCTGATTAACATGCTGAGCATATCGTCCTTAAGATCTTTTCTTCTCTCTTCAATCATTGGCGTCAAATATTTTTGCAGCTCAATAATCGCGCTGCCAGAATTCCAGAGCGCCGGCACCGAGCGGTTGCCGCCAGCGACAGCAACAAGCTTTCCAGACCATTGTTTCAACAAGTCTCTGTCCGAGACAGGTATGCCCATGATTAGCGCAATGATTGCAAGCGGCAGTGGAAAAGCAAAGTCTGCTACCAAATCAATTTCGCCTTTCTCTTTCGCGATTAGGATCAGTTCTTTGGCGACTTTCTCTATTTCCGGCTTCAGACCATTGATTGTTGATGGTGCAAACGTCCGTCCAATCAAACTACGCACTCTGGTGTGGTCGGGTGGATTGAGATTGAGCAACCAACTGCTAGACGTGTCGCGCAGCGCTTTGAACGGCGGGAAGAACCCTGCCCAGGAGGCTGTGGGAGAGTGTTTCCACTTCTGTATTTGCTTTTCGAAGTCAGAACTTCTCAGGATGTTTTGCGCTTCTGCATAAGTACTCACAATCCAAGCTTTAGAAGTTTCGCACCACCACACCGGCTCTTGAGTGCGCAGTGTGCTGAATAAAGGATATGGATTATTCAGGTCTGATTGCGAGCGCAGGGTAAGCGGGTTGGTTAGGTTAGTGACTGGCATCTTTTAAAATGGACCCCGGGAAAATCGTCACTATTTTACGATATCCGCAGCGTATCTTGAGTCAGGACGCTTCTCCAGCCGTGTTTGCGTTTCCGACTTTTCTGCAGACTCTCATTCCAAATTCCTTCCAGGCGGAGGACACTGTTTCGAATCATTAAGGCCGGCGAGCTGGAGTGCAAGGAGTGGAGCTTTTCCTGCTTTTGCAAGTCTGCATTGGAGATGCCGGTTGCTGTCATACTGGCAATAAGTTAAACAACTGGTCTATCCGCCACATATAGTGCGGTAGCGATTGAAAAAGAAGAAGGCACTGTAAAATATGGCCGCAAGAGAAAAACTAACAAAGAAGTATCTAGAACGCCTTGAGCAGTTCATCTTGAAACCAATAACAAGCGATAAAGAGAATGAGCGAGCTGCGGAAGTTTGCGATGAGATGCTCGAAAGCTTTGATTCATTGTCCAAGCAAGAACGCTACTACTTCGAGATATTGTCAGGGCTGGTCTCTGATTATGAGTCGAAATGGGTCGAAGAGAGGGCGATAAGCCCGCGTGAACTCCTTATTTTTCTTATGGAGCAAAACAATCTCACTCAGACAGATCTAACTGCCGAATTCGGTACTTCTTCGCGTGCATCGGAATATCTATCAGGCAAGAGAGCAGATCTCTCGCTTATTCAAATAGCCAAACTTGCCAGACGCTTTAAGCTGTCTATGGGCGCTTTCATAAGCCAAAATCAGATTCAGAGTTCTGAGGAATCGATTGAAGGGTAGTTGCAACTAACGTTTGGCTGAGGTGGTCCTCGTTTAGTTCCACACAAGTTCCACGTCGTGAAATTTTCAAAGACAGGCGCATGCAATGCGCCACTACGAAGGAAAAGCTACGCTTGCCTGGTCTTTAGCTTATCTTCCAGGTATTTGGAGAGCTGCATGAATGTGTCTTTCAAATCTTTGTAGAGTTCTTCCGCCTCGACCCAATTTTCGCCACTCAAGAGGTCCTGCAGCTCTCGGCAGAATTTGCATATGGTTCTTGCGCCGACATCTGCGCTTGCTGAATTGAGTTCCTGCAAAAGTCTGAAGCATTGGAAGGTATCTCTGTCCCGCAAAAGACTTTCAAGGAAAAAGACGTAGCTCTCGGCACTGCTCAAGTAATTTCTCAGCAGGTTGTCGAAATTTTCATCACCGAAATTCTCGAGTATCCGTCTTAAATCGTCTGGATCAATCCAGATTCCCTCGTAATGCGACATGTCGATATTTGCGTTACTTGCCTTCGAAGCAACATTTTGATTCAGCCAATGATTGACCTTCTCATACAAAAGTTCTCTATTGATCGGCTTGCCAATGTGATCATCCATTCCAGCGTCAAGGCACTTCCGCTTGTCAGCATCTGAGGACAGCGCAGTGACCGCAATGATTGGCGTATGAGTGCCCGAGATTTTTTCTAGCTGGCGAATAATTTGGGTTGCTTCGAGACCGTCCATTTTTGGCATATGGACGTCCATCAAGATGAGGTTGTAAGTGGAATTCTTGACAGCCTCTACGGCTTCTCGACCGTTTTCTGCGGTGTCGCAATCGAACTTGAACTGTTCCAACAACAACAGCAAGACCTTCACGTTGACCTTATTGTCTTCAGCAATGAGGACTTTAGTTGAAGGCTCTTTCCCTGTAGTCTCTGCCGCCATCTGCTTTTACCCAATCAAAGATGCCAAATCCTACCAGATTTGGGTTTTTGAGTGTTAAAACTGATATTCGTGACGCTTGGCCCAGAATATTGAAAAAAACCTTCGCTGTAAATCTGTTAGACATTTTTTTCTCGGTGTAACAGTTGCAAGACTGACCACAACGCCTTTATTTCCATAGAATTTGGGCGGTCTTATCTGAGTCGATGTCGCCGGTTTCAACTCCTTGAGCGAAAAGAGAGAACGCCTCTAGTTCTAGAGGCGTTCTCCTTCGATCATCTATCGAATTGCGATGCAATTCTTAGCTCGCTCTTACCCAGTTCGCAGCTTGTCGCTACGCACCTTGCAGCTTGTCGCTACGCCGCTTCCACGTCGATGATGTCGTCATCTTGCGAGTGCGATGCGTTTCCGTTGGCACCGCCGGCGTAACCACTTTGACCTGAGCCTGGCGCGTTCGCGCCAGCTGTTTGCCTTGCTGCTTGGGCCGCCGCTGCGGATTGAGCATCCTGTTGCAGAACGACAAGCGCTCCACGAAGCTCATCCATAGCGGATTTGAGAGTCGCCGTGTCCGCCCTTTCGGCTATCTTCTTGCGAAGATCGTCTATGAGCTGTTTGGCACGCGCTTTGTTGTGCTCCTGAACGGCACCTCCCAACTCACTCAACTGACGCTCGGTCGCGTAGCACATCTGATCCGCCTCGTTGCGCGTATCAGCGGCTTCTTTCAGCACGCGATCTTGATCGGCATGTTCTGCAGCTTCTTTGACCAGACGATCGATGTCAGCTTTGTTCAGGTTTGTGCTGGCAGTGATTGTGATCTTCTGTTCCTTGCTGGTGGCTTCATCTCGCGCCGTGACGCTGACGATACCGTTGGCATCAATGTCGAACGAAACTTCGATTTTTGGAAGTCCGCGCGGCGCAGGTTGAATGCCGTCCAGACGGAAGTTGCCCAACATCTTGTTGTCGCGAGCCATCGGGCGTTCACCCTGGAAGACCTGCACATCAACTCCCGGCTGATTGTCTTCAGCAGTTGAGAATGTCTGCGACTTGTGCGTCGGGATTGTTGTGTTGCGTTCGACAAGCTTTGTAAAAACACCACCCATGGTTTCAATGCCCAGGGACAGCGGAGTCACGTCGAGCAGAACAACATCCTTGACCTCGCCGGACAGTACGCCCGATTGAATTGCAGCGCCGATGGCGACTACTTCATCAGGGTTGACGCCCTGATTGGGCTCTTTTCCGCCGGTGATGGTTTTCACCAACTCTTGCACAGCCGGTATTCGGCTAGAGCCACCGACCAGCACTACTTCGTCGATCTCCGAGGCTTTGAGACCCGCGTCGCGTATCGCTTCCTCGACTGGCTTACGGCAGCGCTCGACGAGTTGACGAGTCAATTCGTTGAACTTTGCTTTCGTGAGGCGCATGTCCAGGTGCTTAGGACCGGTCTCGTTGGCGGTAACGAACGGCAGCGAGATGGTTGTTTCTGAAACAGAGGAAAGCTCGATTTTGGCTTTTTCTGCTGCTTCAATCAGACGCTGCAATGCTTGCTTATCTTTGCGCAAGTCGATGGACTCGAGGTTTTTAAACTCATCGGCAATCCAATCGACAATCGCGTGGTCGAAATCGTCGCCACCAAGGTGAGTGTCACCAGAGGTTGCTTTAACTTCGAAGACGCCGTCTCCAACTTCCAGTATGGACACGTCGAAAGTACCGCCGCCAAGGTCGAATACAAGGACCGTTTCGTTTTCCTTCTTATCGATGCCGTAGGCAAGCGCAGCCGCTGTGGGTTCGTTGATGATTCTCAGAACATCCAGACCTGCGATGGCGCCGGCATTTTTGGTTGACTGCCTTTGTGAGTCGTTAAAATATGCGGGCACTGTAATTACCGCCCCGGTAACCTTTTCGCCCAAATATTTCTCGGCATCTTCTTTCAGCTTGCGCAGAATCATCGCAGAGATTTCCTCAGGAGTGTAGTCCTTTTCCTGGATGGATACCTTGCTGCTGTTTTCTGCGCCGGGCTTAACTTTATAAGAGACAATGCCTCTTTCGGCTTCAACCTCGTCGTATCTGCGACCGATGAAACGCTTAATCGAATAGATAGTGTTTTGCGGGTTTACGACGGCCTGTCTTCTGGCCAATTGTCCAACCAATCGTTCGCCGGTTTTTGTGAAGGCTACTACGGATGGTGTCGTTCGTGAGCCTTCGGCATTGGCAATCACGACTGGCTGACCGCCCTCCATTACAGCAACAACAGAGTTTGTCGTACCTAAATCAATACCAACAGCTTTACCCATATTCGTTATCCTCTTTCCTCTTAAAACCCGACCAAAAGTCGCTCTCCGAAAAGGCGCTGGCGCCAATCAAAAAGTGAACCGTTCGGACCTACTATTCGTTTTAACCGGCGGCGGAGGAATGTTGTCCAAATAACAAAATTTCTTTATTTTTGCCGGAAAACCTAACCTGGGGAGGTTTTGGCAGTGGGAAACTATTTGGCCTTAAGATAGTCTAGGGTGTGGAGGATTAGTCTGTTGCAATACAAAGAAGTTGCTATTTCCGACGCATTCCAGGACGAATGGAGCGAACTTCTTCGAGACGCCCTGAATACTATTGGCTGTCTGCGTTTACACAATAGTATTGAAAAAACTGAGAAGAGATTCTTCGAATGTATTGCCAGGTTTGAGGAAACATTCACGCGGTATGGTTTTGACCAGCAAATGACTCTGCTTTTCGAGCTAGGCGCAGTGGTCGCTCATCTTTACATTGAAAAATACGAATGGCACTGGGTAAGTGCAACAGATAAGAAGAAACGGCAGTTTCTCTTTCTTTCCTCGAGCGACGGCAAGTTTATTATGCAGCCCTGGACTCTGGCCAAAACCTGTCTTCAGCGCACCACTCGGCAGCTGTTGCTAAAACAAGTGTTGCAAATCCCGGCGTTTCTCGAACTCCGCATAAATAGAGATGAGGATGATGACTATCCAGGAAGTCGGATTATTTCTATAGAGACTGTCTACTCTCTGCATCGTGAGCTGGCTAGATTAGCAGCCGAGTCGGAAGAAACCCGAGATGCCATAAAAGCTGAAGGGTTGTTGTGAAAAACGGACACGTAGAAGCTACTTCTACGGGGCATCTGAACCGTAGCTTTCCAATATTGCGCCAGACTCCAATTTGTACAAACCTTTGAGAATGATTTTGAGAGGCTTGTGATCCACTGACAGCAAAAGTTCTTCTGGGTCTACAGCTTCCATCAAAGGATGCATTTCCTTATAGCGCTTAAAGCGGGAGATTTGATGTTGGTGACCCTGGTTATCAAACGCCAAAAACATGCCGACTTTCACATATTTTTCACCGCGATAGAATAAAGCGATCTTTCTAGGCTTCTCTTTGCGTACCGGCTTACTGTTTGTATCTTTGGCGAATTGCATTGAAATCTTCCTGTTCTGACACTAATTTCATGCCCCGGTTTGACATGTGATATGCGCCTGGGAGTAGGTATCATCGCTGTCTTTAGGATGAATTTTACATCTCTAGCATTAACACTTTCGAGTGACTGTCCGAGAAGCTTCTATCCGGCCCCTGGAACAAGAAGGCCCTATTTGGGGGTTTCTTCTGCGACTTTGAATGCGGAAAGTGCACCACTATTGGTGTATAGTCTTTTGTAATTTGTTAATGCATGCTGCCAATAACTATGCGATTTACTCTTTCAATAACACTTGCAACTTCAGTATCCCTGAATGCGCTTTGTGTTTTCGCAGAGGTGCCTTCCGCTGACGATGTTTCGTTGACTCCGAAAAGTAGAACGCAAAGACGTCACCTCGCTGGGACTTCATTGACTGAAGATGCGCTCGCGCTTGCTCGGATGTTGCAGCTTGAAGAAACAATCCATCAACTGAAGGTGCTGGTTAAAGAAGCGGGAAGCAGCCCGAATCAAGAGCAACTTGTGAAAATTATGTATCTGCGTCAAAACTGCCAACGCGCCACTCAGTTCGCTTCGCTCGAACTTGAGGAAGCGCTCGCCAGTATTGATGGCGACCTCAGCTACACTGATTTAGAGTATTCACTTTTTTCTGCACGACACGACCGCTCCGTGATGCTCAATAATGCTGCAACGTTTATGACTTCGGGTACACTTGGTGTGCTCGATTCAGCTTCCGGCATCAAGTATGCGGCGCCGGTGCCTAATATATTTGGCATCACTGGAAACGCTGCTGCTGTGGCGATTCCTCTCTGGGGTTTGCGCCCTCGCAAATACAAACCCCTTCAGAGCGGAAGCGGCGGAAATATGCTGGCTCCGATTTTTGATCTTGAGTACGACGGCGTCGGATATGACCCAATCGTGTGGAAATATTTGAATACTGTTCCACTGGATGAGAAGGAACAAACTACTCGCAGACAGGCTTTGCTCAAGCGATGGGGGAAATTCCGAGAACTTTCCAAAAGCAGTAAAAAGGAAAAGGAAATAAAGCATTTATGCGGAATTCTGGAGAAGGATGAAAAAGTAACGCTTGATCTTTTGAAAACCAGGCGCGAATTGTTGGTGGAATTGAGAGCGGAAGTGCAGTCAATGTACGCGGATCTTTCCGATCTCAATACTGAAATCATGAAATATTAGAAAAGAGGCAAGGCTCAGTGCCTCGCCTCTCGTGTGTGTGCGGCTTTTACTCGGCTAACGAGTGAGTAAAAGCAGTCGCGTCTTCCTTGTTGGTTCTAGCAGGGGCAGCAAAGGTCCGCGCTGCCCCTTTCCTATCCTCTGAAATTGGCCCTCTTGGGCCGTTCGTTCGTTCATTCATATGGACACTTTTTTTATAGCAAAACTTTTCTCAAATCGTCAAGGCTTTTTTGAAAATTTTAAAGTCTTTGATAGGGAGGTGGGCGCCTGCTACGGGTGGTCGTAAAGTAGGTCTTGTGGTAGTCCTTATATAACGATAGAAAGCACTGCTTGTGGTGGCAGAATTCTAAAGACTCTTGTATTGCTACCGCGAGTCTCACCGAATTGGCTTGCTTCTTCTTTTTCGCGCTCGGCGTTTTCAGTGCTCTTTTACCCGCCTATCATGCACATTCCATGTTAGCGCAAGCAAAAAGATTGAAAGTATTGCGGCGGCGATAATCACCATAAAGCCTGTGTTCCAGCCGAAGTGCTGGACTATGTTACCTATGCCGAGTTCTGCAGCCGTTGCGCCTAGATAGCCAAACAACCCGGTCAATCCTGCCGCGGTGCCCACTGCTTTTTTCGGAACCAGATCCAGCGCCGCCACTCCGATGAGCATGACTGGGCCATAAATTAGAAATCCAATTGCGACAAGTGCGATTGAGTCCACCATGAAGTTGCCTTTTGGATTTAGCCAATACAACAAGATCGCACCGGTGATGAGACTCATGGAATACACCATCACAGGTGATCTTCGCCCGTGAAATATTCTGTCGCTTGCCCATCCGGAAAACAGCATTCCGGGAATTCCGGCTAACTCATAAA
>PNLN01000079.1 GCA_013823055.1 Cyanobacteria bacterium DS2.3.42
CCCAATGAAGGCTATCCAAGCATGGATGAGCTGAATCAGACCTTCCAGCAAAATCCTGCAGACAATGTTCAACAGCCTTCCACTGCTGCAAAAGTAGGTTCGGGACTGCTCAATATGGTCAAAAATTCCATGATGACTCCACCCGGCATGGGCATGGGCGGCATGGGTATGGGAGGCATGGGTATGGGAGGCATGGGCATGGGTGGCATGGGTATGGGTGGCATGGGTATGGGTGGATACGGTTCGCCTTATGGTGGCGGTTATGGAATGCCCTACGGCGCTGCACCGATGGGTTATCCGATGATGGGTTCTCCAGGTCTACTGGGAGCACCAATGGGGACAATGGGTTCCGGAAATATGATGAACAACATCCTCAATCAGGGGATGCGGATGTTTCGTTTTTGAGGAGATAACGTTGAAATTGCGGCTGTATTCAAACTGCAGCACCAGACAGAAATCTTGACAAGTTGTACATTTAGGTATTAGATACGAACTACTTACTATTGGAGAAGAGAAATGATCAGGTCTAGGGATAGGTCTGCTTCGAGCAGCCGAATTCTTGCTGCCGTGTCGTGCGGTCTATTTTTCGCTTCTCCGGTCTGCGCACAACAGGGTTTATCGGACTGGCAGTCGACACCCAGCACCTCTACGCCGGACTCGAACTGGAGTTCGACACCACCTGGAAGTTATCTTCAGCAGGGCAAGACTTCTTCAAAAAAATCTACGTCATCGGGAAAAGCATCATCTGCACCTCCGTTGAGAACAGACGATTTCTCCAGTGATTTCTCTTCGAAAGGACAGGGACTTTCCGGCTGGCAAACTGGCGGCAGTGGTGGCGGTTCCAACTCAAGCGGTGGATCGCAAGGACTGTCCGGCTGGCAAACAGGCGGCAGTGGTGGCGGTTCCAACTCAAGCGGCGGATCGCAAGGACTTTCCGGCTGGCAAGGTAGCAGCAATGGTGGCGGTACCAACTCAAGCGGCGGATCGCAAGGACTTTCCGGCTGGCAAGGTAGCGGCAGTGATGGCGCTTCCAACTCAAGCGACGGATCGCAAGGACTTTCCGGCTGGCAAACTGGCGGAAATGGCGGTGGTTCCAACGCCACTCTCGGCGATGTTTTGCAACAAGAACAAAACATGGGTGGCGGCACCAATCAGCTTCAAGGCGGCGTTGAACGCGACCGTACAGTCAACAGTGGCGGCTCTATGGGCGGTGGCATGGGTAACATGAACGGCATGGGCGGCGGCATGAACAACCAAATGGGTGGTGGCATGGGCGCGCCTATGGGCGGAAACCCAATGGGTGGCATGGGTGGAATGGGTGGTTTGGGCGGCGCGCTTGGTGGAATGGGTGGCACAGGCGGTCTTATGGACGTGCTTATGAACATCATGCCGAAGCCGCGCACTCCAGGAGCAACAACTTCCGTTGGAGGAGGTACCGGTCAGACGTTTTTCCGCACTAAGTCCCACTCACCTAACATGCTTACTGGTGTGCCGAAAACTATAAACCGATCTGTGAATAGAGCTTTGAATCGTAATTTGAACCGCGGTATCAATACTGCAGCAGCCCGCGCAACAAATTCTGCATTGCGCAGAATCCGCTTTTAAAGTTTCGAAAAATTTGAGTTAGTGCTTCAAAGGCTCTTTTCCAATTGCCTTTCTGATCACATTGGCGAGCTGATAGATTGAGTCCATCGTGTCGTGGAAGTCGGCCGTATGCTTGGCTCTTAACGAGTTCGGCAGTAGCAGTAAAGCATCACCGAATTTGCCCTGAAAAATGTAAATCGTCAAAAGTTTGTCGATAAGCAGGTTCTCCAGTCGCATTTCTCTGGCACTCAGGCCTTCAATCATGCGCAATCCACGTTTGACGTGTGGCTCCGCCAGAGCGAACTGATAATCCTTCAAGTAGGTCAGACCGAGACCCAGCACGGCGTCCAGCTTGAAAATAGTATCTTCGTCGTAGGCTCTGTCACAGATTGCCAGTGCTTGAGTGTAGAGTTCGGCAGCTTCTTCGGAACTTCTCAAAATCAGAGCGCACGCCGCCAGACGATTGAGCACCGCAATGCGTGCCGGATGTTCTTCAGGCAGAGCCGGTGCCAAAATGTCTCTGACGCGGCGCCAATTTTTTTCTGCTTCAATGGGTCTTTTCCTATCAAATTGCTGTTCTGCCAGAAGGTCAAGCGAAGCGCCGACCTCCGGGTGATCTTTGCCCAATTGGCGTTGCAAGATGTCGACCGATTGATTAAGCAGTGGCTCAGACAGTGAGACTTTGCCTTCTTTTTGTCTGAGAATGGCTGTGTGCCTGAGTGAAATTGCATAGTCTTTGTGCATTTTTCCTGGCGATCGGCGGCGGATGCCCATTGATTTTACGAGACTCTTTTCGGCTTCCTGAGGATGCCCGCAACTCAAATGCACGAGACCCAAGTCGTCATAAGCATCGGCAGCTTCAGGGCTGTCCACACCACAGGCCTTGCAGCGAATTTTTGTCGCTTCCTCTACCAGTGACTCGGCTTCATTGGTGTCACCGTTAGCGGCCAGCGCCAGAGCCAGTGCCGACATGGCTTCAGCTGTTTTTTCATTATTTTCGCCAAAAACCTTCCGCGAGATCTCAACCGAGTTTCTCAAAAGCTCAATTGCCTTATCGAGCTTATGCAATTTGTCATTCAGCTTTCCCAATTTGAGCAGCGTCAGCGCCCGCTCGCCGGTATTATCCGGCAAACCTTCAAGCACCCGCGTACACTCGACGGCAGCTTCCTGATATTTCCCCTGGGCGTACAGGTCATCCACTTTCGAAATCTGCTCGCTTTTAGCCATCGATCAAGGCTCCTCATCAGGGGCGGGGGTGCCCCCATTTGTGAGGGCTACACTACTACTTGCCACATTACCAGACAAATCCCCTCTTCCGCTTGCCGTAATCTGAGTGCTGAGTCTAAGGCGGACGGCGCAGGGAAATTTTTCTCCAAAGCTTACCTTTTGGGTTTGCAAGTCAATTTTGGATTGCTGTTCAAATTTCTCTTCTGACAATAAACGTGCACCAGATATGGTGCCTTTGACCGGGGCGGGAAGTTTTGAAAAACGAAAGTGCAGATCATCATCCGGTGATGGAAGTTTTACGTCTACATTGCTTCTATACAGTTTGTTGGTCTTGTTCACGTAGTCTCTTGCCAGATCAAAAACCTTCAACTCTTCGAATCCTTCCGCCATCAATACGTTTGATTGAGAGTCTTTGAAAGTGCCTATATCGCAGGCGATTATCTTCGGTGTCGTGGACTTGAACCAGTTAAGATTCATCGAGTTTCTTTCAGCCAATCGCTTTGCGTCGTCTTTTAAAGCCGCAGCGAGATCGCTTTCTGTTGCAGCAATAATTGCCAGCCGTTCTTCTTCAACTTTGAGTGCGCCACTTCTTGCTTCGTCTGCAAGCTGGCGAGCAATTGGCTCGAGGTGCTTATATCGCTTACTGATGTCACCATATGCCTGGCGCGAAGAAAAAACCAACTCTCTCGAGCGCTCAACGAGGATGTTGATTCGCCCTTGTCGGTCGTCAACGTTGAGCACTTTTGCAGCGCCCAGCGCCAATTCGTCAGAAGCATTTTTTCCCCGGGTGCTCGACGAAAATACAAGCATCAAAGCGATACCAATCAACAGTAAAACGATGATTAGTCCCACAACTAGTGCAACCATAACCATCATGTTGCCGTCTTGCCGATTCGACGGCGGACGACGATTGTGCAGTTTAAGTCTCATGTGGCGGAAATCTATTGGCTTGCAGCCTGCGCATTGGGAATTCCGTAGCCAAAATTATTGAATGAGTATTTCTTGAAGGTTTTATTTGAAGTAGTCGCTAAGCGAGTGAGCAGTTGCGGGGCAGTATATTCAGGATGTGCACTCCAAACCATGGCGGCGACGCCTGCCGTTAACGGGGTTGAAAAAGAAGTGCCGCTTATTCGCACCGGCAATCCGGATTTGTCAGAGCATTGTACAAGCACACCTGGAGCAGCAAACCACACAGAAGAGCCCTTGTTCGAAAACTTGGCAAGTTTCAAGGCCGAGTCAATGGCTTCAATGACTATCAGGTTGCTACGACGAGGATCTTTGATCGTTTTCCTTTCATTGCCTGCTGCATTGAAGAAAATTCCACCAAATGCATTGTATTGATTGAGTGCTACATGCAAGGCCGGATGGTAGGCGGCATTCGAGAATGAGTAAGGTGGAACGGCATTGAAACTGCAACTTGCCAGTTTTATATTCTTAGTGATGCATTCCCCCACGGCGGCGATGACGCTTTCATCATCTGCGTTTCCTTGACTGTCGCTGATGATAATCGGATAAATCTGTGCATCGTATGCAGGCGAAGCCGAATTCACAGAATTGTTAGAGACAGCGGCGGCACTGGTGGCGCATGCTGTTCCGTGACCGAGGCTGCCTGGATCGGTGTCAATATTGCCAGGCGGTAGTCCTGTAACCGCATTGAACCCTGTGGCCAACTTTCCGGACAATTCAGCAATTTGTGCCACCCCCGTGTCTAAAATTGCAATTGTCTGACCTTGACCGGTGGCAGGTTTACACCAGCCTCCCGGCACATTCAGTATGTTCAATTCATATTGGCTGGCAAATGCAGGATCGTTAGCGATATTGCACTGGACCTGAATCTTCTTGTATGTGAAGTTTCGCTGCACCAAAGAAAAGTGAGTGTTGTCCTTGACCATTGACTTATAAGTCTCTTCCAGCTTACCTTTCTCGGTTTTTATCACCAGAAATTCCTGATTTCCGACTTTGATTTTCCGCTCAACGGTCCCTTTCACCTCGGCAAGAGCGTCTTGCAGGTCATCCTGAGTCGATTTGGGATTGGCCAGGACAATCAAAGTGTCCTCTCGCCATCCACCTTCTCCCGGTGGCGGCATTTTTTTGACTGTGAGAGGATAGGCGGATTCTGGCTTGGGACTCGTATCAGCTATAGAGGCAGTCCAAATTCCGGATCCGCCAAACGAGGCGACAAATAAAGCCAGTAGCGCCATAGTGGAGGCGCGTCTTGAGCCGAATGTTACTACTGGTCGCATCGCTTCACCCACTTGAGACTGTAAGACTTGAGATGGTAAGTTTGCACAATAAACACGAAATTTTTTGTCGGTTAGCTACCTTGTATTTAAACCCATTATATTGCCGGCTGAGACTGATAATGCACATTGTGTGATTGAAATTTATCCATTACGGCAGACATTAAGGTTGTTCCGCAAGGCGGTAACACATGCGTAATCCATTAGCGTTATTACTGTCGGGGTTTTTGGTTCTATGCTTCCTATGCTCTCCGCCTCTTGCTAGGTGTCAGGACGAAGATGACCAGCAAGACACGGAAATAGATTGGAAAGCGCGTTTCACCCAAGTTGTCGACGTAAAAACCGAGCACCTGAATAACTATTTGAAAAACAGCAAGGCTGGTTTTGACCGTCTTGTTTTGGCTCGCATTAGTACTCAGCCACCCGAGGATCAAAGCAGCAAAAAGTACGAGGTGATCTGGTATCGAAAAGGTGAGCCAGTTGGTTTGCGCCGCCTGGGTGAATTTCCATTTAAGGCGCCGCAGCAAGTAGCGCTACGTGTTGCGCATGCCAATTCTTCGGTAGACGAGAATGAGGTGAAGGCCGCTGCTAATGCCTGTTTACGTTTGTTTCTCGACTTGAATGCCAAGACTATGTCACCGGTTGCAATTTTTGTTCCACGGCGCTCCTTCAACCCTTTCGTACAACGAATGAATCAAATGAACTTCTATTCTGCCGAAGAGCCGCCTCCCGATACGCCGGTGTACGCATCGATAGTACTATCTGTCGAATCGGAGCCGCCAGGTCTGAAACAGCTGCTTTTCTATTCCGGCAGCGGGTATTGACATTCTGTTTGCCAACGGCATTCAGGCGCTATGAAGCCTGCGTGTTGGACAAACTTCTTCCAGCACTGTTTGAATGTTGGAAAGCAAGCCACCAAGTCCGGTGCGCATCACCGCTGATACCATAACCGGATTCGGAACTTGAGCCGAGAGCCATTCGAGATCTTCTTTGCGTGCTTTGTCGGTTTTGTTTAAAACGGTGATGATAGGCTTGTCTACAGCACCCAATTCGCTGAGAACATCGTAAACTGAACTCATGTGTTCCATAACATTAGGGTGGCTGGCGTCGACGACATGCAAGAGCACATCCGCGACAGCTACTTCTTCAAGTGTTGCTCTGAAAGCTGCAATCAACGACGTCGGCAGTTTTTTGATGAATCCGACGGTGTCGGTCAGCAAGACAGGTGAATGATCCGGTAGTGTTGTTCTTCTGGTTGCCGGATCGAGAGTTGCGAACAATTTGTCTTCAACAACCATATCCGATTTGGCAAGCGCATTCAAAAGCGTTGATTTGCCGGAGTTTGTATAACCTGTTAGTGCAACTACCGGCAGCTTTTCATCAGTGCGTTTGCGTCTTTGCGTGTCTCGATAACTCTTGATGCGTTGAGTTTCGCGCTCTAAGAAAGTGATGCGATCGCGAATGCGGCGTCGGTCGACTTCCAATTTCGTTTCACCAGGACCTCTTGTACCGATACCGCCGCCCAGTCTGCTCAATTGAGTGCCTTTGCCGACCAGTCTGGGGAAAAGATATTTCAACTGAGCAAGCTCAACTTGTAACTTTCCTTCTTTGGTTTGCGCGCGCTGAGCAAAAATGTCCAGGATCAATTCGGTGCGATCGAGAACTTTTACCGCGACGACTTCTTCGAGATTTTGCTGTTGATTAGCGGAAAGCTCTTTGTCGACGATGACAATATTGGCTCCCATCTCTTGTACAAGTAAAGCCAATTCCTGAACTTTGCCGGAGCCGAGGAAAAACTTTGGATCTGGATGTGACCGCGATTGAGTTAATCGCCCGCAAACAGTAGCGCCGGCAGTTTTTGCCAAAAGGGACATCTCATCCAGGTCGTCGTCCACCTGAAAAGCGTCGTGACCTTCCGAAATCAAACCAACGAGAATCGCTCGCTCCTCTCCTTTTGCGACCTGCAAACCGGGCGCTTCACGCCTGAATTCGTTTTCCAGAGCCTGGATCAATTCTTCAAAATCTTCTTCTTGGGCGCGCCGTGCCGTCATTGGCGGGAAAAGCTTCCAGAGTTGTCCTTCTGAGTCGCGACCCGGAAGTATATGGGCGATATGTACGACATCGGCGAAGCGAGTCTGTTCACCTTTCGAGCGGCTGAATCCACCATTAGTATCGATTTGGATTTGCGCGATTGCATCAAGCCGATTCTTCAGAAGACACTGCAGGTCTTCTTTTCTAAAGGAAAGCCGATTGGCCTGACCGCTATTGCCAGTATCCAAATTAGTGTGAATGATTCTGTGTCCGCAAAGCCTGCCCGGACCGACTCTGACACCCCTGAGTTCAGGCATGTTCACTTCTGAAGGGTGACCTAAAGTGACATTGACTATCTGTCCACGCCTGTTAACTACAACAGATACAGGGTGCCCTGCTGAATGCGATATCTCGGCTACGCTCTCAGCCAGGTCGATAGTCAGCAACTTACCGGCTGGAATTCTTTGCTGCAAGAGACGGTTGAGTTGTTTAATCTCAGACTTCTTCAGTCCCTTCGCTTTACCAAGATCAAGTTTTCCGTGCAATCAGATATGCCCTCCTGATAGCGCGCCGGTTGTCGTTGTTTTGAAATTTTGCAAAAGCTTACGCCACGTAGTAAGTCTCACACCCGAATCATACCCGTTCAGTGGCAGATATTCACGGATATTTAATCTGACCGAGGACCGGAAACGGGCAGCGGGTGAGGAAGTTACCTCCTGACTATTGCGGTAATTCCGCCGGTTGGCGGCTTTCCGTCGTCGTCATTACGATGCCGTGCACCAGACGACTTACCGAGTCGCAAAACTCATCGGTAGAAATTCCCGCTCCTTTTAAATGTCTGGTCAGACCGAGCGTCATCTTATTTATGTCGGCGTTTTCGATATTATCTTCTGTATATACGATCAGGGGTAAGGAGTTCTCCTCTCCCTGTCTCAGACCGGCCAGAACTTCAAAACAGCGTTCGTTGGAAACCGACAGGTCAAGCACAATCATGTCCGGTTCCAGCTCTCTAACCATGGCGGAAATCGATTGATTGATTTCATCGAGGACGTAAAATCCTCCTTGCTTTATGGTGCTTTTCAACAGGTTCGATTTTGCCGAATCGCCCTGTATGACTAACACTCTGCTCTCGGCGGCTAAAACTCCCGCCTGTTTTCCAACCTTTCGCAAGCGTGTGCAATCAAATGGATTCTTCTGCATATCTATCAGCACAGGATTGGCGATTGTGCCGGTTTCATCGTTCCAGCCGCCCAAGACAATGATTGGCACTTCGTTGGTGATGATTGCACCGCCGGCATGTTTGACGATTTCCAGACCGCTTCCGTCTGCCAATTCGACATCGACAAGGACTATGTCGGGAAATGTTTTCTCGATGATGCGCTCTGCTTGAGCCAGTGTGGCAGCTCGCAAGAGATCAAAACCAGATTTTTGCAAAAGTTCTTTCAGAGGTTCAGTCAGTTTCTCATCGTCTGCCACTAGCATGACTCTCAGCCTGTGCAATGTGAGGGTTTCGTCAGGCGGCTGAATGTAACTTTCTCCGGGCGAAAGTTCGAACCAGAACGTAGACCCTTTTCCCACCAAAGTCTCAACTCCAATGTCGCCGCCGTGCTGCATGACGATTGCTTTTGAGATAGCCAATCCCAGACCAGTGCCACCTTTTTTTCTGGTATCTGATGAATCGAGCTGTTGAAATTTTGCAAACAGCTTGTTCAACTGATCGTCTCTTATGCCTGGACCTTGATCAATCACTTCAAATCTCAGGCGTCCCTTATCTGTCTCGATTACTCGAATGCTTACTTCTTTTCCTTTTTCTGAAAATTTGATCGCATTGGAAATCAAATTGGTCAAGACCTGAACAATTCGATCTGGATCGCAATGCAGAGCTTCGTTGAATTCAATTGATTTCGACAGCTTTACACCGGCTTCATCAGCCAATCCTTTGATAGCCTGAAACGTCGTATCCACAAGCGATTGTGGATTAGTTAGTTGCGGCTTGAGCATTAATTTGCCGGCTTCAATTTTGCGAAAGTCCAGAATGTCATTGATCAATCGAATCAAACGATCGCATTCTCCACCGGCTATGCGCACGAGGTGGCCGCCTTTTTGTGTCAGTTCTCCGACTGCACCACTGGTCATAAGACCAAGAGCCGTGCGAATAGAAGTAAGTGGTGTTCGTAATTCATGTGAGACGGTTGAGTAGAATTCGCTGACTCGCCTTTCGGCCTCTTTGCGGTTTGTGATATCGCGGACGATACCGGTGTAGATGCGCTTGTTTCCCAAACTCAGCACTGAGAGCGCCGCTTCAACAGGGAACGTACTGCCGTCTTTTCGTCTGCCGCGAATCTCGTCTGCGATGCCGACTACATGTTTTTCACCAAATGTCGCTGTTTTTTGCCGCTCCGGTCCTTCCAGCGGCAGGTTTTCCATGATTGCCGCAACCTGTGCACCCAGCAGTTCTCCCGGACCGTATCCAAACATATGCTGCATGGCATCGTTTGCTGATTCAATTTCTCCTTCATCCGAGAAGGTCAATATACCGTCCGGCGCCGTGTCGACAATTGCTCTCATGCGCGCTTCTCTTTCTGCAAGTTTACGTTCTGCTTCTCGAGTCTCAATAACATAACGGTTGAGAATGAAAAGCATGGACAAAAGAATGAGAAACGCAGCCATCATCATGACCCAGATGGCGCCCAACGTTTGCAGATTGTTGTTGCCGGTGGTTTCGCTGGTAGCCAGCTGCATTTGTTTTTCTCTGCTGCGCAAATCTAAAAGTTGATTCTCGATCAGGCTTGTCAGTTTTTGAAATTTGTCCGATTCGATGATCGGTGCAACTTTGGCAAATCCGCTTTTCTTCCTTGTTTCGACGATCCGTTCATTGAGCGCAATTCGATCGTTGATATTGACTTTTAGAGCCTCGAATTCAGCTTTGTTGGCTCGATCCTTCATCAATTGAATCAGTCGGTCCAGATGCTGATTGAGTTTGGTCCCGGAGTCTCGAATGATTGGTAAGTCCTGCTCTTTGCCGTGAACAATAAAGGCTAATTCGTTGCAACGCAGATCTGTATACGACGTCAGTGTCTCTTCCATTTCAAAGAGTGCATCCTGGCTTTGACTGGAATTGTTGCCGGGCTGAAGCTGCTGGCTGGCGACTCCGCCAATGTAGAGCAAAACCAATGCCGTTGCTAAAACTGCAAACGCGGCTTTGGTCGTAAGCGAGCTGCTCTGTCCTGGTTGCTTGTTGGCAGACTGTTCCATTTAGCCGCTTCGTTACCTATATATTGAGATTAAATCGAGGATCGTCCACTCTTCTGTGTTTCATCATAGAGCGTCAGGCGCGGGCTTGAGTGCAAAGCTGAAAATCTCAGCAGGTTTGCATTGATTGGGTGCGAATCTCCAGTGGGCTTAAAGGCACCGAAGAATAGCTGCGGTGCAGGAATCCAAGTAACTATTGAAGTCTTCACTGTGGCAAATGGGGCTCCCACAGGACCTGCTTGGCTGTCGTCTGCGAAGAATGTGATCTTGCTGCCAATCGGTTCTTGCAGGAAAAATCCGTCAGGCTGATGGCTTTGCACAATCTTGTTGATTGCCCGGCGGGCGTCTGAGATGCTGTGCTGTTGAGCCGCACTGAAGGCACACTGCGCTCCGACTTCGTCGAGCAAACGAGCTGCCCGTAGGATAAGCAGCGTATTAGCCAAAAACAAAGTGGAAAGCACGATCGCCACTGAAGGCAGCAGCAGCGCAAGAGGAGTGACTCGGCCTGGCGGCTGCGAAGCTTTCTCATCGATTGTCATAGTAGCTTCCTCTAGGCTCGTCTTATTGGTCAACAATTCTGTAGCCGAGCCCACGCTTTGTGCGGATGATCGAATTGTCTTCGCTGTCGCCAAGTTTTTTTCTGAGAGTCTTCATGTGCGTCCGCACCGTATCAATGGAAGCAGAAGAGTCTGTTTGCCAGAGGCGATCCAAAATCTGCTCGAGGGAAAAACTTTGATTGGGATGGCGCATTAGTAGCTCCAGCAAAGAGAATTCTTTGGCTGTAAGTTCAACTTCTTTGTCGGCGCGGACGACCCGGCTTGTTACTGTGTCCAATTCCAGGTCTTGTATTTGCAAAACTCGACCGGCAAAGGCGGCCGGGCGGCGAATCAATGCTCTCACTCGGGCGCCTAATTCGGTCGGGTGGAAAGGTTTGACCAGATAATCATCGGCGCCTGCATCCAGCCCTTGTGCCATATCTTCAGGCGCGCCCTTTGCCGTCAGCATCAAAATGGGCGTGCGTCCACCGAAGTTTCTAAATTTTGAGACGACATCGACTCCGCTCAAATCAGGCAGCATCCAGTCCATAATGACAAGATCATACGCATGGTCCTTGAGGCTTTGCAGGGCATCCAGTCCGGAGTGGACGACATCAACCATCTGCTTTTCGTGCTCAAGTTGCATCTGGAGCAGAAAAGCCAGGTTTTGATCGTCTTCCACCAGAAGAATCTTGGCCATATAGGTGCCGGCGATAACCTGCGCTGGATTTGGTAGTAAGTCTTTCTCTTTATGCCCGGTAGGTACCTTTCAATACTCCCTAAATCAACATCCACTTAAGAGCTTGTGCCGCAAAAGAGGACGCATACCGGACTCACCACAAGCTTTCAGCTGCGGGATGATTTTGCCGGGATTGCAAATAGAACGTGGGTCGAAGGCATTTTTAATCCAGGTCATCGCCTCCAGGTCATGAGCTGTGAAGGCCATCGGCATCTCGTGGACTTTTTCAATGCCGATTCCGTGTTCGCCTGATAATGTTCCACCCAGAGCAACACAAAGTTCCAAAATTTCGCGCCCGGCCAGCATCACTCTTTTCACTTCCTCTTCGTTTTCACGATGATAAAGAATGCATGGGTGGAGGTTTCCGTCACCGGCGTGATAAACATTGGCAATTGTGAGCTTGTGCTTCTCACCAATTTCGGCAATTTTTTCAATTGCTTCTTTGAGCTTGCTTCTGGGGATGACGCCATCGAGAACATATCCGTGCGGCGCGATGCGACCCAGTGCGCCAAATGAAGTTTTGCGAGCCTTCCAAATCAAAGCTCTCTCTTTGTCGTCTTTCGCCCAATTAAGTGAAAGAGCAGCGTTTTCTTTCGAAACCATTTCTACAATCTGCCTTTGCACGTGAATGCTCTCTTTCGGCCCGTCCAATTCGACGACCAGAAGACATCCGGCTAAGCGATTTAAGCCCATGTGCAAATAGTCTTCAACAGCATTGAGCGTAATGCTGTCTATCATTTCCATCGCCGCCGGCACCACCCCATGGGCAACGATATCGGAAACAGCTTGCCCTCCTGTGGCCACGCTGGGAAAGTACGCAAGCATTGTTTCAACAAATCTCGACTTAGGCAGAAGGCGCACTGTCGCTTCCGTGGCGATGCCGAGTGTGCCTTCGGAGCCGACCATCAGTCCGAGCAAATCAAGTGAAAGCTTGTCTTTCGTTCTGCCACCAAGGATGGTGACAGTGCCGTCCGGCAACACCACCTTTGCGCTGAGAACATGGTGCACAGTCATGCCGTATTTTAGAGTGTGCGGTCCGCCCGAATTCTCGGCTAAATTCCCACCGATTGTCGATGCTGACTGACTGGAAGGGTCGGGAGCGAAATAGAGCCCGTAGGGTGCAGCAGCGTGAGAGACGGCAAGATTTGTCACCCCTGCCTCCACTTCTGCCACCATATCTTTGGGGTCGATGGAGATGATGCGATTCATGCGCGTAAGGACCAGGCTGATGCCGCCGTAGATTGTGGTGGCGCCGCCGGACAAGCCTGTAGCTGCGCCGCGGGCAGTGAAAGGAACCGAGTATTCATTTGCCAGTTCTACGACCCTTTGCACTTCCGCTGTTGATTTGGGCAAGACGACAAGGTCCGGGCGCGCCACATCCATTGTTTCGGCGTCGCATTCGTAAAGAGCCAATGAGAGAGGCGTGGAGAGAACGTAGTTCTTGCCCACTACTCTTACAAGCTCTTCAGCCAGAGCGCTTAATTTTGTGTCCTGCACTTATCTTCTATTTCCCGGCTGGCGCATGGTTTCTTGGTCGCCAGTAATGTACTTGAATCCTTGATTTGGACCGCAGTTATGGCTGAATGTGGAAAGTTTATCAACAGTCATGCGTCTGCTTCCCTGTGGATACTGCAAAACTGGATTGCCGGCCATTCTGCTCACAACGGCATATACCATCCCGTTGTAGAGGATATTGGGACTGTTTTGCTGCATATGAACATTGACGACTCTGCCATCTCTGGTGATGGTGTAATTGACGATGCAGACCAGGGGGCGTGTGTTTGGCAGCATCGTTTTTGCAGCGGTGCTGATCTGGTTGAAGATTGCTTCTGCTACGCGCCGGTGCCATTCATCCCATGCCAGTTTCATTTCCTGCCCGTCCGGGTCGTTTGGGTTGTTGGGGCGCATCTGATTCACTTGCGTGGGCGGCTGCATATCAGGCGGCATCATCTGCTGGCGCGGCTGTTGCTGTTGCGGCATCTGATCGCCCATGGCGGGCATGCCTTGACCATTGAAGTCTCCGGTATCGTTGGCATTCATCCGAAAAGGCGGAGGATTGCCGGCTTTTTCCGTATGCACCTGGAAAGCTGACGGGGGTGCCTCGAAAGCATCCTCTGTTCCGGTACCGCTGCTGTCAAATGGGTCGCCGGCGCGGTTAATGTCATTACGGTTGAGGCTGGGACCATCTTCTGGTTTGATGAATCCTTGCTCGATCTTAATTTTAAAAGGTGCCTTTGCTGTTTGCGCAGCCTGGCTCGGCATGACCAGAAACTGACCGGCGAAGGCAGTGGCCAGAGTTAGTGTCGTCATCTTGCGAAAGAAAGGCTCTAGAGCGGACGAGGTGGATGGCTTCATGGCAGGCACTTTTGGATGGTAACAGGGTTGTCAGGATTCCATATATGTACTTTACTCGAAAACCCCAAAAAGTAAATTCAGATTGGGGTCCAAAACTTCGTGAGAGTACTAATGGGACAGGGCGGAAACTACGTGTTTTACTAAACATCTGAGCCGGTTCGAGCTTTATCACGAATCTGCCCAAGGACCAATTTTAATCGATTTGGGTGACCTGATTACTATGGAAAAAACGAAAGAATTGCCGAAAAAATCGTGCGGCATCATCGATAGTCATGCTCATGTGGTGAGCGAATTCTTCGGTGAGGACCGCGAAGAAGTAATCAAGCGTTCATTCGACCAGGGCGTTGTGCAAATGGTCAATCCAGGGGTGGTTCTAAACAATATTGACGAACTGAAAGATATTGCCGAACGACATGCCAACTTGTTTTTTGCCACCGGTCTGCATCCTCATGAAGCTAAAGATTGGACCGATAAGTGTGCCGAAGCGATCGAAGAAGCTTCTGCGCATCCCAAGGCAGTAGGTGTCGGAGAATGCGGTCTAGATTTCTTTTACAACAATAGCGATCACGACAGCCAGCGCCAGGCGTTTGCCGCGCAATGCCGCCTGGCTAAGCGTTTGAACAAGCCGGTAATAGTGCATTGCCGAGATGCCTGGCAAGAGGCGTTCGACATTCTCAAAGAAGAAGGAGCGGGAAATAGTCCTGATTCACTGAAGGGCGTTTTTCACTGCTTCACTGGTTCGCCGGAACATTTGCCGAGTATCGCCGACCTTGGATTCTACGTTTCCTTTTCCGGCATAGTCACATTTCCGAATGCTAAAGCCTTGCAGGAAGCGGCAAAACATGTGCCGCAGGAGAAGATTTTGGTGGAAACCGATTGTCCATTTTTGGCACCACAGAAAGTGCGAGGTGCCAAGAACGAACCGCAATATGTCTGGTATGTCGCTGAAAA
>PNLN01000084.1 GCA_013823055.1 Cyanobacteria bacterium DS2.3.42
ATGTCATTCCATTCCCACGCGCACCTAAGAGTGCCGATTTCTAAGCAGCGAAGGGCTTCCTCCGAACTGGGTATAATTCAGGTGCCGGAGGTAACGCTTGAGCAAATCTTTTGACGAAGAAATCAAGCAAAAAAGCCCTGATTTAGTCGTCGATCAGGACAAACAGCAAGGCAGTTTCGTCGAAAGTGAGACTCAGACTTTTGGCGACCCAAAGTCCATTGCCTTGGATGAGAGTCAGACGTTTGACGCGGAAGCGACAGCAGTACTTCCGGATGGAACAGCCGGAGACGATGTTGCTGGGCTGGATGCCTTACGTGCAACTATCAATGAAAAAGCCGCTGAAATGGCGAAAGCGGCGATAATGGCGCAAGCTGCCGCTGCTGTCAAAAATCCCTTGATTGGGCACGTGTTTGACGAGAAGTACGAATTGACGCGTGTTTTAGGCAGTGGCGGAATGAGCGTGGTGTACGAAGCCAAGCATTTGGTGATGAATAGAGTGGTCGCTGTGAAGGTCATGCACAGTCACTTACTTCAGTCCGAAAAGGCAGTTCTTCGATTTCAAAAAGAAGCACAAGCCGTAGCTGCTCTCAATCACAACGGCATCATGAGAATCTATGACATTGGATTGTCTCCTGATGGCGCCCCCTACATCGCGATGGAGTTTCTTGAGGGTAAATCGCTGAGCGATTTCATTAAGGAAGATGGGCGGCTTGAAGAAAGTAAGGCGCTTCCGATGTTCAAAACAATCGCCGAGTCGCTTGCACATGCTCATACAAACCGGGTAATTCACAGGGATTTAAAGCCCAGCAATATTGTCTTAGCGACTTCGCCCAATTCAGCGCAAGCACCCAAACCTACGATTGTTGATTTTGGTATTGCCAAAGTGACAGTTGAAGAAGGTGACGATCAATTTCAAGTGACGCGCACTGGTGAGATCTTCGGCAGCCCGCTCTACATGAGCCCTGAGCAATGTGCCGGACGTGTATTGGATCATCGCTCCGATATTTATTCGTTTGGTTGTTTGATGTATGAAGCGATAACAGGAAAACCACCTTTCGAAGCAACCTCGGCGATGTCGTTGTTTCACAGTCACCAAAAGGTTGATGCCCCGCGCTTTGACACTCTGGGTGCAAGACCGGAAGTTTCCGAGGAATTGGAATCAATCATTTTGAAGTGTCTGGAAAAACATCCTCAAGATCGATTTCAGTCGATGGATGAGTTAGTCAAAGCGTTTGATCTGTTAGGCGACAAGGGTTCGGTGCCTTTGCTCGTGCGCGCCCGCAGAAAGCAGAATGTAATCACTCTCTGCGTTGCTTTGTTGATGGTAGCCATTGGTGTGATTTTTGCGGATCAGTGGAAACTGGTGCAGGGTCAAGCTGTCTTCTTCATGCTTTGCTTGCTTGTTACTGCATCTGGTTCTTATTCAATGTTTCAGCGCTTCTTCCGCACACGGGACAGGATGAAGTTGCGATCTACATCATTGAATTGGGTTCAAAAAGTGCGCCTCTCTTTCACTTTTGCGATGGCAGTCATTATGTCTGTTTGGTCGCTGGGAATGATGGTCTATATTGCATCGAAGGCCACGCAAAGTCCGCTCATTGACGCGCTTGCGCAGTGGTTGTGGTTTGGGTCATTGCTTCTAGTCGGCTGTTATCTCGTGGGCGCTTTGGCGTTTGCGGCGGTGGCTGCAATTCGCGCACTCAGCGACGAGAGCGCGTAAAAAGAAGGGGGCGATGCCATGCATCGCCCCTACAGAACTTCGAGCGCCGAATTTCGGAACAGCGAGCGTTAAATTTAGCGCCAGATTACAGCGTTTCGCCTTCAGGCTGCGCTGCGACTTTTACTTTCTGCTGTTGTTTTTTGATCAAATCTTTGGCGTCTATTTTGATGAAGCAGTCAACCATGCGTCTGTTGTCGCTCATCAATCCGAGCTCTTTTGCTGCTGCTTTTGATACGTCGATGACGTGATTGCCGCAATAGGGGCCGCGATCATTAATAGTCAGTGTGCAGGTCTTGCCGTTTTTGCGATTGACGACAGTGACTTTAGTTCCAAAAGGCAAATGTTTGTGTGCTGCGGTCAATTTTCCTTCGTCGTAGGCTTGACCTGACGCAGTTTTTCTGCCGTGAAGATCGCTGCTGTAGAAAGCCGCTTTGCCCGCAAAGTCTGCGGCTTGTGCGGCTGCCTCTGTAACTTCTTCGCTAAATGCAGATGGGGCGAGAGAGAAAACTAGTGATACCGCCAGCAGTGCTGCTTTGAATTCGCTCGAGTTGTTTAAAACGGGCATTGCATTCTCCGGTAGTGGCATCCAGCCAATCTCCCCTTTTCCTTCACGCGGTAATGCGGCTGGGAAAGGGGTTTGGGGGATTTGTTACGGCGTTTGGGCTTCCTTTAGAATTGTCTCTAATTCTCAAGAAGTTGCATTAGAAATTAGACTCCCTTGGCAGCTTCCATGTCCCGATCCGGTCGCTGGAACAGGATTATGCCGATCACCGACATCAAGCTGAAAAATACCACCAGTCCGATTGCGAGTTGAAAACTGCCGGTACGTTGCAAGATTTGTCCTGTAATCAACGGTGCAAGGATGCCGCCCAGTGCAAAGAAGCTATCCATGATTCCCAAGCTGGTTGCCGCTCTGTCTTTTGCCAGATCAGTGTTGAGCGCATAGAAGCAAGAATTCGGCATCAAGCCGATGCCTATTCCGAGCGACATCATCAACATGGCGACGTTCAAATCTTGAGTGAACATCAGCGGAATGAAGCTCAATGCAGAGAGCAATTGGCAAACCCAAATCATGTGGGTGCGCGCGAGACGTGCGCTGCCTGTTTTTCTCATCACCCAATCTGAAACAAATCCGGCTGTCGCCAGCAAGATCGCGGCAGTCAGCCAGGGCGCGACGACGAACCAGCCAACCTGATGGAGATTCATATGGTAGGTCTTTTCCAGGTAGCTCGGCAGCCAGTTCATGGAGAAAAAGAGCAGGTATCCGAACGAAAAGAATGCAATGTTGTTGGACATCAACGAGGGATTCAAAAGCATGAACTTCCAGGTCGTTTTGCCGGTCGCGCGGTGTTGCGATCTTCTTTCATTGTCGCTAAGTTCGCGATTGTTCGACTTACCTTCGCGGATGTGATTCAGTTCGGCGTTCGAAACGAACGGGCATGACTCCGGGTAGTCGCGGAACATAAATACCCAGGCGACAGACCAGACTACGCCCAGTGCGCCCAAGACAACGAACATGCCTTTCCAGCCGAGGGTGACAATCAAGGTGGTGATTAATGGACCACCCACCACATGGGCAAAAGGAACGGCGGCAAGACCGATTGCAGTTGCCCTTGCGCGCTCATTGGTGGGCAGCCAGTCGGCTACAGCGCGTGTGAGAGCAGGGAAGTGGGGACCTTCGACGACTCCGAGGAAAAGGCGAAAAGCAAATAGGACCCAGAGTCCCGAGGCAAGACCCATCATTGCCGTGACTGCCGACCAGAGAATAGCTGCGGTTGGCCAGACTTTGTGAGCCCCCCACTTATCGACCATGATGCCACCGACTGTAGTCATCACCATGTAAGTGATGGCGAAGGCGGAGAGGACCATGCCGAACTCTGCGTCATTGATTCCGAATTCACCCTCCAGCGCCTTGCGGGTGTATGCCAGCGCCGAGCGGTCCAGGTAATTAATGAGGGTGATGATGAAACCGAGGGCGATGATGACCCAGCGATAGTTGCCGACTTTTCCTGAAATTGAAGTGGCGCCTGGGATAGCTGCGTCAGCCTCCGAACCGGTTTCCGCGCCTGCGGGTGGGTCGACCGGCTTTTGCTGGGTTCCGTTCATCTGACCTCCTGAGGGCTTCCGGGTGCCGGACGCGAATTTTGCCCGCTCTTGCCGAACTCAAGTCGGCGTATAGAGAAGCAAAATCATCCACGTGATTGAACAGAGAATATTAACGGATAAAGCGTCGGTTTTTGGCGGCTTATAGGGGAAGAAAGTAGAAGCAGAGGAGCTATTTGTTAGATTTTATCTTTGGCATTGAACTTTTTTTCGACAAACGTCGTCTTTTACAAGTAAGGGCCATTTTCTGGCCACCCTCACCGTGGGAAGTCTCTAGGAGAATTACTAATGAAATTATTGGAAAAACTGCCGGTCGCCCTATCCGGCATTTGTTTTGCCGTCCTGTGCAATAGCCCAGCTCTGGCGCAGGAAATTGATCTGCCCGACGGCGTTGGCGATGGTCCGCCGCCTCCTATGGAAGGAATGGTCGAGATAAGTCTGGACGAAGACGGAGGCCCTGAATTCAATATCGCCATGGACGCCAATGCAATCCAAATTGCAGGTCCGGGCGGACCAGGTGGACCAGGTGGACCAGGTCGTATGATGATGCGTCGGGGCTTCGGCGGACGCGCTAGTTGCGGTTTTGGCGGCGGCGGCGGATGTCCGTGGTTGGCAGCTTTGGACCTCTCAGACGATCAATTCGAGAAGTTTTACGCCCTGAAAAACGCCTTCCTCGACAAAGCCGGACCCAAAATGCTGGACCTCCGCACTAATGAAAGACATCTGAAAGATTTGATGACCCAGACAACCGTTGACGCCAAAGCAGCCCGCAACCTGCAAGACCGCATCAATGGACTGAAAGCGGATCTCGCCAATATGAAGCTTGACAATCGTATTGCCATGCACGATGTGCTCAATGATGAGCAAAGAAGAAAGGTTCGCGAGTTCGCTATCAAGGGCGGTCGTGGAATGCATCATCGAGGACCACGTCCAATGATGAAGATGGAAAAGAAGGACGGCTAATTGCCGTCACCTATTGATCTGAGGGGCGGCGCCATGCGTCGCCCTTTTCTTTGCGCATCAACTTAATGTATGTAGTTGCCCTAATTTTCCCGAGCCAACCTGTAATAAGATTTGAGTTACAAGCCTATCGATGGTTTTTAACCCAGGCTGCCCACCCTCAGATACTAACGGTGTGAGAAATGAAACTGGCTAAAGCACTAAGCGGACTTTTGCTCCTCGCTGTTTTGCAAGGGGCGTCGGCCGACACTAAGTGTCTGGCTGCATGGTACGACAGCGATCATTCCTGCCTGGAGAGAGCGCGGACGCTCTTCGGCACCGGGCAATTCGACGAAGCGCAAAAAGCGTTGGAGAAGGGTATTGCACTCAACCCGCGCAATGCCGACCTCTATTATTTTCGCGGCGTGCTCTACAGCACACTCAAGCATTACGACCTTGCTTTAGTTGATATGGACCAAGCAATTAACTTGAATCCTAATTACGCTACTTACTACATAGCGCGCGGCACGCTGTACTCGAATCAGAACAAATACGAGTTGGCAATCAAAGATTTTGACCAGGCTTTGAAATATGAGCCAAGAAATGATTCAGCGAGAGTAAACAAAGAGTATTGCCAGGGCGAACTGCAAAAGATTGCTGACGCAGGCAGCGGCAAGGACAAACTGGCTAGCGTACCTAATTTAGGCGTGGCTGTTTCAACTGCGGTTCCTATTCCTGTGCCCAAAGCCCCCAAGGAAAAGCATACGAAGAAAGGTGGTACTGATGTAGCCGCTATTGCTAATAACAGTGCGGAGTTGGCAAGGCTCACAAAAGAGCTCGAGGCAAAGCAAAAGCAGAAAGATCAAGAGTCTGCCTTGGCTGCAAAACTTGACGCTGAGCGCAAAGAGAAAGAAGAACTTTTGCGCAAACTTGCCGAGATAAAAGTTGCTTCGCGCACAGCTGACAAAAAGGCTGAAGCAGAGGCGAAGCCTGAAGACAAGCCGGTTAAGGATAAGTGGGCTTTGATTATCGGCATCAGCAAATTCAAGAACGAAACTTTGAATTTGAAATATCCGAGCAAAGACGCCAAAGACTTTTATGATTATTTGATCGGCGACGGCAAGTTCCAAAAAGACCATGTGAAGCTGCTTTTGGATGACCAGGCGACACGTGGAAATATTCTCTCCGAACTCGGCGACAGATGGCTGCCTAGAATGGCCGCACCTGACGATCTTGTTTTGATTTACTTCTCCAGCCACGGCAGCTCATCGGATATGGATGTCGGCGGCGTCAATTACCTCCTCGCTCACGACAGCGAGCCCGACCAGCTCTTCGCCTCCGGATTGGCGATGCAGGATCTGACACGTGTTATTAAAGGACGTGTTCACTCAGATAGAGTTGTTCTTATACTCGACGCTTGCCACAGCGGCGCCGCAGAACCTGAAGCCAAAGGCCTGGTGCGAGTGAAGAACGTAGACGCCGAAGCGATTGCGCAAGGCACCGGACAGTTGGTTATTTCTTCGAGCACACCCAGCCAGGTTTCATGGGAATCGAAGGAAGTGCAAAACTCCGTATTCACTCGCTACTTGATAGACGGTTTGAAATGCAAGGGTGATAAAACCACACTTGGCGAAGCCTTCAACTTCATGAAAGACAAAGTGCAAAACGAAGTCTTACGTGCACGAGGAGTGCTTCAGACGCCAGTCTTGAAGAGTAAGTGGCAAGGCAGTGATATCATCATTTCTGCACCGCCGATAGAACCACGAGTCGGGCTCTAGCGAAGTTCCAACTTGACGAAAAATTGAAACTTGCAGTATTCCATGAGGATGCTGCAAGTTTTTTTCAGCACTTGGATTTTGGTTCTTGCTTCGCCGGACTATCGTTTGAGCTTGTCTTTGTTCTTGTCCTTGTTTCTGATTTCGGTGGCGCGCACTTCCATATTCATTGCCGGCGCTTTCTTTCCGAGTTTCCTCAAAACCAACGAATATTGATGGAGCGTTTCAGCGAGGTCCACGTTGTCCTGATCGGACTTCGTTTGTATGTCGACAGACTGTCTGTATAGTGGCTCTGCCATTTCAAACTTGCCTTGCGAACAGTAGATGTCCGCGAGTTTTTTGAGACAAACAGCGATCTTCGGATGATCGGGACCAAGGGCTTTGATGCGGAATGCCAAATAGCGTTTGCAAACCGCTTCCGCTTCCGCAATTTTTCCTTGGTCTTGATACATGGATATGAGGTTTTCGAAAGCCGTAGCCATGTTCGGATTGACTGCGTCTTCCTTTCTTTCGTAGATTGCCAGCGTTTCTTTGAACAATGGCTCGGCTGCTTCATAGTTGCCGAGACGATAATGGAGCGTCGCCAATCTGTTCAAAGTCAATGCAACCTGGCTATGTCTGGGACCCAATGAAGCTTTGAGGTTTTCCGCTGCACGCTCGAACAGTGGCACTGCCTTCTTGTATTTTTTCTGCTCGAAATTGAGCATCGCCAATTCATTTAGAGTCAGTCCGACATCTTGATGTTCCGGACCATAGGCGCCTTCGCGAATGTTGAGGGCTCGGCTGGCGAGGGTTTCGGCCTGTGCGAATTCATTGTTGAGCCTGTGCAGAAAAATTAGCTTGTCTAGAACATTTGCCACATCGGGATGCTTTGCACCTAGCGCTTTTTCGTAAATTGAAACAAGTCTCTGCCAGAGCGGAAATGCTTCGTCGTGGCGATTTTGCAATTGCAAGACCTCTGCCAATTTACTCAGCGGCTGTCCTATTTCCGGATGCTCATGTCCATATGAATGTTCGCTGATTACCAGCGCTCTCCATAGTAATTTGTTCGCTTGCTCGTAGTGGGCTTGCGATTGGAAAACGAGGGCAAGGTTGGTCAAACTCTCCGCGACGTCCGGGTGATATTCGCCCAGAATGCGCTCCTGCGCCGTGATCAAATTAGCCAGGCACTCTTCTGCTTCTGCCAATTTGTTTTGCGCTCTAAAAACCGCCTCCAAATGTTTTAGATAATCAACGAGCGTTTTTTCATACGCCGGATCTTTTCCTTCTTTTAATTTGCTCAAGTTTTCGATCGCGCGAAGCAGCAGTGCTTCTGCTTCTTCATGGCGTCCGGTTTCGTAATACAGCGCCGCTAGATGGTTGAGCTGTGTACCGACAACTGGATTTTTCGGACCAAAATGTTCTTCTTGAATGGCAAGAGCGCGCTTCAAGATTGGCTCAGAATGTATAAAGTTTTTCTCTTCCAAATAAGCTTGTGCAAGATTTTGAAGCGTTTCCACCAATGCCGGATCGTCTTTGGCGTGATGCTTTTCCTGAATGGCAAGATAGCGTTGAAAGAGAGGCGCAGCCTCGAGATACTTGCGTTCCGCCTGCAGCGTTTTGGCAAGATTGAGAATGTTTATCGCCATGTCCGGGTGATTTGCACCAAGCGCCTTTTCTGCGATATTCAGCAGCCTGCGATAGATCGGCTCAGCTTCGTGAGTGCGACCCATGTTTCTATATAAAGATCCCAAATTCGACAGTGTATTGACCACGTCGGGGTGAGCCGGACCAAGCGCCGCCTCTCTGATTTGCAATGACCGACGGAAAAGAACCTCGGACTCTTCCAGCCGGTCGAGGTCCAGGAAAAATATTGCTTTGTCGTTGAGAATGCTTCCAGCTTCGGGACTATCGGCGCCCAGGGTTTGCTCAGTGATTGCCAGAGACTGAATGAAGAGCGGCTCTGCTTCGGTAAAATTGCCGCGGGCGTGCTCCAACTTGGCGAGATTGTGCAGGCATGCGGCAACATACTCATGTTTCTCACCGAAGGCCTTTTGATAAAGAGTAAGAACGCGCCTGCACAGAGGTTCTGCATCGTCGAACTTACCCTGGACATAACAAAGCGTGAAGAGATGGCTCAGGCTGGTGGCGACATCCGGGTGCTCGAAACCCAGCGTTGACTCTCGCAATGACAGTGAACGCCTGAATAGAGGCTCGGCTTCAGCAAATCGCTTTTGCTGAAAGCAAAGGTCACCGAGGCGGTCGAGCGTCAGGGCAAGGCGCGTGTCGCCTTTGGGGAAGCTTTCGGCAACTTTGAGTGCGCGGCGCCACATAACTTCGGCTTCGGCATAATTGCCGTAAGCCTTCGCGTGTTCTGCGTCCGATTTTAGGCGCTCCCAGTCTGTGCTCATGTTTTCCCGGGGACCGGGCGACGCATGGCGTCGCCCCTACGGTTTGGGCAGCGGGCGACGCATGGCGTCGCCCCTACGGTTTGGGCAGCGGGCGATGCATGGCGTCGCCCATGGTTTGAACGATGGTTTTCATCGCCCCTACGGTTATACCCGGCGGATAAGGAGTTCATAATCCTGAAAAACAAGCTGTCAGGCGATCAACGGGCGCGTTGGATGCGGTAACATCACCAAACGGCAGACAGTTGCAAACCCCGTCCTGGCTTGGCGTCGAGAAAAATGAGCGATTTTAGCGAACTGAACAAACTGGTCGAGGCGATTGAAAGCGAATCGACCAGGGTTGAGGCGCTCAGGCATCTCCATTCGCTTGCCGATTACCTTGAGACGCGGGTGCCAATTGCCGGCATTTCCAAGAGTTCTAAAACAGGCGAGAAGGCGAAAATCGCCAACGACCCGCTGGCGGCAATGCTCAACTTGAAGGTAATTGCCATTCCGGGCTCGGCGTTGCCGCTGAAGCTCTTGCTTCATACCGCGGTTTTTTCACCTGAGGAGTGGGCTAAAACATTTGCCGAAGGTTTGTTGAAAAACCCCGATCTCTTTCGCGGCAAAACTCTCGTCGAATTAGGAACTGGCTCCGGTTGGATCAGTCTTTTGATGTTAATGCGCACGCAGGCGACTGCGATTCTCGGACTCGATATCAATCCTATTGCTGTGCAGATTGCCAGACTGAATTCATGGCTGAACGGCACCACCCGCGATGGCGACGTCATTAATTCGCAATTTGGTGTTCCTTTCTCTCAAGCATTCCTGGCCAAAGAGTCAGACTTGCTTGGTGAGCCGATTTCACGCAAAGCTAAGTTCGATCACATCATCGGGTGTATTCCACAAGTTTTGCATCCCGATCCGCGCAAAAGTCATGATGACTCAGGCGAACGATCGCACAAAGATTTGTATGACCTCAGTAATTACTGCTTCCAACAAGGCATTCTGGAAGATCGCTTTGGGCTTCCGTTGATTGCAAGAGCACTCGAAGAAGCACAATTGTGTCTCAATCCTGGCGGACGATTGACGCTGGTGTTGGGCGGAAGACCGGGACCGCAAGCAATCGATCAAATGTTCCGCCGTCGCGGTTGGGAACCCACACTAGTCTGGAGCCGGCGAATTCAGCAGGCTGATGATACTGATCTGGTATCACTGGTTGAGATAGAACGCACCCATCAAATACGGTTCAACTTCTTTTTGTCGCGCGACTCGCAAAACCCTGTGTCGGCAGAAACCGCAGTCACCGTGCTTGGCAAGGAGCAACCTATCTATCACGATCTTCTCGTCTACCAGGCGGAGACAAGATACGAAAATCCGACTTTTGGATTCGTCAGAAATCTGCACAATCTCGGGCTTGACCGTCTGCGAAAAGAATTGGATTTCTCTCGAATTTCTGAAGAGATGGTCAGCTTTCTCAATCGTTTTTCAAGCGAATTGCTGATTAACAAAACGCTTCCTTATCCGCATGAATGCGGTGATATTGGCTTGAGAACGGCGCTATCGCGTTTTCTCTCCAACTACTGCCATTACCCTACCAAGCCAGAAGCATTGTTTGTCGGTCCTGAGCGTTCTCAACTTCTAGCGCTGGTTCTGAAAGCAATCCTTCCTCCAAGCTCTTCAGTTTTGCTTTCGTCGGCAATAGAGCCAGTATATCGCTCGACGCTCGAACAGCTTGGTATGAAAGTGATTCTGGGCAATGATGATCTCAGTGAATTGAATAATCTCGATCAGTTGCTAGCGCCTGCCGCATGTGTAATTGCCCCGCAGCAGCTGGCAAATCCCTCATCATTGACGCTAGACCATTTATTCGAGCAAGCACGCGCGAATCCAAATCGTTTTTACATTATTGATGATTCCGCTCAGTTCAATATCGGCTCTGAGTTGAATTCCAATATGACGCTTAGAATGGCTGGTCGTCAGCCTTTGCCTGAGAATCTCATTTTCCTTTACGGCTTGATTAAGAACACCGTTTTCCCCGATTTCGAGCTGAGCTTTTTGGTTAACGCGCCGGAGTCGTGGATGCCTGCGCTTGAAATTGGCGCGGAGCTAACTTATTCGCGCATTCCGTACCAAGTGCAACTTTATTATCAGTGGCTCTTTGAAGAATTGCTTTCCTTCCCGTTTCCGGAAGCAGACGTGCCGCCCAGGCTTAATAAATCTGCCGGCGGTGTTTTGCCGATCATCAATCAGATCGCCGATGATCCTGTGTTTGCTCCCAAGCCTATTTCACTCGATGATAATCGATTGATCAGATTTGACTATGGCGAGGTGGAGCACCCTGTGCCTGAGCTCTTGATCAAGGGCGTCTTCAAGGGGTTCTTAGAGCATGACTCAGAATTGTTGCCGTCTGTTGTTCGACATCGTGTCAAGGCTTATTTGGAGTCGACACGACGCACCGACATAGATGAAAATCGCATTGTTCTCGGCAAAGGTGTTTTCCCCGTCCTTGCTGCGCTGATGGCGACGCTTACCCAACGTCTTGGACGCGCTCCGATTGTCGCTCTTCCTGTGGGCAGTTATGGACCTCTGTACACGCTAGTCACCTATCATGGAGGCAAGGCGATTGAGGTGAAGGCCGATGCGAAGCGGGGCTTCATGGTTGATGTCGGAGCAATCGAAGCGCTGGAAGTAAAACCTGACTTACTGTGGCTGACGCAACCCAATAATCCCTCTGGTTTGTTCTACGATTCGCAAGCGGTTGAAAGCCTCTATAAGGCTTGCAGCGAGCGCGGCATTTACATGCTTGCCGATGAAATTTTCTTCTTGCTCAGCGACAACCGGTTGGGTGAGTGGACGCCGCAATCATTGAGTTTCCTTCCGCTAACCAAAACAGACGGTGGAAAATATTTATTCCTCGCCGATGGTGTCGCTAAATCATTTGCTGCCGGTGGTTTGCGCGCCGGATTTTTAGTCTGTCCCGATGCCGGTTTTGCCGCTCAAATTCAATCGATGACGCCCTTGCCGCCGCGTTCCACTCTGCGCGCCTGGGACACTTTGTATTCCGCATTTTTGAAGGAATCGCCGCACTTATTGGTCGACGTAAAGGAAGAACTGGATGGCCTGAAAAACTATCTTGTTGATTTGCGCAGCGAACTTTCTCGACGCCGCAAAAAGCTTCTTACACTATTTAAGGAACATGATGTCGATGACAGAATGGACACGCCGTATCGCGGTGGAATTTTCTTGATGGCGAAGCTTGGCGAATTCCGCAAACAATTAGCAGTGGAAAAGCAATTGCTCATCAATGAAGACTCCTGGTGCAGAACGCCGGAATGGAGTCGGGTTTCTTTCAGTGTGCCGGGTGATAAGTTCGACGAGGCTTTCGACCGGTTATCAGCGTTTTTGGCGTCAAAGAGCAAAGTCAAAAGTTGAGAGGACAAAATGCCATACCAGGCCGAAATTAGTAGAACCAATCCATCTTGCTTCTTATTCCTTATAGACCAATCCGGTTCGATGCAAGAACCTTTCGGTTCGAAAGATGGAGCGGCGGGTGCTAAGACTAAAGCGGAGAGCCTTGCTGACGCCATCAATCGCCTGCTCCAGAATCTGGTCATCAAATGCGCTAAGTCAGACGGCATCCGCGATTACTATCACGTAGGCGTAATCGGATATGGCGGAAAAGGTGTGGGTCCGGCATTCGGCGGTCCTTTGAAAGACAAAGAAATGGTGCCCGTTAGCGAGATAGCCAATAATCCGACTCGCGTCGAGCAGCGCGTCAAAAAAGTGGATGACGGCGCCGGAGGTTTGGTCGAGCAAAAGATCAAATTTCCTGTCTGGTTCGATGCAATGGGCGAAGGCGGGACGCCGATGTGCACGGCGTTTATCACTGCCACGAAGCTTTTGACCAAGTGGATTTCCGAGCACCCTAACTGTTTTCCTCCAATCGTCATCAATATTTCCGATGGCGAATCTTCCGACATGGATCCCTATCAAGCCGCCACAGATTTGATGTCTTTATCGAGCAGTGATGGCGAAGTCTTGCTCTTCAATTTGCACCTTTCTTCTTCAGCAGAAAAAGCAATCGAATATCCGAATGATGAGGAGAAATTGACTGACGACCACTCCAAACTGCTTTTCAGCATGTCCAGTATTTTGCCTGAGTACATGCAAAAGATGCTGTCCAGCGAAGGCGTACCAGTGACCTTTTCGACCCGGGGATTTGTCTTCAATGCTGACCTGGTGTCGGTGATTCGTTTTTTAGATATCGGCACAAGACCGAGCAATTTGCGATAGAGTCGGCTCGGGTAAAGGAAAAATATGCGCGTTTCCGGAAAGCTATTTTGGCTCCCCAAAAACGGCAATTCTCTCGAGGAGTACGAGGATGCCGCTTATCCTTGTGATGAGCATTTTGAGACTGAAGCAAATGAATTTAAATGTGCGGTTGCCGATGGAGCGACGGAAACTTCTTTTGCTGGATTGTGGGCAAAACTGCTGGTTGAAGGTTATTCCGAAAAAACTGCCTTAGCGCTACTTCGGCAGAAGTGGAACGCTGATGTTCGGCAGAAAGACTTGCCCTGGTATGCAGAAGAGAAATTGGAAAAAGGTGCGTACGCTGCAATTGCCGGATTGCACTTGAAAAAAAGTCGCGGTAAGAAAAACATATTTACTGTCGAGGCTACAGGTGATTGTTGTGTTTTCCATGTGCGGGAAAACACTATGCTGTCTAGCTTTCCGCTTAGTGCTTCGGAAGACTTCAACAATTCGCCCGCCCTCATTTGCAGCCACGAGGATGCTTCGGTGGATGCAGCAATGAGTAAGCTAACGCAGAGGGGCGAGTGGAAGGATGGCGACTCCTTTTTTCTTCTTTCTGATGCAATTGCATGTTGGGCGCTGAAGCGGCAAGAACAAATGCAGGATGTAGCAAGCGTGCTGCAAAACATAGAGGCGCAGGAAGACCTGACCCGCCTTGTGGATGAAGAACGCCACTTGGTTTTGGACGATGGACGACCGGCGATGAAGAACGACGATGTCACGTTGCTTTGTGTGACTGTTTGTAGCTAGCAGAAATTTAATAATGTCTGATTGCCGTTACCCGGGGATCCTACCGCGGGAGTCTAGAACCTGCTGAGGGTGAGTTGTCATGAGGCTTGGTGATTTATTTTTGGGGTATACGTAATTTCCCCATAAAGCCCGCAGGATGCGGGATCTAACCGCTACTTAATTTGACTCTTGGCAGGGGCGGCATTAATCTGTAGATGGCGAATATGAAATGAGGTCCGCGCAGGCGGGCTCCGATCTTGGCGTGAGATTTCTAAAGGCTGGTCAATGAAGCAACTGTTTCAGGCGTATTTGACTTGGGGAGAAACTGGCAGCGCGGATGGTCACGACTTATCTGCGTATACAGATGAAGAGCATTTGTCGGGAAACCGAAAACGCTTGACCCAACTACGCAAAAAAACCGACGAAATGAGTGGGCAGTTTGCCGCTCAACGCGGAATTCAAATCGACTGCAATCCTCCGTCCACTGCCGTTGCTGCCGCTAACGCATATTCACAGAACGCCGACGCCATGCTCTCGGCCGAAGACGAACAATATATAGAAAGTCTCGCCAATATAATCAATTTTCCTGAGGTGTCTGCTGCAGTCTCTGAGTTTGAAGACGATCCGCTTGCCGCAGCCGCTGCAAGAGTGGCGTCGAAAATCACGCTGGCAATGACTACTGAAATGAGTCTCGCTTCAGTATCTCCAAGTAGCGAATCGGCTCGGCCTGAATATATAGATCCGAATGTGATTACAGTAGAGCTGCCAGTTTTGAATTTCCAACCGCCAAAGGAAGAAAACAAAAGCAGTTTGAGCGGAAGTTTTAAACGTCTGGATAGCGGTGCGCACAAGATGTCGCACTGGGTAAGCAA
>PNLN01000058.1 GCA_013823055.1 Cyanobacteria bacterium DS2.3.42
AAAACGCAGTGATGATTCAACTTTGGTCGGTTTTGAAAACCACAGCGGCAAAACATATCTGGGCAAAGACCTTCAGCCACTAGGCAAAATTACCGTCGGCAACGGCAACAATGGGGAAGACGGAGGTGAAGGCGCCCAGAGCGGGAAAGTTTACGGCACCTACTTGCATGGATCGTTGCTGCCAAAGAATCCGCAGTTTTGCGATCAGCTGATTTCACAAGCACTCAGCCGCCGCTACAGTGACGTCCACCTGACCCCTCTCAACGACACACTCGAAAATCAGGCGCACAAACGCGCTCTGTCACTGCCGGCCTAAAAACGCACAGTTGCTGAATTTCTTTGACAGCGAACCGATAACGGTTCGCTATTGATTTTCATTCTCAATAACGAACCGATAACGGTTCGCTGTCGAAAAAACTGTCTACAACCGCAATAAACTCGCCAGGACTGACCGGGCCTTCCACAAGCCACATTAAATTTGTTACATTAAATTGTAAAGTAGCAACTTTTATTACTCTTAGTACTGATCTATAGTGCAGATACAACACTTACTAGGCGGACTTTTTATGAATAGGCACTACAGGCAGCCGAATGGCGCCTCAAAAGACGCACAGGTCAAAGTCAAGGCAGCGACTATCTCCCGGTCGACAGCCCGCTTGGCCGGCATTTACATCCTCCTCAGTGCTCTGACGCTGAGCCTTATGACCGCTCTCAGCCAACTCTCCCATCTCTAGAGTCCGGCACAGACGGCGGATACATTCACCTAGAAGCAAACCTAACACCCCAGGTACCCGCTCCTAATGGACCTTACCAAACATATGAAAAAAACCCTCCTTATCGCAGGCGCAGCAGTAGTATGCGCCTCACTGCTGACACCTGCCCTTGCGCAGAACAGCAGCTACAGCTTCCACTATGGAAACGGCTCAGCGCGTGTTTGCAATCAAAACCAGATCGGTTTGTCGGACCCTTCCGGCACATACATCGGCTCTGGCACCCTCAGCCAAACAGCTCAAGGCAAGCAAGTCGGAGGCGCTCAAGCCAACCCATTGCTTCCGAAAGTACCGTGGGGCGCCAATATCCAGACTCCCGGCGACAACTTCTACACGCCCCAACGCATTGAAAAGAAGGGTGGAGCGCAAGTACCCGTTTCAAAATGGGGTGCCAACGTGTCACAACCAGGCGATCAAATACGCTCGGACCTGGGTCACGCAGCTGCTCAGTATTATGTGCCCGGCACCGTACTCCAGAGGGGTGGCGGCGGTTATCGCAGCGGCAGCAACGGTCCCAAGCTAACTCCGTACATTCCTGGACGCAACGGACTGGCTTCATATGGCGACGACACTGCCAACGGCGCAGGCTCAGCCACCGCTGGTGGGAAATACTAGAACTCACATCCATAAATAGAGAACGAGAGCAGGCTCATACGGTCTCACTTGTTTTGCTACACTTATGCACCAGCGTGCCCTTGGGCAGGCAGTCTTATCGGCTGTCAACCTGATGACGATGCACGTGCCTGACCGGAATGCATTCGACACTTTCGAACGCATTTACGCCGGTCTGATTCCATCCAAATACACCAGAAAAGTAGGTTGTGTGAGCTCATGAAAAAAATCGTAGTTCTGGGCGGCGCCGGAGCAATGGGTCAAGTCATTGTGCGTGACCTGGCGGAATTCAGCGGTTACGACACAATTGTCATTGCCGACTTCAACCTGCAAAAAGCAAATGAGCTCAAGAACAGCCTGAAGAGCAAGAAGCTCGAAGCAGCCATGTGTGATCTCAAGGATCCGGCTTCGCTTGCTGAAGTGCTCAAAGACGCGTTTCTAGTTATTAACAGCACACCGTACTACTTCAACGTCGACGTCATGAAAGCCGCGCTTGCTTCCAGCTGCCACTACATGGACCTGGGTGGGCTCTTCCACGTGACTAAACAACAGCTGGAACTGAACGAAGAGTTTAGAGAAAAGGGATTGGCAGCAGTATTAGGCATGGGTGCGGCTCCCGGCATGACAAATATCATGGCCGCAGCAGGCGCAGGCGACCTGGATGAAGTTCGCTCTATCGATATCACAGTAGGCTGCATCGACTTCGTTGTCACTGATCATCCACTGCAACCGCCTTATGCAATTGACACCATATTGGACGAATACACCAAAGAGCCGATGGTTTTTGAAGAAGGCGAATACCGTGCAAAGCCTCCGATGTCAGGCGAAAAGTTGGTGCAGCTGCCGGAACCGGTCGGCTCATGCAGAGCAATTCTCACGTTGCACTCTGAAGTTTTGACGTTGCCGAAAACATACGAGCATAAAGGCTGCACCGATGTTACCTTCAGACTTGGCTTGCCGACTGAGTTTCATGACCGCTTGAAATTACTTGTCGATCTCGGTTTTGGCGACAACGAAAAAATTGAAACTGCAGAAGGCAAAGTTACTCCGCGAAAAGTGCTCGCACACCTGATCGATCGTTTTCCACAATCTAATCAGCCAGCAGATGATGCGGAAGTTGTGCGCGTCGAAGTGAAAGGAAAACGCAATGGTCAGCCGACTTGCGTGACCCTTGAAACAACGGTGCTTGCACACAAGAAGTGGAATCTTTCGTGTGGCGCATTGGACACAGGTGTACCTCCTGCAATCGTCGCTGACATGCTTCTTGCCGGAACCATCATGGAGCGCGGAGCGATTCCTCCGGAAATTTGCGTACCTCACAAAGAGTTTTTCCACGAGTTGGCAAAGCGGACAATCGTGATGCGCAAAACCGTAGAAGAAGTTCTCGTCGAAGCGAAGACAGAAGAAAAAGTCGTCTGCCGATAATCCGGTCAAAGAAAGCAAAGTCCGAAGTTCAGGAAATTCAACAGGTTCAGGATGCTGAGCCTGCCGATGCCGACATATTGTTGATTTGACTGATTACGGAAGAAAAAGCTGCAGATACGGCAGCGGAAAGAGTAGACGGCGCAAAAGCAAAAACAAGCGCCACCAATAATGCGACAAATGCAAGTATTGCTGCATACTCGGTGATTCCCTGACCGGCACTACGCCTGAAGAGCTGCTTTTTTCTCGACACAATTTTCATTGATGAAACATCGCGGCTAAAAGTGAGAGCACGAGTGTAAATACACTCGCGGATTTCATCGAGCGTAAGACGTCGTCGACTAATGCAGATACCTATTTATTTCTACCACTTAAGGCAGTGCGGCAAACATCACCCAAGACGGTGATCATCAAACACTTGCTGTTTGCTTCAAAGCTGTCAGTGTTTCTTGCAAAGTCTGTGCATCGCTGATGTTGTACACGGTCGCCTGGCGATCGATTTTCTTGACCATGCCCGACAACGCTTTGCCGGGTCCGATTTCCACAAATGTGTCGACGCCCTGAGAAAGCATGAACTCAATGGTTTCGCACCAGCGCACCGAACTGGGCATTTGCCTGGAAAGTTTTTCCTGCAACAGCTCGCCGTTTGATTCCGGCTTGGCATCAACGTTTTGCACAACCGGGAATGCAGCGTCGCTTATAGCAATCGTCTTTACCAGCGACTCAAACTCGTCTGCGGCAGCTTTCATCAATGGTGAATGAAATGCGCCGCCCACAGGCAACGGAATTACTTTTGCTCCGCCAGCTTTCGCCCGGATGCCGGCTTCAGCGACAGCATCAGGATCGCCGGAGATGACGAGTTGTTCTTTCGTATTGAAATTGGCAATGATGACGACCTTAGGTTCGCCAAGCGTTGCCGAAACTTCTTTTGCTATCCCTTCCAACTTATCTGCAGACATACCAATAACAGCTGACATTGCGCCTTTCGGGCAGGCTTCCATAAGTTGCGCACGTTTGTTGACAAGCTTCACCGCAGACTCAAGATCGAATGCTGAGGCTGCATAGAGGGCGCTGAATTCGCCCAAGCTATGACCAGCTACGTAAGCGGGCGTCGGACCGCCCTGCATCTCATAGCAGCGCCATGCCACCATGGACACAGCCAGGATTGTGGGCTGAGTGTTGACTGTGCGCTTGAGCTCAGTGTCGGGACCTTCAAAACACAACTGACTGAGCGAGCGGCCGGCAATTTCGTCAATTTCAGCAAATAGTTTTTTTGCTTCAGGAAATTTCTCCGCCAGATCTTTTCCCATGCCCACCACTTGTGCGCCTTGCCCAGGGAAGATGCATGCCAGCTTGCTCATTTGCTTTCTCCTTGAATCAAACCGAATCAATTGATTCCGGTTTCCTAGCTCTTCGATGCTTCGACTTTTTTATTGGTGGAAATTTGATCGCTTGCAGTTTTGCGTTGATCGACGGCAGTCCATTTGACGATTGCGGCCCCCCAGGTCAACCCGCCGCCGAAGCCGACAAGTGCGCAAGTAGAACCTTCGCTTATTTGACCCTTTCTGATTGCTGCCCACATCGCCAACGGAATCGAAGCAGCCGAAGTATTGCCCATCTCGTTGACATTGCTGATTATTTTCTCCGGTCCCATGCCGAGGCGCTCGGCGGCGGACTTGATGATACGCATGTTAGCCTGGTGAGGAATCAAGAAATCGACGTCTTCGACTCCTATACCTGCATCGCTGCAAGCGGCCCGCACCGCCTCTGGTACCGCATTGACGGCAAATTCATAGATAGCCTTGCCGTTCATTTCCAGAAATCCATGCGTCGCTTGAGGTGGGACAACTCCGGCATGAGGATAAGCAGAACCGGTATTGGGAATGTGCAGCAAGTGCCCGCCCGAGCCATCAGCACGCAAATAAGTCCCTAACATTTCGTTCTCTTTATCGTCGGCTTGCAAAATGAAAGCACCGGCGCCATCACCGAATAGGATGCAGGTATTGCGATCCGCCCAGTTGAGAAAACGCGAGTGAATGTCGACGCCAATGACGAGCGCACATTTGAAAGTTCCAGAACCTATGAATTGTTGAGCGACTGCCAGGGCATAAACAATGCCTGTGCAGGCAGCCTCCATATCGAAGGCAGCTGCGCGTTTGGCGCCGACCGCCGCCTGCACCATGCAAGCAGTGGAAGGATACAAATTATCCGGCGTCGAAGTAGCCACTACTACGAGTTCAATCTCATTTGGATCGATACCGGCAAAAGCAATTGCATCTTTTGCGGCCGCTATTGCCAGCTGGCTGGTAGTCTCCTCGTCAGAGGCGATGCGCCTTTCGGAAATTCCTGTGCGCGTTTTGATCCACTCGTCGGATGTGTCGACGAGTTTTTCAAGGTCAAAATTCGTGACCACGGCCGACGGCAAACCTGCGCCGACTCCAATCAGTCGAGCGCCATGCGCAAACTTCAAGACTTGCTCCCAGCGCCGGCCAGGCTGAAGCTTTTCTCGATCTTTTTGACGATATCAGCTGCCACCATATCCTTAGCTACTCGAATTGCGTTTTTGATCGCTGTATGTTTGGAGCCACCATGAGCGATCACGCAAACACCCTTGACGCCTACCAAAAGCGCGCCCCCAAAGACATTGTGATCGACGCGGTTTCTCAATCCATCTAATGCCGGTTTGATAACTACTGCTCCCAATTTGGTCCGTGTCGATCTCAATAGTTCTTGTTGCAACATGATCTTGCACATGTTGGCAATGCCTTCGGCCGTCTTCAAAGCGACGTTGCCTGTGAAACCATCTGTGACTGTGACATCTACGCGACCGAGCGGGAAATCACGACCTTCGACGAATCCTATAAAGTTGATCCCGGATTGCTGCTTCAAAAGTTTGTAAGCTTCCTGCACCAATTCGTTGCCCTTGGTCTCTTCGGTTCCGATGTTGAGAAGACCAACGGAAGGACTTTTCTTGCCAAACAAACCGGCAGAGACGATCGAGCCCATGACTGCAAATTGCAGCAACTGGTGGGGAGTGCAATCGACATTGGCGCCCACATCGACAAGCAAGCATTTGCCGGTTGTTGCAGGCATGGTGCAACAAATGGCAGAGCGGTCCACATTGGCAATGCGTCCCAATCCCAATTGGGCAGCTACGGCAGCCGCTCCGGTTGAGCCGGCGGCGACCAGAGCGTCGGCTTGGCCATCGTGCACGCGCTTGGTAGCCACAACAATTGAGGAATCTTTCTTTTTGACAATGGCGCGGCCCGGCTTTTCGTCCATGGCCACAACTTCAGACGCCGGCACTATCGAAATATCGAGACCGGAATGGTCGTGTCGGGTCAGCTCCTTTTCAATCGCATCGGGAGGTCCGACCAATTGCACCGCAACGCCATATTCGCGTGCGCCAATTACAGAACCGTGGACGACCTCGCGAGGGGCAAAATCCCCACCCATGGCGTCCACTGCAATGCGAATCATTTGCGACTCCCAGTAAACCGTGCTAACTCTCGTCTCAAAACTACTCGGTGACTACGTTGTCACGAAGGCGAGCCGGGCGGCCGCCATAATATCCACAGACGATGCAGATCTGGTGCGAGCGCGCAGGCGAGCTGCAATTGCTGCATTTGGCGATATTAATTGGTTCTGCCTTCCAGTGAGCTCTTCTTTGATGCTGCTTCTGGTGCGACGTTTTCTTCTTTGGCTGAGCCATAGCTCTATGTGACCTCCATGCCTTGGCGGATTGATTATTATCTACGACTCTTCGCCAGATTTACTCTTTGGAAATAGAGTCTTTAAGTTCTTCCATCTAGGATCAATTGAATTTTCGTCTAATGTTGTATCCCCAGACGAGGCCACTACTCCCGAGGATACCTCGGAACCCGCGCCAGTACGGGCTTCCAAATCTGGAAGACCCGGACACTCTTCACCGCAGAAGGGAAAAGTCGGGGTGGCCAATGTAACAGCTTGATATACAACATCACTGATGTCAAGCAAACCATCCTCCGGCAAATACTCAAAAAAGTCGTCCTTAAGTAGTTCGCGGTCTTTTGTTTCTTCTCCTGCATAGTCGGCATACTCGACCAAGTTAACAAAGCGCTCATCTATATCGACGCTCAGCGCTTGAAAATACGGCTTGAGACAGCGGTTGCAAGAAAGCTTTAAAAGGGTCTTCACGGTGCCCGAGATTGTCATGCCGGCAGCCGAGACTGACGCCGTCAAGTCGCCAACTATCGGCTTTACCGCATCAAGACCGGCTAAAGTTTCGTTGAAAGCGAAATCCAGCCGCCCATACGGCAGGACCTTCAAATCGTCATAGCTGATTTTCACGAATCTCCACCCGCTCTGTGCCTGGCGTCAAAGTCGCGCTCAATGGCGCTCGGCCGGCAACTAGGCCGGCCGCCTGAAGGCGCGAGCACTGCACTCAGCCAGGCTAGTGCGTGCAAACACCGAAGAAGATAATATTACAACAAGAAGTAAGGCTCCTGCCAGGTTTTCAGGAGCAAGTGAGAAAGACGGAATCATGGGTGGAAAACTTTGCCTGGCAGCCCGGTGGGCAATTCCTATTGTAGGAGAGCCCATACGCGATGCTGTCGTCGTCATAGACAACGGCATAATTGAAGGCGTTTACGCCAGACCACAATTCAATACTATCTACAAAAATCAGCAGATAGAACGGGCTGAAGACTACAAAGAAGCAGTGATCATGCCCGGGCTGATCAATATGCACTCGCACCTGGACTATTCCGCCCTGCGCGCGTTCGACACAGACCTGCCGTTTTTTGATTGGATAGAAGGATTGGTCACTCGCTCACGTGACTGGACCAGCGACAAATGGTTTCAATCCGCTCTGTACGGCGCTCGCCTGGCCGCATTTACTGGCACAAGCACGATTGTCGACTCCTCTTATTCCGGACAAGCAGCCAAAGCAATTGCGCAAGTCGGGCTCAGAGGCGTGGTCGGCTTGGAAATCTTTGGTCTCTGCGATGCCGACTCGGATACCGGCTGGACAAGCTGGCTTTCCCGCTTTGAGGCTCTCAGAGACACCGATTTTCCACCGCTCAAAGAGGCGCTGGAAAAGCAATCAATCACATTGACAGTCTCTCCGCACGCACCGTATACGGTGTGCCCTTCACTGTGGCTGAAAGCAGCAACTTGGGCCAAGAAGTTCAGTTTGCCCGTATTGGCACACCTTGCCGAGTCTGAAGAAGAGTGCCAGTGGCTGGCCGCTGGACAAGAGAGAGTGCAAGAGTTTCTTGCATTTTCAATGCGCACCGACATCGATTCTGAAAAGCTAAAGCCCCGTTGGGCAGGACGTGGGCTCACGCCGGTGCAACATCTGAAAAACTACGGACTTCTAAACGAATGGCTTGTAGTCGCCCACGCCGTACATACAGACGACGCTGATTTGACGATCTTGTCCGAACATAACGTCAAAGTAGCTCATTGCCCTCGCTCGAACGCCCGCCTCAAGAATGGACTGGCGCCATACTCGAAGATGCTGGAACACGGCATCACCGTGGGATTGGGAACGGACAGCCTGGCATCCAATGACGATTTGAACCTGCTGGCCGAAGCTCAGTTTGCACTAAATGCCCATCGGCTAAAGGCTGACGATGATGGCGAAGAACATCTGACGACAGCCAGGCAGCTTATTGAAGCGATGACAATGGAAGCAGCAATTGCGCTAAAAATGGACCATCTGGTCGGCAGCCTGCAGGCAGGCAAACGCGCCGATATCGCAGTCTTTGCATTGCCACCAACGCCTCTAAGCGACGGAGAAAAAGAAGCGCTCTGTCCGTACAATCTGGTCATGTCCGGTGGCGCGCGCCTCAGAGATCTGCTGGTAGACGGGCAATTCGTCGTATCTGAAGGGAAATTGAACCGAAGCTAGAAGACTCAAAGAAGAATGCCGCTTCCGGCAATTCCCGACGCGCTCAATTGATAGGAAAAATTGGACACGTCAAGAAAAAAGGTCGCGCCCAATAGACCGGCAGGCTGTCCGCACACAAGTCTGAAATTCATCTATACTTTAGTTCGGGGTTTCGCTAAAACACCCTGAGGGAAAGTATCCCTTAGCCGCCAAATTGATATAGAACCAATAGCCAAGCGCCTTAGTCAGGCCCAGTCAGGAAGGTCCAACAACATGGAAAGACGCCAGGATCACATTTGCAGCGGCAGAACTTGCATGTTTTGCCGAGTTCTCGACAATCCTAATCGTCTCAAGCAGCTTGGCAATCGCTCCTACATGGACAGTCAGGTCTTAGAGAGAGTCAAAGAGTTGGAGCAGCGCTCGCTTTTGACCACAACCGAAAATAAGATGAGCATGGTCAAGGGTGAAGAAATCGAGCGCCTGGCGCTTCTCGACACACTGACCGAGCTTTACAACTCCAGAACTTTCCTCAAAGAGATTAAGGAAGAGCTCAAACGAGCCAAGCGTTACAAACGCCCGGTCGCTCTTTGCATGGTCACCGTGGACAACTTTAAAGACATCTCCAGACAGTATGGCGCGCTCACGTCCGACGCAGTACTCAAGGTACTCGGCACAGTCTTGCAAGGAGCCGTCAGAGACGTAGATATTCCGGCTAGATACAGCGCCGAAGAATTTGCCATCATCTTTCCTGAGACTAATTCCGCAGGCGCGCAAATCGTTGCAGAACGCATACGTCAGCGCATCGGCTCGCAGGCAATCACGCACAACTGGCACAACTTAAAAGTGACCGCATCAGTCGGCTTGGCCGCATTCCCGGCACACGCCCGCGAGCATGACGAACTGGTTGCCCGCTCCATTCAAGCTCTTGAGATGGCAATGCAACGCGGCGGCGATCGGGTTTGCTCCGTTTAAGCGCCTGACTTGATAACCAATTTTTCCTTCGCCTCGAAAGATACTTTAGACATAAGACAGTCTGAGGGACACAACGCCTCGGACACTCGTATAATTTGCCGGTCATAAGTCAAGGAAAGTCTCAATCGATGCTATCTCCGTCGAAGCCGCAAGTTAGCTCCGGCTCATTAATCAAAGACTGGAAGCCGATCGCCATCATCGGCGTCTTAATCTGGTCTCTCACCGCTCTTTTTCAAGTAGAACCCGAAGCGGTCGTCAACGACTGGCAAAAGCTCTCAGCAATGCCTCCTGACGAGCTCAAGCTTGAAGTGAACAAAAGAGTCGAAGCCACTCCCGGCTACGCCAAAATGAATGAGTACGAGAAAGAAGATTTGTACAAGCGCACAACAGAAAATGCGCAGATGGCAAACAACATGCAAATCATCAAGCATGTGAATGGCTATGTACTCTTCACTACTCTCAAACTTGGTCTGGACTTGCGCGGCGGCAGCCAACTTATGTTGCAAGCTTTGCCCAGCAAACTCGTTCCTGAAATCACCCCGCAAGTGATGAACGGCGTCGAGACTGTAATTAATAACCGTATCAACAGCTTGGGTGTATCGGAAACAATCGTACAGCGCTCCGGCAAAGATCGCTTGATCGTAGAAATGCCCGGCATCAAAGATCCGCAACAAGCAAAAGATCGCATCGGCACCACAGCACTTCTCGAATTCAAAGAGATGGTCTACGACGAAGCTGGAAATCCTTTAATCGGACCAAACGGCGGACCAGTGTGGAAAGAGACAGGACTGACCGGAGCGGACTTTAAACACGCGCAAGGTTCACCGATGGTATCAGGCGGACTGTGGCGCGTTTCCTTTGAATTCAAACCGGAAGGCGCGAAGAAATTCGGTGAAATGACTCAACGCCTGGTCGGCAAACAAATTGGTATTTTTCTGGACGGTGAGCCAACAGATAGAGGACAAGACGGTCGTCCCGTCTCGCTTTTCGAATACCGCGGCGTGAACGTGCGTGAGCCTATCCTGGGCGGTACCGGTGAAATCACCGGAAACTTCAGCCGCGATCAAGCAGTTGATCTCTCTGTGAAACTAAACGCCGGCGCATTGCCAGTACCCATCAAAATTCTTGAAGAAAGAACGGTCGGCGCCACGCTCGGACAAGACTCCATCGAGAAAAGTCTGATCGCAGGAGCCGTCGGCATTGCCGCCGTTATGGTTTTCATGGTTTTGATCTATGGACTGCCTGGAATGATTGCAAACATTGCACTCGTTCTATACACGCTAACCACTCTGGCAATTTTCAAAGCTGTTCCAGTTACGCTTACACTGGCTGGTATAGCCGGTTTCATTCTGTCGGTCGGGATGGCAGTCGATGCCAACATTCTGATTTTCGAAAGAACGAAAGAAGAGCTGAACAACGGCAAAGGTCTCTACGTTGCCATTGAAAACGGCTTCGGCAGAGCGTTTACCTCAATCTTCGACAGCAACGTCAACAGTATGATCGCTTGCGGTGTTCTCATGCTATGCGGAACATCAATCGTCAAAGGTTTCGCCGTCACGCTGGCAATCGGTGTGGCAGTCTCGATGTTCACCGCGATCACGGCAACGCGGTCGATGTTGCACTTGATACCGAAAGGTCTCGGCATGTTCGGACATAAGTACGACAAGAAGGGACACGAGATCAAAAAGACTCAGATTCTCAAAGATGCAGAAGTTACGAAGGAGGCGCGGTGAAAGGCTTAAAGATAGATCTCGTCAAATATAGATGGATCTGGCTGGGAGTCTCCGGCGTGATTCTCGTCCCCGGCATCATTGCCATGATCATCTGCATGACCAAGTTCAATGCACCGCTCAAGCCTGGAATTGACTTCACAGGCGGCTCGATCTTGCAATATCAGTTCGAAAAACCGGCACCGCTTGAAACCGTCAGAGAGGTCCTCGCAGAAACAGGATTCGAAGGATCCCAAGTTCAGCAAGCCTTCATTTCCGGCAAGGAAGTAATCGTCATGCGCACCAAAGCCATTGATGATGAAGCTGAAAAGAAAAAATTGGACGCCGATTTGACAGCCAAGTTGGGTGTATTCAAGGTCCTTTCGGTTGATAAAGTGAGTGCGACGGTCGGACCGGAGCTTCTCTCCAGCGGTCTATTAGCGCTGGTCGTCACTTTCGGCATGATGGTCGCCTACATCTCGTATCGCTTCCAATTCGACTATGCAATCTGCGCAATCAGTGCGCTCCTTCACGACGTCGTTGCCTTGTGCGGCATCTTCGCAATTCTCGGCTTGGTCATGGGCACAGAGGTGGACAGCTTGTTTATTTCAGCTGTCTTAACCGTGATTGGCTTCTCGGTGCACGACACCATCGTTGTGTTTGACCGGGTAAGGGAAAACGTCAAGTACGTCGGCAGCAAGGCCGTGGATGAAAATGGCAACGAGTATAAGAAGAACTTCGGTCACATCGCCAATGACAGCGTCAACCAGACACTAGCCCGTTCTATCTACACGTCATTGACGGTAGTCATTACACTAACCTCACTCTATTTCCTGGGCGGCGTAACGACCAGAGACTTCGTTCTAGCAATGCTTTTGGGCATCATCTCCGGTACTTATTCCTCAATTTTCAACGCCAGCTGCCTGCTTGTAATGTGGCGTGAGATGAAAGGAACCATGAACGCAAAACCAAAGCCAAAAACGGCTTAGTCTTTCTCCTGCTGACATTTGGGTATGAAGGCTCTGCTAAAATCCAGTAGAGTGTCTTAGATAAAACAAAAAGGTGTCCCTGTCCGCCGCCTAAACAAAACGAAATCCGTAAGGAAAAGCCATGGACCCACAGGATAATCCCGAACAAAAATTCGAAGACATGAATGACGAGCAGAAGTGGGATATTCTCACTCGCCCGGAAAAGCTCGGTGAGATCCTCCTCAAGCATGGCAAAATCAACCTTAAACAGCTGGAAGACTTGATCAAAGAGCAGGAAAAATCAGGCATGCCCTTCGGGGAACTGGTTCTGGCAAAAGGCATCATGTCGCGCGAAGACTTGATGAAAGCGCTGGACTGGCAACACAGAAGCGATCAAGTAATAATCGAGTCGTTGACCGAAATGGTCAGCAAGCAAGCCAAGGAAGGCGAAGAATAATTTCGCCCTGAAAGCAGACTCGAAAAGTGAGATTCAAAGGTAAAACCGCATACATCACAGGTGGTGGCTCAGGCATCGGCAGAGCTACGGCAATAGCATTTGCCGCCGAAGGAGCTTCCGTCACAATCGTCGACATAGACGCTGAAGGCGCCCACGGCACCGCAAAGACCATAGAAGAGGCCGGCGGCAAGTGCCTAATTGTCGAAGGAAATATTTCCTCATCTGAAGTAGTAACAAACAGCATCAAGGAAACAATCGAAAAACTGGGCGGCTTGGATTTTGTTTTCAACAATGCCGGCTGCGAGTTTGTGGCGCCGCTTCTCGAGACCACGGACAGCCAGTGGGATGAAGTCATCGACACCAACTTAAAAGGCACTTTCATGGTGGCGCGCCAGGCCGCAGAGCACATGGTTCGCACCGGATTCGGTGTCATTATCAACAACGCATCGGACGCCGGACTGCGCGGAATCCGCTTGAATGCTGCTTACAGCACGTCAAAAGCGGGAATCATTCACCTGACAAAATCAATCGCGCTTGATTATGGCGCCGCCGGCGTCAGATGCAATTGCATTTGTCCCGGCTGTATCAGAACCCCGCTCTGCGAGCGCTTCAACAAAGAAGTCGGCGCGCGAAAAGGAAAGTCCGGCGAAGAAGTACTCGATGCTTTTGTCAAAGCAAATATTCCTATGCAACGAGTAGGCATGCCTGAAGAAGTGGCATCTGTTGTGATGTTTCTCTGCTCTGACGACGCTCGCTATGTTTCCGGCGCCACCATTCCAATCGACGGCGGCTTGACCGCAGGAATGTAAGGGCGAGGACATGCCTCGCCCGATTTAAATTTCCGCGCCGAGCGACGCCATGCGTCAGCAGGCCGTAGGGGCGACGCCATGCGTCGCCCAGCTTAGAATCAGCGCGGCTTTCTCAGCGCTACGCCCATGTTTGACGTTTGCCACGTAAAAATCAAAATCAAAAGATCGAGCATTGTAAAAACAACATTGCTAGAGATGTTAAACGCATTCACCTTCATCGAACCAGCAAGGGGAAACCACTTGTCGGCAAGGTGACTGAGGGAAGGTGATGATTTGAAGACGCTGTGCATCGTGTAGAGCCAGGTCGAGCCGGTCGGGAAATCTTGAATTGCCACAACTTCAAAACCGACTTTTGCAGCCAATTGCTTCATCGACTTGCGGTCGAACAGGTACCAGTGACGGGGGAAACAGTAGGGTCCCCAACGGCGATCGCGAAAAATCTTGGCGTCAATTGAGCCGATGTTTGGCGTAAAGAGTAGAAAAACACCGCCCGGCTTCAAAACATCGTAAGCCTTAGCCGCGAAGGCTAAAGGGTCCTCGACATGCTCCAATACATGTCCTGCGTAAACCACATCGAATGAAGCGTGAGGCAAATCGATTTCTTCAAACCGACCGACATACGCAGTGTGACCGTTCGCCTTCGCGCGCTCAACAGCCTTTTGAGAAATGTCCACGCCAAAGGTTTCCACAACCTTGGACTTAGCCAGTTTCATACAATTGAGCGAATGTCCGTCTGCACAGCCTATATCCAGCGCTGAAATCGTTTTCCTATCCGGCAAAAGACGATCGAACCAATAGCCTATGCCGGTACCAATAAGCCAGTAGACATATTTGTAGTAAAGGCTGTCGCGTGTGCAGGCGTCAAAATCCGACTCCACGTTGTACGGCGCGTAATGAGGCGGATAGAGGACCGGCAGCTCAGAAACATCCGGTCGCGGATTCATATAGACGAGCCCGCAATCGCGACACCTGGTGATCTGGAAAACATCA
>PNLN01000116.1 GCA_013823055.1 Cyanobacteria bacterium DS2.3.42
TACCTATATCGCTGAGTGGACCACCGCCCATATCACCTTTGGTGCGAATATTTCCTTCTCGCACCTGCAGGCTGAAAGTCGAGTTAAACAGCCTTGGCTCACCAATTTTCTTAGCTTTCAAAACGTCTACCATCATCATGTTTGCTTCTTCGAAATGCAGACGATAAGCAATCATGAGTTTTACATTGTTCTTATCACAAGCTTCGATCATCTCGATGCATTCTTCGCTGTTCATAGCCATAGGCTTCTCACAAAGCACGTGCACACCGGCGTTGGCTGCCCGTATCGCGTATTCCTTGTGCATACTATTCGGCAATGCAATATAAATTACATCGAGTTCGGACTCTCTCAGACACTGATCGAAATGTTCATAGTCATATAGCTCATCAACACCATATGTCTTACCAAGCTCTTTCAGCTTGGTCGGATCATCTGAAATCAATGCAGCTAATTTCGAATTCTTTTTTGCATGCTCGAAAGCGGGCAAGACAGCGATTTGAGCGATATGGCCCAGACCGATGACGCCATAGCGAAGCTTTCGTCCATCAGTGGATTGCGGCATAAAACATCCTCTATGTGTTGTGAAACTCTGAATTGTGAAATATGAGTGTTGGACGCCCTGAGAACAATACGGTTCCGCTCGTAGTTGAAAGGTTTAAAACTCTAAATGCAAAAATCCCTATCGTTGAGACAGGGATCATGCTGGCGGTCTAACTTTCTATTGCTGTATTTAAGTTGCAGCTTTCATTTGCGCAGCTTGTGTTTCAGGCAAGTTTTTGAGCAATGTGCTCAATGACAGGTGAGTTTCGTGCTGTGCAGGAAGAAGTTCACTTTCGATGCACTCTCTAACCGGTCCAACGACCAGAACACTTTGTGATTCATAATTGACAAGACGTTCTGCCTCAGCTTGTTCTAACATGGCAATGCCGTCGCGCTCAGTGGCGGCGCTGTCTTGAACGAATTTTTCGAAGCCGCCCCAAATTCCTGTGCTTTCGTTTGGCGTACCGCCGCAGGAAAGTACGTGACTGGTCAACAAAGCGACACGGGCCATGTGATTATTGCGGCAGTATGTGAGGGTTTCCAAAACATCAGCTTGCTTTGCTTTTCCCAGTGCCAGATCATAAGTCTCGACACAGCTTCTCTCGCCTGCCAAAAGCGAATTAAACTCATGTACAAATTCGTTATCCATTGCTTTTTCCTTTATGTATTTTGTATCTGTTTGATCTGTCTACGGTCTGTGCAAACAACTAGTCGGCATTGATATGAATGCCAGGAATCCTGATGCGTACTTTGTCTCCGTGCCCACTCTTGTCCACTCGGACAAATGGTGCGCGCACATGAACAGAACCGTCATTGTCATCGGAGTCCATTTTCACAAATGGTGCACGAACATGAACGCGACCGGTGTTAGCTTCTTCTTCCGGCAGTCTTACGCGAATACCATCTTGATCGGACGTAGTGATGTGCACTTCGTCTTTAGTTGCAGATGGTTCAATCTCAGTTGTTACAGTGGTAGTTTTGAGGCGGTCGCCTTCTTTCACTACCTCAGTGCGCTCAGTATAGCCGTCGCCTGTATGAGACGTTTCGGATACTTTCTGTGAGCACGAGCACAATAGACAAATAGTTGAGCCTACGATAAGAGATCCCGTAAGCATCTTCGACACTACAATATACTTCTTAGACATTGTTTACTCCACGCTTTTTGGTTCTCCGCCCTGCCCCAAAAGTCAAATTTTTGAGAACCTGCCGGTGAGACGCAGAAAATCTGTCCAAGTTCCACAGAACTTTCACTGAGCCGGCTGATTGGTCATAAACACTAACAGGCTCTGGTTCAGCGCGGTAACTCAATCAGTTCGGACTCATAAGACAAAAAGAGCGGGTGCCGAGGGTGCCCTTTTCCTGTAATGCCGAAACAGAAAAGCGGACGTCTCGAAGCTATCAGCTCCAACACCTCTCGGTCGCGTCCATGTAATTCCCCCCAATTTCCCCAAGCCACTACGACAAAATTAGCCATTTCGACCGCAGCGCGTATATATTGATCGTTGAGTTTGCCAATCGGCCTGCGGCATGCCCGCAATTCCTTGGGATAGGCGGTTCTATAGGCAAACAGGTTGACTACTTCCAGCGAACCACAGCCCATTTTGTCGGCAAAACCAATGCATCTGGTGATAGTTGGATCGTTAAGCGTAGCGTCCGCATTACTCGGATTGAGCATTACAAAAGCAGCTCTTTGTCCATCAGCGTTCCACACCCGGCAAAGCGAATATCGATACTTACCGGCCTTGTCAAAGACTGCACTGCCGACGATATTCTTCAAACCAGTTTCCGTCCTTTTCATACCGCTATTTTAAAGCGCCTTCGATTAGAATAAAAAGTCCGATTCACCCCACCGGGCGACATCATGGCAGGCGTAATAGAATATAATCCGATCGACGGCGGCAACACGGCGAACTTCAGTCATTACTAGCTGCAAATCTATGATCGAATTGACGAAAAAAATCGCTGCGCTTTCTTTGTCGCTGGTGGCAACCTTTTCGCTGTGCACACGCAGCTCATCGGCACAAGACGAGTTTTTTGCACCGGTCATGAAAATGACCAATCCGCAATTTAAGGACGAAAAGGAAAGGCAGGAATACATGATCAAAGTGGCGGAGCGTGTGAAATCCGCCGCCCAAAGATATTCCAGCCACCATAAAGGTGTGCTGCCCAAAAAAGTGGACAACGCCTTTATGTCGTACATGATTTTTGGCGAATGCGACGATAAAACATCTACATCGTGGTCGATCCCAATCAACCCATATTTGGGCAGACATAAGCCTATTTTGACAGGCACTATAAGCGATCCTGAGAAGTGCAGAAAGTCGCCTCCTGGAAAAATGACACCTGGCTCGGTTGAATATAGTATCGCCGCTAATGGCAAGGACTTTACTGTACGCGTAGGTGTCGGGAATGGAAAAGCGATGCTCGATCCAAAGAACAAACGACAAACATTTGTGCTGTCAAACGATCCGGAGTCGCTGGTAAAGGCAAACATGCGCACTGTTCAGTGGGCGGCGGAATTATACAAGGAAGAACATTTCAAATTTCCAAAAACCGTTGACGATGAATTTAAATACTATTTTCCGTGGGGCGACCCAAAAAAGAAGAAATTTGGCAATGCCTTGCCCAACCCCTATTCTGGAAAACTTGAATATCCTGTCTTTGTCAACATGACCGGTGCCTACAGAGAAAGACTCAAAGCGCCGGCTTCGACCGCACCAGGTCGCATCGAGTATTCCAGCAGCGACGAGCAGTCGAATTACTGCATTCGCGGCGGCGGCGGAAAAGGAAAAGCAATTGTCGGAGTAGGCGGTGCCAAGACAACCCTTGTCCTGGCAAAAGACGGCGACGGAACTGGGCACGGAAACGACGCCAGATAGTCAGCTACTTCAGGTTTGAAACACCCATGCCGATCTGAGCCAGCTCTGTGGTGGAAGGAAAACGCTCGACTCGATAGAGCTCAGGATGAAACGGCGTCGGTTTTAAGAGTCCACCAACTACCTCCAACACTTTCTCCCAGCTATTGCAGGCCACGACTTCCTGGTTGGAATCTTGACTGTCACCGGTAAAGACAACCGAATCAGCGCGCGGAATTACGCAGGGCACTCCTTCGGGCCAAACGCTGCAGCTGGATACTGAGCCGTCTCGCCGTTGAGTGGCCAAGTAAGGTGTAACAACGGCAGGTGCGCCGATACTCTGCAACCATTCGGTCACCACTCCGCGTTGATCTGCATAACTGCGGGCAGTGGCAGAAATTCTCAGCACACGAAAGCGCTCGTACAACGGATGTTCCGGCGCCATTTCGAAGGGCATCCACTCACCGCCTCGAAGCACCATCGGCACTCCTACCATCGAGCGCGGCTTGTCGGCCATCGGCTCAATCACATTGAGCACGGACGCCAATCCCTCAACATCATCAGCGCCAGTGATTACGAGATTCTCGGCGCTCGGCATCATCGCGACCGGGGCGCCAGACAATGGCAAATTGGCAATCATGTCGGTAAGCAAGATTCGCGATGCGTCGTAACCATCTTGCCAATTTGAGATGTACACGCCATTGACCGCCTCCACCAAAGGTTTATCACTGCGCTTTTTGAGATTCTCGAGAGCACACTTGTAGACTTCGTCGAAGGAAACCCCCCACTTAATCAGTTGCCTGCCGGTAATCTGAATCATCGCGTCCGGAAAGTCGTAACTCAATCCTGCGGCAAACTCATCGCCAAGGACAACATGTGGAATCTCTTGCTCTGACGGCAATTCATCGCTCTCAGATTTAACACCCTGCTCGAGCGCCAGGCGCATTTGCATCACTTGATATAGATAACGGTGCCGGATGATCAACATCAAACCGTCCTTTGCTTCTACAAAAGACTCCGGCAAGGAATTTCGATTTACACCAAGGAAAAAACTGCAGTATCGCTCTATAACGGAAGGGCGCTCTGCTTGCGGCGCAGTGTTGTACTCATCGAACATAGCAGCCAGCCCAAACAACTGCTGCGGTTCGCCGCTTTCATTTTCTACAATCAAAGCAAAGCGAACAGCTTCAAAACGCAGCAAACGTTCTTCGCCGCGACTCTTTAGAGCAGCCTTGACCATCTCGGCAAACTCTTCGGGGGAGGATATGCAGGGCAAATTTTCGCCCAAACTCATGCAAACAAAACCTCAACTCGACAGTTAAAGCATAGCGCATTTTTTTCGCTTCCTGTTAGGGCGACAGTTGTAGGGGCGACGCCATGCGTCGCCCGCTTGAAAAGTTGTCATAAGCTTCAACAAACCTGGAATCGTGCTGGGACACTACTGCCAACTGCAATGGTTTTCGGCAACTCTAGCTCGGATTTTCGGTCTTATGTCCTGAGCCAGTTTGTTGAGTGACTCTTGCGACGTATCGCTTCTTCCGGCTCTGAAATAATCAATATCGTTCATGGCTAGACCCTCGTTGATAATGTGCACGTCAGTGTTCCGCCTGACTGCCCGCGAAATCGTCTTGGCAGATGTGCTCTTCCACAGGTTTGACCAGACGCGGCAGGCAATAAAGGCACACAGAAACATAAGCAAGCAACGCCGCTGCGGTCGTGACGCTCAGAACAATTACGGCACTGACTTCCATCACGTGGAGAACGGACAGGGATACGATAGCCGCTGCCACCATTGTCGAAAACGCAATTACAAGCATTTTGATTTCGCTCATTTTAAACACCTCAGATTTGAAAGTGACTACAGCGGCACCGCATGCGCTACCAGGTACACGCACAACAGCAGATCTACTCCCCCCAAAGGCTTTCAACAAAAACCAAGTGAGCATTTCTCTCTTGCTATCGACAACTAAGCATGCCGATGCCGCAAAGATATGTAAGTGTGCAAAACGCCAAAGAACTCGCCAGGAGTTTAAGGAGCCACTCGCATTTGATAGCAGTTCAAATCTAAATCAGAAGCGACCGATTCATCAGCCAGAGAGGCACGGGCTGAATCACAGCTAACTTCTCATTCACATGTATCGAATTGACGCTTCTTTCTGCAAACAACAGCGGTGAAATGCGTATCGACAGCAGACTCGTAGCGTCGAAATTGTCCATGCGCGGCTTTGTTTCAGCCAGCGTGAGAGTGGAGCTCACGGCAACCGTGCAATACAATTGCTCGCCATGACTAAACTTATGTTCGCTGGACTGCATCTTCACAGGCGCGAGAAAAACCGACGCCAGCAAAATGAATGCGGCGAATGCGCTAAAAATTGCGATGTGGTTTTTCTTCATAAGCAACCTTCCTCTTTCAGCCTATCAGAAATTCCCACAACCAGCAACACGCTCAGAAGCAAGCACCCAAGCCACTTTCCGCTCCAAAACAAAAGCGCTTCACAAAAGAGAAAGAATCGCGAAAGCGTGAAAAGGCTCGCCAAATCTAAATCGCAATAGCTTGCGATTTACCTTCAATGCATAAATGATTTATTTACTTATCGCTGTAACGCTTGCTGAGCACGCCGAGCCAGCCTTTATACCAGAGTAAAAGAATCACACCGAGTGTAAGTGCGAACATCAAAAAGAGCGCAAACGGATAGCCGTAATACCAATTGAGCTCGGGCATGTTATATCGAGAAATTTCAGTATTGAAATTCATCCCATAGATGCCGGCAATTAAAGTTGGTGGAACAAACAAAGTAGTGATAATGGTAAGCACCTTCATTACTTCACTCATGCGATTGCTCAAGCTGGACAGATAGATATCCATCAAGTCAGCCGCCAGTTCTCTGTAAGTTTCGATAAAATCGATGATGCGAACAGCATGATCGTAACAATCGCGCAAGTGAATGCGCGTTTCTGCAGAGAAGGTCAATTCAGTGTCACGCATCAGCGAATTAATTGCCTCGCGCAACGGCCAAACTGCACGCCTCAAAGTAAGAAGATCGCGCTTGACCATGTGCACGTTTCCGACCACGTCAGGCGAGGGTCTGTTGATTACGTCATCCTCCAGCCTGTCCAATGTTTCTCCATAGGCTTCCAAAATGGGGAAATAATTGTCCAGCACAGAGTCGATAATCGAATAAAGCAGATAGTCGGAGCCCAGCTGACGCATGCGACCAACCCCACGGCGAATTCGCTCACGCGCCGGCTCTAGCGTGTCGATAGGCCCCTCCTGAAAGGTTACGACGAAGTGCTTGCCGCTGAAGACGCTCAGTTGCTCGTTTTCCAGATGGTCGCCAACTGCCATCATGTGCAAAACCAAAAACAGATCATCATTGTAGCTCTCAATTTTTGCACGCTCGTGTACGTTGAGAATATCTTCGAGAGCAAGATGGTGTATGGAAAAGATCTCGCCGACCTCTTTAACTACATCAGCGCTGCCCAGCCCTTCGATATTAACCCAGACAACAGGCCATTTGCCGATGTACTGCCGGATCTCAGAAGCATTGGTCAGGTCTTCTTCAACAAATCCTTCTGGACCATATGCAATCACGTCGATATTCGACTGCACCGCATCCGGTGCAGAAATCAACGTGCCTGGAGCCGAACCAGGAGGCAAATGCGTCATACGCGCTTTGCGCTTGGTGCGTTTCCTCTTCGACATCAGTAAAAAACCTCGTCCTCTTAAACTCATCCTACTTTTAATCCGGAAAAACGATCAGCATGCCTTCACGCGGCAATTCCTCAGTATGCTTGCCGTCGAATTTGGATTTCACTATCGGCGCCACACCACCATCCTCCATCGCCTTTTCAGCCTTGCCTTCGTCTGAAGTAATTCCATTTACGACAAAGGAATCGAAGACATAAGGAACGCTCGGCGAGCCGAGAATCGATGGACCGGACATTACGTGAAAGTGCAAGTGGGGAGCGCTCGAATTGCCGGAGCTTCCCAGATCTCCGATGTGCTCTCCTCGCTTAACTTTCTGTCCTTCCTTGACTTTGACGCTGCCTGGCTTCATATGCGCATAAAAAGCATAATTGCCGTCACCTATGTCTATTACAGCGGTATTGCCGCCTGGATAAAACGGCAATTGATCGCCTTTGGCTGTTCCAGGAATCTGATCTTCATACTTATCGATGACACCGACAACGGTGCCATCTGCAACAGCAATAAGCGGCTTGCCGTATCCGGCAAAATGAGCGCAGTTCTTCCCTTCCCCCTTGAATGCATGATTGTCATCAGTCATCAGCAGCCAATCGATAGCGTATCTTTGTGCATTGACCAGCATATTACCTTGCGGGAAAAGAGCTTTGCGATGCCCCGCTTTGCCTGCATATCCGCCGCTGGCGAACCACCTGCCGCCTTTGAGCGGTGGGCCTACCACTACCGGTGGTTTTTCATCGACCGAGAGCTTCGACAAGGCATTTTCGAACTTGCGCACTTTACCGGCAAACTCGGTTTCGATTGTAATTTTGTGCTGAAGTTCTTTCGGTGCGCTCTCCTTATCTTTAAATTCCAAATTGATCCAAACAGTAGCCACTCCGCCGGCAGGCAAGGTTTCACCGTCTTTGGCCGGTTTTGCCACTTTGGAGGCACTCACATTCAACAAATTGGCATGCAGCGCAGCCGGGCTGTAGGACTTTATCAAGCCTCCGCGGGCATTATGAATTTCGAACGATGTAATTTTGCTTGGCTTTGAATTGTAGTTGATGAGCTGCAACTCGTAGACGAGATTGTAGAGCCCGTCACTGCCTCTAAACAAACGCGGCGTGCTGATAGGCACCATCAGCAGTGGCGTCCAATCACAGGGAGCAACGGCTTTGTTAAAACCGGCAGTTGGGCTGGTGGCAGGAGCGGAGGAAAGACCGGGTGACTTTGATGAAGACTTTGCATTCGGGGATACACTTGCACTACTGGCAGTTGCACAAACGGTAGCTTGACCAACCACCAAAGTAACGGCCATCAAAATGCTGCTAAACGCCCCTAATTTCATATCATCGCTCCTGTTTCTGGAACAGAGAAGTTTACCGTAGCGACGCTCAAAGTTCATTGGGATTCGTTGATTCAGCCTATTGAAATCCTTGGAAAGACCCTCACAGGTGCCGCAAAAATGTGCATAAATGGGTATATGAAGGCAAAGGCATGAAATTGCCTGTAAAATTCAACAATATGCGGTCGGCGGGCGGCAGACAGTACAAATCAGCAGAAATGGTCCGAATAGCGGGGAAGTAACCATGGTTGAAACCTACAGACAGGGCGACGTATTGCTGGCCAGAGTGGAGACTCTGCCGAAAAATGCCCAGAGAAAACCCGTCGAAGAGCGAATTGTTTTGGCATGGGGCGAAACCACCGGTCATGCACATGCCATCGACGCTCGTTTTGCCAAGTTGTATCAACATGGAGCAGAGAGATTCATCGAGGCACTTGCCGGCGCCACACTCGTTCATGAGGAGCACAGCGCCATCAATCTCAAGCCCGGCATCTACCGAGTTGTCCAACAACGAGAATACGTCCCCGGCTCAAGCAGGATTGTAGTCGACTAGTATGTCCTCGGCGCAATTCGAAGTCGGTCAGAATGCTGATGAAGCAGTAAAGAAGCACGTGGCGCGCTGCAAGCAGGTGGCGTTTAACGTTAGCGCCTGCAATCGACCGAAAGCAGAGGAAGCCGTCTGCAAAATTTACTCGAACGCCGGTTTAGCACCGCCTCGCTACTTCGTCTGGTTTGATTCACCGTTTCACGGTTCCATAGCGGCAGTCTTGCTCTCAAAAGGAACCAAGAGTGTTTACGAGCAGGTAGTAACCAAATTTAAAAACCAGTGCAGTGCCAAACTCTGGAAGCTGATTGAGGCAAAGGGCGCCACCCAATGGTGGACAACTGTACAAAACAAGTTGACACCCGCTCTAAAACGTTCATTCAGCACGATACCGCAACAGACAGGACAAGCAGTTCTCGCTAGCTTTGTAGGACACGTAGGGCCGGGAATAAACACCATCAACCTGGAACAAGTTTGGGGACAATTGGCCCCGCCGGCCTTGCTGTCGAAGATTCTCTACGACTTGAAATATGTCTTACCGGCTCAGTACACAGACCCGGCAGAAGAGTATGACGATCGACCGCTAACCGCAGGAGTAGCCAATTCAGCACTTGCTCAGCTCGCTTATGCGGGACACGGAAACCTCGATGCAGATTTACCGTTTTACGACATAACCGGCTCTGCCGGCTTCACAGTACCGGAGATGTTGCCCTATTTTCAACTGGCGAATTTTGGAAGTTGGTGGTGGCCGTTTCAAGATGTATGCATCATGATCGAGCGGCCGAGCCGATTGAGCGTGGACGCTGAAGGTCAACTGCATCATTCGGTTGGTTGCGCTCTCAAGTATCGAGACGGCTGGGAGTCTTTTGCCTGGCATGGAACATTCGTGCCTGAGCGCTTCCTGCAATTTGCAATCAAGAAAGACGTCACAGAAATCTTCTACGAACCCAACGTCGAAATTCGGCGCATGATGCTGGAGATGTACGGACTAGAAGCTTTCATCAAAGACTCGGGCGCCAGAAAAGTGCAAGAAGACAAATGCGGCGCGCTCTACAGGCAGGAATTCGGAGACAACCACGAAGACATCGTCATCGTCCACGTCATCAATTCCACCCCTGAGCCGGACGGCAGTTACAACCACTATTTCCTGCGCGTTCCACCGACCACAAAAACCGCTAGAGAAGGCATCGCCTGGACGTTCGGCATGACTGCCGACGAATACGACCCGATTAAAGAAACGTAGGGGCGATGCATGGCATCGCCCATTTCGAAAATGCCGCCAGATTAATTTCCGCGTGCAAGTGTACGTCGCCCGCCGTGTACGTCGCTTGACGGTGTGCGTCGCGCACCGTCAGATTAAATATGGCGCGTAAGTTGCCCATAGTCCTGATTGAGGTTTTTGGGACTTTCCCCATTGAGAGCGAGACATATTAGTTATTAACTAATATCGTCAACCGTTCTCTCCCAGCGCAAAAAAAATAAATGCCCGAGATCCTGCCCGAAAAGGGCCGCTCAGTTGATGGAAATACTGCTCCGGAAGGGGCACAGAGCGTGTCTGCGATCATGCACTCGCATCTGGCTGAGGCAAACTCGCTCTACAATCGGGCAAATCCTCCGGTTGCGCCGAAAGAAAGTTATCTCGCCAAGGTTATCGATAGCGGCACCTCTTTGCTCATCGAAGATGAGCACATGCGCAAAGAAGTCGATCATTATGCCGGCGAGTTTCTGAAAACAGGCTCGCTTTTCGCACGTGGAAAAGTCGGTGTTGCAGCCACGCTTCTTACATACGGTCTCGATAAAGCCTGTCCGCAAGACGATGCAAAAACGCAGGCAATTGATTTCACGTTGGGTGCGGTCAAAGGGCAAACGGTCAAATCTCTACTGGGTGTTGTTTCTCGCAACTATTCATTTGCACCGACCAAAGGCATTCTCATGGGCATCGCGTCCAGAGATGCGGAAATTGTCTTTGATCGCCAGATGTTTACAGATCCGCTCAAAGGTCTTTCGCGTCTCAAAACAGAAACCATAAACCCACAAGCATGGATGTTCGACGCCGCAGTTTTCGGAGTCGCCGAAGGCGCCTTCAGCGGCATCAACAAAGCGATGGGCGGCCGCCTCGTCCAGAATGCTCTGGCATCTGGAATGGTCTTAGGCGGCAGTTTCGGCGCAGTCAATGGCGGAACGACTGAAATTGTACGCCAACAAGCAGAAGGGAAAGACATCGATTGGTCGAAGGTGGCGACAAAAGGAATTTTAGAAGCCGGAGTAGGAGCCCTTGGCGCCGGAGCCGGAATTAAAGCCTCAGACCCGGTAATGCATGCTCGCCTTGGCAAAGCGCTGGGCAATCCTGGTGAGAAGGTTATTCAAGCGGCTGAGCGATTCGGCTTAGGTCGTCAATACAGTGCCCGCGAATTTGTCGTTGTCGGGGGACAAGAACAGCTCAGTAAGTTCGCCGCCAAACACGAGGGCGACGCCACTCTCAATGTGCGCGAAGTAACCAAAATTTTGGGATTCGAAAGGCTCGGAAAAACCAAGAGCCTTTTCGTACAGAGACTGGGCGAAGGTCCACCAGGGTTGAGGCCGGGCGCAGAAAAAGCGGATCTAATTGCCACATGCTTTCCGGAAACTCTAAGCGCCGCACAGCGTGCCAACCATCTTTTCCCGAAAGCAAAAGGTCCTGTGTGGTTGGAAACGGGCGAATCAAACCGGTTGAAACTGGCCACCGGCAATACTCCGTGGGAACACCGCAACTACAATCCGATCGGAAAAATTGTTCGCCTCGACGGGCACCAGATCACGATGAACGTGATGGGTCCGCTGGAAATCGGCAACGTGCGCGATCCGGAAAACCCTCAATTCGCAACAGCCTGGGAAAATTTCGGCAAAGATCTTGAGCGCGCAAAAAAACTGGGCGCAGACGCAGTCAGCACTGATGTCTGGTGGGGCGCAATCGAGCCTAAGCCCGGACAATTCAGCTGGAAGTACTACGACATCATGTCCAGCAAAATCGGCGCACAGAACCTGAAGTGGGTGCCTATTCTTTCCCTGCATGAATGCGGCGGCAATGTCGGCGATACAGCAAATGTGCCGATACCGATGTGGATCTGGGGCAAAATGCAGCACGCTATGGGTTCTTCCAATCCGGATGCAGGCAAGTTTGTCAGCGAACAGGGTAAGGTCAGCAGCGAATACGTCGATTTTTGGGCAACCAAGCAAGCACTGCCGTATTACCGCAATGTGATGACAGAGTTCCAAAATCATTTCGCAGGCAAAGCATCAATGATCGCGGAAATCAACGTCAGCCTGGGACCAGCGGGCGAGCTGAGATTCCCGTCCTACAACTACCACGACAACGGCAGCGGCTGGCCGACCCGCGGCGCGTTGCAAGCCTATTCAGAATCGGCGCGCCAGTCATGGAGAGAATTTGCCCTGGAAAAATACGGCACGGAAGAAGCTGTGAAAAAAGCTTGGGGCGAGAAGTACGGCGCGGCAATCGAGCCTCCGAAAAACGCTGAAGACTTCTACGCAAGCGGCGACTTTAAAAACACACAATACGGCAAAGACTTCTTCGACTGGTACAGCAAATCGCTGCAATCGCATGGCGATCAAATTCTCAGCACGGCCCTAGATGTATTCGGCGCCAAAGGCTCCGCGTTCGCCGGCATCGACATCGGAGCGAAAATACCAGGTGTGCACTGGCGCATGGGTGAAATCGTTGACGGAAAGGTCGTACTTGACGGCAGGCAAGCAGAATTGTCAGCTGGACTTATCTCCACCGGCAAAGACGATTGGAACGATTTGGGCGGAAACGGCTACAGACCCCTGCTGCAAGTGTTCAAAAACCTCCAGCTCAAGAGTCCATTCTCCCGCGTCATTCCGCATTTCACCGCGCTCGAGATGCCGGACGGGCAAGACGGAGCAATCGCCCGCTCACTACCGAACACCCTGGCTAAATGGGTCGGGCACGAAGCCAACCGGCAGGGTCTGACAATTAAAGGTGAAAACGCTCTGTCAGGTACCCTTTATGACAAAGCCGCCTGGGAAAGAATGGCATCTCTTCTAAAAGGATGGGGAGACAAACCCGGAGACGGCTATTACGACGGTCTGACCTTCCTGCGCATGAATGACGTGCTTGCCAGCGAAGTCGCGCAACAGCAATTCGCAGCCATTCTAGCCCGGGTCCGCCCTGCTGCTCCAGAAGCCGCAAAGGTAGCTCAGTAAAGCTTTTTGGGAGCTTGTTAGATTTTCTGGACAAAACCTATCAAGCAATTTTTGGCTGTCTTGACAGACCGAAATCGAGGCGGTATATTTCAGACCGTTCGGTCCGAATTGTGAAAACATGGGCAAAGGCAAAGTAACCCGCGACATGATCTTGGGTAAGGCAGCGGCACTATTCAACAGCCGTGGGTATTTTGGCGCGTCCATGTCCGATGTGATGAACGCTACAGGTCTGGAAAAGGGAGGCATTTACAACCATTTTCCAAGCAAAGACCAACTGGCGCTGGAAGCATTTGATTTCGCATTTCAAACTAGTTCTGCCGAAGTCACTCGCCACCTGAATATGCAGGAGAAAGCGATCGACAAATTGATGGCATTTATTGATGCCTTCACAAGCGTCGCTGCAGATCCGCCCATTCCAGGCGGTTGCCCGCTGTTGAATAGCGCGGTGGAAAGCGACGATGGGCATCCGGAGATGAAACTGCGCGTCATGAAGGCAATGGATGTTGTCTTGCACTCAGTCGAAAACCTCGTCAAAAAGGGAATTCATGAAGGCGACATTCAACAGACTACCGACGCACAACTAGTAGCAAGAACATTCATCGCTACACTGGAAGGCGGCATCATGCTGACGAGACTCTATTCCGATTTGGGATATATGGACTCAGTTACGACGAGCCTTCGTCATCAAATCAACGCTATTCGCACAAGTAAATAATTAGAGAAGGGCATTGCCCGTAGTATCAGAAAAATAGCAATTCTGTGCCCCAGCGCGGACAGCGCCTGCATTGCGCAGAAACGACTCAGAGCTTAAAGGAGTGAGAAAATGTCGGAAACAAAAACAACAGTAACCAGTGAAACCAAGCGAGGCACGAACTATTCTCACTACAACGGCGGCACTCTCGAACACTGGTCGCAGCATAAGATGGTGCACCCGCGAGTCGGCAAGGTGCGCGGCAAACACTTTCTCAAAGACCATCTGGACTTCACCGGTTGCGAAATTTCGATAAACTCTCTGCCGGCTGGCGTTGCGGTTCCATTCTCTCATCAGCACAAAGAAAACGAAGAGGTCTACATCTTCATCAAGGGAAGTGGGCAGATGCTAGTCGATCACGAAGTTATTGATGTGTGCGAAGGTTCCATTGTTCGCATTGCCCCTCAAGGATTGAGAACCTGGCGCAATACATCAAGCGAACCACTCGTCTATGTGGTCGTTCAGGTGCGCGAAAATTCCCTCAGACAACATACGTTCGAAGATGGAATCCCCAACACGGATCCGATTATTTGGCCCGCGTAGTGGCGCATTGCATGCGCCTAATTTTAGCCACATGCCATGTGGCAGTACAAAAGTCCAATTTGTC
>PNLN01000205.1 GCA_013823055.1 Cyanobacteria bacterium DS2.3.42
CTGGTCATCGGTAACCGGTTTTTCAAACGCAATGACCAGGCTCAAAAACCGCTGAGCGAAGAAGAAAGATCCGCCTGGCTGAGGAGGTTTGACCTTGACTAAAGGCGCATTGATTGAAAAGGACAGAGCCAAGCAAACGTCCACTATTGGTCGTTCCGCCAAAGGATCGGCTCACGTTAGCGGCTATATGAAGCGTTTGAATTTGCGCAAAGAGCGTGCGGCACTCAAGAACAACGTCATTTTTGGATTGACGTTCGGCTGGGTTTTCACGCTAATGGGCGCTTTTAAGACCTGGATACTTTTGGAAGGCGGCGTGGCGCCTTTGCTTTTTGCAGTCGGTCTGGCATTTCTGGGCACCACTTTGATAGCACCGGGCCTGATGGTTTATCCCCATCGAGTCATGAAGGCAATCGCCACTTTCGTGGGCACCAATCTTTTCAAAGCCGTTCTAACTGTCATTTACTTTGTGACTATTCTTCCGGCCGGTCTCGTTTATCAAAAGAAGAACAATCACGAGCCCTTCTATTCATGGAGCGACAAACCGCCTGCCATCGAAGGCTGGACGGATAAAGAAGCATCGGACGAGAATGGCAAAACATCGCAGTATTCAATGCCCGGTTGGCTGCAACCGCTTTCGGTGGTTATTTACTTTGCCCGGCACAGCCAGCTGCTCTTCCTGCCGTGTTTGATAATTCTTCTCATGCTAGGTTTGGTTGGCGTATTTGTGCAAAGCAGTGCGCTTGCACCGTTTATCTATACTTTGTTCTAAGAGGTCCAATTCCTTGTTGGAAGTAGTTGACCGAAAAAAAGCCATTCATGTCGACGCGAAACATTTGCCATCAAAGACAGTGGCATTGTCCTCGCTGGGATATTTCGTTGCCTCTCTAGCCATAGTCGTAGGTTCCATTTTCGCGCTCGATCGCTGGATAATTCCCGCCCTCGAGAACTCCGGGCAGCTGGAGTCTTATTTATGGACGGATGAAAATCACCGACTCAATCACTTCACATATTTGAAAAATGACGCGCGCCAGTCGGATCCGGTCTGGCGTTCCCAATATATGCCGGTTTCGCCAGAACATCCCGGTAAGAAACGCATCATGGTGATTGGCGATTCATTTGTCTGGGGCGACGGCGCGGACAACGTCAATACGCTCTGGTGGCGCCAGCTGGAAATGGAGCTGGAGAAGCGTGGCTACAGTGATGTTGAAGTAATTGCAGCCGGATTGAACGGTGCCAGCACGGATGATGAGTTTGGCTGGTTGCATACATTATTGCCGAAGTACAAACCCGATCTTGTCGTATTCGGCTATGTGACTAACGATCCGGCGCAGAAGGATGCCAACGGGCAAGCCTATGTGAATATGCTGCCCAAAGAGTTGCCGGATAACGATCCGGTATTCGCCAAGCTTAAAACCATTCTTCCCAATTTGACAGGACAGCTTCTGCAAATACGAAATTTGGCATTGCAAGCAAATGTAAGCAAAAAATCCAGCGCTCTGGAATACGCGAATTGGGAATTGGCCTTGCTCGAAGGTGAGAATTTTAAGTCCTATAGAAAAACGCTGGAGCGCCTTTCATCATTTTTAAAAGCTGCGCAAGTGCCGGCCTTCGTTATGGCTCTTCCGGCTGGTTTTCAAAACAAGACACAAGAAAACACCGTCCAAAGCAGAGACTTTTTCAAGAATGTCAGAGACTACAATTCGATTCGCTATGCAAAGGTCAAGCCTGTTTTTGCTGCGGTTGGATTGCCATTCATAGATTCCAGCGACGACTTTGCCAAAGCGGCCGCAGCCGATCCATTGCTCAAGAAAAGCAGCTCCGCACTGCGTTTGGGCATTAATCCGGGCAATGGACATCCTGGTCCATTTTCTACTCACTTCTATGCAGTTTCAGCAATCGACACCATCGAAAAACTTTTCCCCGCTGCTTTGGGCGAAAAGTCTGGACAAAGTCGGGTTCAAAAGATTGCCATCAACGATTGTATGCCGCCCTACATGAATGTACAGGTAGACTCAAACAAGCCTGACACCTTCAATTTTACGTATCCCCCTGACGTCACCGAGCACACGCTCTACATGCCCCTGCGTCGCAAGCATGTGCAATTGTCGCTCAAAAGGCCGGTATCTGTGAGGCAGATTGAAATTCAAGGGACTGATCTGGCCGCTGCGCAGATTTATTTGAGCTTTTATGATGACGGTCTTGATTATGCCCCGGGGCTCTTTGAGACGCTGCCGCTCAAGAAGGGAAAAGCATTGAGCTGGGAAGTTTCTACTGTCAGGAAAGTCAGCGCTATAAAACTAAGAGCCGGCTTCAATGGCGCAAATCAGGCCTTGCAGTTGAGATTCATTGAAAAATAATACAGAGGACTGGCTTCGGCAAGTCGATTATCTTAAATCCAGCTTCAAGCGTTTGAAAGCTTCATACCCATCGAATTGGTGGTCACCTTTGGTTTGAAACAAAATGACATTCTGAGGTACCTTAAGTGCGGAGTAGATTTTTTTTGTTTCCTCATAAGCCAATTTAGCGCCACTGAGAGGGAACGCGTGGTCATTCTTTGAAGCTTCAATAAGAAGAAGCCGCGGAGCGATTAATCCGCCGATGTCTGAAAGACGGAATTCCTTACCCAGATTGGGGACATAATTGCAGCCGCAATGGATGTGGGAAAGAAGCGATGAATTTATGTCATTTAGAAAGCAGCTGACTACAGCGCATTTAACGCGTGTGTCTAAGGCCGCGGCAAATAGAGAAATCGCACCGCCGGCACTGACGCCAACCGTGGCGATACTATCTTTGTTGATGTCATTTCGCGATTGTAGATAGTCTATTGCCCGCAAGGCATCATATACTCTGTAGCCGATCAGGCTGTCGCCATACAAGTTTAGAGGGCCATCGAACTGATTGCAGTCCTGACCCTGAGGGAATTCTTTTCGTTTGCTGTAAGAGGCGCGGGATCCCAAACCAAGCGACTCTATGGCGATAGTTGCATAACCATTGGCTACGCACTGGACGGCCAAATCGTGTTGATAGTCTGCAGATAGAGTGCTTCTTGTGTTGCCGTCCGGCTGCAATCCGACAATGTCTTGCACTCGGCTTCCATGCCCGGGCATGCAAACCACTGCCGAATACTTCGCTTTGGAATTGTTTGCGTTATCCGGCAAGAGAAAATAGCCGCCGACCGGATAATTCGGTCGGCTATAGTAAAGAATTTCCTGCCTTGTGTATTTATAGACTCTCTTGTCGATGACCACAGCGCACTTAAGTTTTTCGCCTAGCTTTGCATTCAAAGGAGCAGGCGCAGACTCAGGCAAGGCCAGAAGGGTCTTTAACGCTGCACGTGCAGTGGTTTGCCATTTCTGAGGATTGACGCCTTGACGGAAGGCATGGCGGGCCTGGTGATCTTTGTGCAGTTTTTTGCTGTATGCAAAAAAGTCAAAATCGCTACTCGGCTTTAAAATTGAGGATTTGGGCAGCTGGTAGGTGCTCTCCGCCGCATAAGAATGGCTTGATTGTAAGCACGCCATGAGCATGGTAATTGATACCAGAGCGCCTGTTTTCAATCGTCGATTCCTATGACAAAGGGCTTTTGACATAGTTGAATTCGCTCTCCTCAATTTGCAGGACGGAAAATTCACTTGTTTGCCCTGTTTGTAAGAGAACTTTCGCCAGTTCTCGTGCCTGAACACGTAATTCCGGCACCGCCACCGTTTCTCCGCGCAGACCTAAAGTAGGTGGACCAAGTGTGAAAAGCACTTTGCTGGGTTTTCCCGTTACATCCAAAATTGCACCGTCTGTTCGAACACTTAAGCCCAGACCGGTTGGATGCGGTACAACCAATGCTCTGGTCAAGAGTGATTGAGCGAGGACACTCTTTGCCCTGCGGAAGTCGGGCGAATAACCGGAACAGTTTATCATTAAAGCAACCTTCAATTGCTCAGGCTGTCCGCCGCCGCGGGGCATGATTGTTGCGATTAAAGCTTCTGACGTTTCATTGACGCTGTACAAGCGCCCAGAGAGAATTTTGAGCCTTCCCGTTTCTGTCAGCCCATTTATCTCTTCTGCGATTTCCGGCGCCATGCGATGGCGATGGACGTCCCAATAAGTGCGCAAGTGCCTCAGGAATCGCTTCTTTTGCTTGTCGCTGAGCGACGCCCACAGGGCTTGTGAATGGGGACGCAAGCAGTCGATGACCTGACGCCAGTCGGCCACGTCCATTTTTACAGTCGATGAGTTGTCGAATAGGTGGGCATAAGAGCCGCTTCTGATCGTCTCTTTCACTGCCTTAAATAGCAGCGTCAAGTCTCCATATAATTCTTGATTCAATTCAGTTTGTGCAAAAGCTGCCAGTGAAGCCTTGGAATGAGCGCGCGGTATCAGCCCATGGCGTGAGACGGCATAAATATTACCTTTGAATCCGCTATGAACAAGCTCCATTACTTTGTCAATCATGGTCAAGCCGGTTCCGATTAGTAGTGCGTCACCACTGGTAGTGGCATAGTCGGCGTCTGCGCGTTGCCACGGATTGTTGACGTATCTTTCAGAAGCGGCGATGCTCTGGCTGATTCCAGAAGGTGTTTGGGGGCAGAAGTTGCCCGTCGCCAGTACGACTTTGTCTGCTACTACCACCTCTCCGCTCGCCAATTTGATAACAGCCTTGGTCTGGTCCTGGATCAGTTGTATTGACAGCGCTTCGTCGGTAAGTTTTTCAAACGTAATAAATGCAGGCAGATTGATTACTGTTGATTGCAGAATGCTGTCGATATACTGCCCATACAGTTTGCGGCTTAGATATGACGATTCGCTCACCACCATATTTTGGGCACGCGCCCATTTAAGAAAATGCAGCGGCTCGTCCGGCAATGCGCTCATACGACCAGCCGGGACATTGAGAAGGTGTTTCGGAAATACCGTGGAATAGGCAACGCCCCTGCCTAAGTTCTCAGCTGTTTCAATGAGAACGATTTTCAAAGGATTACGGGCGTGATGGATGAGGTTGACGGCAGTTAGAGTGCCTGCAAAGCCACCGCCTATAATTGCCACTGTGTTCATAAAAAAACCTGCAAAAGCGAATTCGGTTTTCGAGTTAGCGCAGAGATGACGCTGCAAGCGCTTCGTCTGACAGACTTTCTGTGCCTTCTCTCGTTGTTCTGATTTCCGGTGAGCGAGTGGTATCAAATGCTTTGCCTAACCGGTCCTGCACCAGGTAAGTGGGACGACCGCGCAATTCTTCAAGCGCAGTAGAGAGGTAGACTGCCACCAGTCCAACCGACAGCACTTGTACTCCGGAAAGGACCAGCATTGCTGCTCCCAGGAACCAATAAGCTTGAGTGGAGGCAGCAACTGCAAAGGCAATGGCAAATGTCAAAAGTCCTATGCCAACCAGTATTGCTCCCACCACAGGGATCAAAAACAGAGGGGCCACGCTGAACGCGAGAATTCCGTCGAAGGCGAGACGCAAAAGTTTTCTTATCGTGTATGTGCTTTCACCAAGTTCGCGCGCACCGCGATCGACTGCGATGCCCACTTGCCTGAAGCCGAGCCAGGGTACCAGTCCACGCAAAAAGCGTTTTTTCTCAGGCAGTCGCTTGAGTGCCTCGACTACTTTCCTGTCCATGAGACGGAAGTCGCCGGTATCTCGAGGAATTTCCACCGCTGCTACTGAGGAAAGCACTCTGTAATAAAGGAAAGCGAAAAGACGCTTCGGCACGCTGTCTTTGCGGGTCGAGCGGGTGGCGTAAATGACATCATAACCACGGCGCCACAATTCCATCATTTGTGGAATCAATTCAGGTGGATCTTGCAAATCAGAGTCGATATTGACGACAGCTCGTCCATCACAATGATCCATGCCGGCTGTGATTGCCGCCTGTTGTCCGAAATTACGCGAGAGATTGATCAGTTTGACATAGGGAAATTCAAGGGCGATTTCCTTGAGTGAGCGCGAAGTGCGTTCACCGGAGCCGTCATTTACGAATACCACCTCATACTTGATGGAGGCTTGAAGGAGAATCTCCTCTAGTCTCTGAAGCAAGCGCACAAGATTGCGCGGGTCTTCGTTATATACAGCTACTACAACTGAAAGATCGGGACTTGCCACTGGCTATTACCGGATGCGTCTACTCTCAACAACCCCGAATTGTCTTACATATTCAGGGCTAAGGTCAACTTGTCAGCTTCTAATGTCAAGTGCGGGGGCGGGTTGCAAAAGCCCAGCCTGCGGCAATACTAAGCTGTATTTAAGGAGGTTATCCAATTCCAGGTTTCTTTCAAACCGGCACCCAGCTCAGTTTGTGCGGACCACTGCAAATGTTTTTCCGCCAGCTTAATGTCAAGAACATTGGACGGAACGTCTACAGGCCTGCCAGGCTGGTAATTCACGGTAACCGGACGGTCAATGTTTTTCTTTATCTCATCGACAATCTCATTAAGTGAATGACCGCGACCGGCTCCAATATTGAAAATGCGGGGGTCGCTCGGACCGGGTTGATATTCAGCGGCACAAACTAACGCGCGCGCTGCGTCTGTAACGTATATGTAGTCTCTCACCGTTTCTCCGTCTCCGAAGATATTGATTGGTTTGCCTTCTGCCGCAGCGCCGAGGAAAACACCGATGACTCCTTGTTTTGCACGCGGATTTTGCAAAACGCCGTACGGGTTGGAAAAGCGCAAGACTACGTAATCCAGGCCCCACTGCGTATAGAAAAGATAGAGATACTTCTCGATTGCCAGCTTGGTGATTCCATAAGAGCAAATCGGCTCTGTTGTGTGATCTTCTTTGATCGGGCTGGTCTTCGGAACACCATAAACCGTTCCGCCCGAAGAAATGAAAATGACCTTTTTGACGTTTGACTGCCGGCATTCCTGAAAGAGCTGCACGGAGTCGGCGATGTTCGAGCGAATGTCGTAGACCGGGTCGTCATTGGAGGTTTGCGGCAAAGTCGTATAAGCCAGGTGAAAAACCCAATCTATATCCTTGACTGCGGCTGCAATTTCACCGTGATTGCCCAGGTCGCCTATCTGGTAATCAACTGCCGGCAGCGGTTCTCTAAACCGACTGGGATAGCGGTCGATTACTCTTACTGAGTGACCGGAATTAAGCAAGTGATCAACTAGGTGGCAGCCAATAAAGCCATTGCCGCCAATTACAAGTGTTTTCATGGGCAATATGTTAGCACGACCCACCGCGCACGCTCCCGTGCGAGTCTTTCAGCTTTTCAGCAAACAGATGTCGGAATTCTAAGATACGGAGCATATATTTTTTCGATGTCGTCGACCATGTCCTGCACGCTGCGCTCGGGTTTTATAGCCGCTCGAAAGCTTGTCAAAAGCGAGGGGTCGGTGACGATACGTAAAAGCTGCTCTTTGAGTGATTCTGCAGAATTGAGTTTGAAGAGCAAACCGGTTTTGCCATGTTCGATAATTTCCGCCATGCCACCTAGATCCGTAGCAATCAAGGGTGTTTTGGTAGCCAGAGCCGACTGCATAACCAGGGGCGTATTTTCATACCAGCGTGATGGAATTACCAGAACATCAAGGTTGGCGAGAATTTCACCAAATTGGGCCTGAGGAAATGTTCCTTTGAAAGTAATTTTTTTGGCATTTTGCGATCCGTCTGCTGCCATATCCAGCAGTTTTTTCCCATATTCTGGAAACTGATCAGTTGAGCCATAAATGGAAAGGTCGCATTTTGCATCAGCCGGCAGCGCCAGGAATGCTTTGATAAGCAAGTCGACGCCTTTGTGTTCGAATAGCGTGCCGATAAAACCGATTCGTACGATTTCTGACGGCGACTTTTCAATGTGTTTAGTAAGAGCCTCCAGATGAATACCGAAAGGTACATGGTGAATGAGTTTTGCGTCAATTCCGTTTTCAACGAAGACATCTCGCATCAGACCTGTCGGCACCAAAATCGCCTGCATGCTGTTGGCGGTGTTGCGCAATTTCGCCGGACGCTTTAAAGTCGCACCCGTTGCCTCGGGCAATTTAGAGGCGATGTAGGCAGAATACAGACCCTTTATAGCTGCCGAATGAAGGGCTGAAGATTTTTGGGACGTGAGCGGATATTTAACCCCTAGTGCTTCTTTGAATTCAGAAAGGGGTGGAAACAATTTGGGCGTATAGCAATCCAGGCATTTGAGCGCTCCCGGACCGGGCCCGCGGCAAATAGATCCATCCGGTCTTTTGAGCTGCACAATTGGGCAGACAAACCAGAAATCAGTGGAATAGAAAACCACAGGAATGTTCAATTCTCTGGCTACGTCAATGACGGCTGCGGAGTGATTTTGCGCATGCACAATTTGTACGAGATCCGGTTTGAAGTTCTCGAATAATTTGCGGAAATGGCTGGCGATATGCGGATGGTCATATTCGTATGAGAAGCGATAGTTCTTGAGCCTGAGCGGCTCTTCAATGACATGTACAGGCACTCCTTCGTATTCGAAGGCGGAGGTTTCCTGCCCAGCACCGTCTTTTCTGCGTGCATCCAGGTCGGGCGGATTGGCAGTCACGACCAAAACTTCGTAGCCCCTCGCCTGCAATTCTTTGGCGATATTGAGCGTAAGCACTTCCGTTCCCGCGCGATGCTCGGGAAAAAATTTGTGTACGGTAAGTAAGACCTTTTTCATTATGAGTACAAGATTCTTGCACAAACCTTGATGTTAGCAGGTTCTTTCTCGCACCATACTGTCTCTATCATTTGGTATCTTTATGCAACTGATACTGCGGTGTTTTTCTTGCGCGTCTGTCTGATCTCTCGTGAATATCCGCCCGATACCGGATTCGGCGGGATAGCCACATTCACCCGCCATCTGGCGCACGGGTTGAAGGCGGCCGGCAATGACGTAGAAGTTGTGGCCTTGGCTAAGGAAGGCAAAGGAGTCGAGCAGCAGGATGATTGCGGTATTCCCGTACACCGTGTCGTGCCGTTGCCGGTCGGCTCGGACCTGGGGTGGTCGGCATTTTGCATGCCCTACAGCCGCTATGTCATGAGAACCAGTGCGGCACTGTATGCCAAGTTTGACGAGTTGAACAGGATAAAACCTTTTGACGCCGTCGACACTCCAGAACTTTTAGCTGAAGGTTTTTATCCGGCAATCACCAAATGTACTCCCCTGACAGTCCGGCTTTACACGCCCCATTCGAAATTCATAGCAGAGCGCTTGCACAATGTCACAGATACATTCGACCATCAATTCGTTGCCATGGTCGAACGCATCGCTATGCTTTCTGCCGACGTAATTACTTCTCCCAGTCTCGATTTGGCGCAGTATGTGGCTTCAGACCTGGGCATAAACGTCGAGGATATAGATATTGTCTATAACCCGATCGATGCTCAGGAATTTAGTCCCGAAGGTGAGCGCGCCGATCTCGGCAAAGTGGCCCCGACTGTTCTCTTTGTCGGGCGGCTGGAGGCCCGCAAGGGTATTCACTATTTGATCGATGCGGTGCCGCAAGTAGTTGCCGCGGTGCCCGATTGCCACATCGTCATAATCGGTGACGACACCCAAAATGCGGTCGGGCAAAAATCTGTTTTGACTGAAATAAAGGAACGCCTTGCCAGAACCGGTTGCGCCGATGCTGTTACATTTATCAACCGGGTTGCGCTTGCCGATCTGCCCAAGTATTATCGCGCAGCCGACGTTTGTATTGTTCCGTCTTTATACGATAATTCCCCCTATACATGCCTGGAAGCGATGTCCTGCGGGCGAGCCGTAATCGGCACCGATGGTGGTGGCACAAAGGAATACATTGTTCATGGTCAATCCGGTCTGATAGTTCCGGTAAAAGACGCGCAGGCTATAGCTGAGAGCCTGATCAAGTTATTGGCCGACGACGCGGAGCGCAACCGGCTTGCCGCCAATGCAAGAAAGCGCGTGCTTGAGGTTTTTGATAGAGTCGAGATCGCTACCAAAACCATGGAGCTCTATAAGAAAGCGGCGGAGAGAATGTCTGAGCGATCGACAACCAGTCTGTATCAAGGAGAGAGGGGCAACGTCTTGCATGATGCTGATGAGACTCTGTATCAGTTCGACATCATGATCCGCGATTTGATTTTGAGAACTTCCTTCAGGAAATACTGGTCCGATATTGCCAAATTGGCTGTGGCAAGACCGCGTCTGGCAGCGGCTAAATTGTGTCTTTCTATTTTGAAGAATTTGAAATTGGGTTCGCTTGATTCTGTAAAACGTTTGGAGTCGCTCGTCAGGGATAATGAGCGTTCAAAACTGATTTTGAGTGCGCCGAGAAAAACTGTGAGTGAGACCAAAGAAAGCAGCTTATCTCGCTCTTAGAACCTCGTTCTACTTAGATTTTGCAGACTTCTGAAGATAAAAAAGGCACAAACAAGCAGTGTAATCGCTGTTATGCAAAGGCCGCCATAAAACGTGAGCGGGAAAAATTCGAAGCGGATCTGGTGCGTTCCTTGAGGCACTCGGCAGGCGCGGAAACTGACATTGGCTCGATATATGGGCACTTCTTTGCCGTCCAGATAGGCGTGCCAGCCGTTGTAAAACGTATCGGTCAAAATCAAGAATGAATCGTGGTCGGCATTGGCTGTGACCATAACTGTGCTGGCATTCGGTCTTTGAACTTCTGCAGATTTCGTTTCGGCAGTCGAATTAGGCAGCTGCAAAGTTTGCGCAGGCGCTTCAATTATGGTTTGGGTGTGCGCGTCAAACCCTGGATTTAGCATGGCTACAACTGCCGCAGCCAGTGATTCTGCCGGTAATATGTTGCCGGCCAGATAAGCTTGCGGCAAGGCCATAGTGTTTCGGTAAAGCAAAACCTGGTCGCTGTCTTGCCTGATGAATTTGAGGCGAGCCTGGCTCAAATCGGTGAGATTTTTTTCGCCTGGTGGTACGTGCAAAAGTTCTACGCCGAGAAAGCGCGCAGGTAAAGGTGTTTTGTTGAGTGGCAACATTCCTTCTGTGAGTGCGCTGTAAATGCGAAGGACCAGATAAACGTCTTTTGTTTGCCTGGCGAAATCGGGAATCTGGATAGAATCTTGCTGCCATGAATGAGACTTTCCGGCAGCTCCAACGCCGGAGCGAGGTCCTACCGAAAGAACCTTCCCGTCAGCATCGATAATGCTCAGCTCTGTCGCCATGTTGGCTGACCAGACCGGATCCAGCTCCCACTCAAGTTTTGTAAAAAGCTCACCTTTGGTGGAAAGGCAGTAGCTTCCCTGTTTTAAAACTAAAGGAGCTAAGATGCGCTGAGGGCAGGCGGCAAGACCGGGAAATGGTTTTAGCGGCAAGAGTTTGTCCGCGCTCGAGTGGAGCGGCCAGCGACTGATTAAATAGTTGACGCTGGCAGTGTCTATGGCCTTGGACACGGCGCTGCCTTTATTGGCTAATTTTGAGATGTCTGCCTGCCGGCTCATCGCCGAGATCCATCTGGGTACAAGCGGCCCGGTGTGGCGAAAGTCCCGCAATTCATAGGCCAGGGCGATATTAGGATAGAAGAAGTGATGCCCTGCGGCGGTCATGCGTTCGCCGCTCTTTCTTATCTCTTCTAAAACGGCAGATGAGCTGTAAGTAAAAGGAAATGTCGGGCTCAAGGCAGAGCGACTGGCGTCACCGACACTTAGTAGATTGGCAGCCAGCAGCAGTAGGGGCAAAATAGATATGGCTTTGAAAGGCAATTTGACAAAATATGCTGCAGCCATCACCGCCATCGCCGCAGCGAGAGCCAGTGCGCCTTTAACTGCCTCGCCCGGCATTATTACCGGCGCCGGCAAAGTACCGTCAAAGCCGGGCAAAACTATGTGGCCGTTAATCAGCACAAAGGGAATGATTGCCAAAAGTGCAGCACTTACAGTCAGCAAAATCAGCTCTCTGCGCCTGTGGTTTTGCATTTGCTCAAGGCTCAAATCAACACCGTGAGCGGCCAGCAGGCTCAATGACATGAGAAAGGGAGCAAGCCAATAGCGCGGCGGGATCAAGCTGAATAGTTGTATCTTCGACAATTGCTCCAGCGGTCCCGGCAAGCTGCATAAGCTCCCCAAAGCTAAAGCCCAAATAGCCAGCCATCGGTTTTTACGGTTGCCAAAAAGCAGAGCAAATATTGCCATCAAGAGCGATACCACTCCCAAAAACGCGCTGCCTCCTTTGTTTACCGGGGTAACCAGTCCAGACAAAAGAGTTTGGATTGGATCCTTTTGAATAGAAAATTCGTGAAACTTATAGGAATCGCCATTGGAAGCCAGCTCAAGAAAGGGCAAAAGCAAAGGTGCCCCCAGGCAAACTCCGATTACGCCGGCCAGAAGAATGTTTTTGCCGACCTGCGCTGGATGTTGTGCCGGGGCAAATGGGCGAGCGGCAAGCATAATAACCAGAGAATTCAAAATAGCAAGGAAAAAGAATTCCGGATGCATCGATGCCAGAGCTATAGCGGTGCAAGCGCCCAGCAGCGCAGTTTTGACAAAACTCTTTCCATTTCCTAAATATAAAAATGCTGCGGCAAGCAGCGGAAACATTTGCACTTCATTTGGTAATTCCAGTTCGCGCAGCACAAACGGGCTCAGCCCGTAAGCAATCGCTGCAAACACAGATGCTCCGGTAGAAAACGTGAAGAGCCTTGATAGTGCGAACGTTCCAAGGGCGGCAATTAAACATTTGACCGCAATGCCCAGGTTGTAGAGGTAGGAATTGGAAGCTTGGAAAATTCCTCTAAATGGTGAAAATGTGCAGTATTGCAATTCAGCAAATGTGGGAAAACCGCATCCAAAGCAGGGATTCCACAGAGGTAAGTGCATGCGTTTCATTTCCTTTGCTGCATACAATTGAAAAGGAATGTGAAACTGGTAAAGCGATGGATCGAAGCGCGGTCTTTGAATAGTAAAGCGCAGGCTGTTGTTGAAGAAGTAATCTTCCGAAGCCAAAATGGGCAGCTTTGAAATCTCTTTGCCGGTCAGTACAGTGCGGCCGAAACAGCCAAAAAGAATAAAAGCGGCAATGATAATGATTGCCGCCACATCTATGGACTTGCGGCGCCGAGTTTCCAATTGAGTATTTCCAGCCTATATGCGGAGATTGCACCTGGGGGCACGATTCTACAGTAACGCTGTTGTACTTAAAATCGTTCTCCTTGACTGCCAGGCGAGGCCTGATATGCTCAGCTGCGACCGGTGGAATTCCCCGAATAACAAGCGTCAATGGGCGCAATTACTTACAATGACTGACCATTTGACTCGCCTCGAACATGAAAGTGTGTTCATAATACGAGAGGCTTACAAAAAGATAAGGAATCTGGCACTTCTGTGGTCGATGGGTAAAGACTCGACCGTACTTTTGCAGTTAGTGCGCAAATCATTCCTTGGACATGTGCCTATTCCACTAGTGCACATAGACACCAGCTACAAGATTCCCGAAATGATCACCTGGCGCGATCAGTACGCCAAAGAGAATGGCTTGCGCTTGATTGTCGGGCAAAACAGAGCCGCGCTCGATGCCGGCATGGGGCCGGACAAAGGCCGCCTGACCTGTTGTGGTGCTCTGAAAACACAGGGACTTCTGGATACCATTAAAGAGAACAATATCGGCGGGCTGTTGCTCGGCATCAGACGTGACGAAGAAGGTTCGCGGGCCAAAGAAAGAGTAGTATCTCCTCGTCCCGATGACGGCACGTGGACATACAAAGACCAGGTGGCCGAAATTTGGAATCACTACAATTTGCATTTGCCCGAGTCAGTTCATATGCGGGTTCATCCGCTACTCCATTGGACAGAGCTTGACGTCTGGGAGTACATCCAGCGTGAAAAACTGGAAATCATGCCTCTTTATTTCAGCAACGCCGAAGGCAAACGTTACAGAAGTCTTGGTTGCTGGCCCTGCACGGGGTCAATTGACTCATGTGCATCCTCTATCGATGAAATAGTCGATGAAATACGTATGACGAAAACTTCTGAGCGTGCCGGTCGCGCTCAAGATAATGCCGATACTTACGCAATGCAAAAATTGCGTAGCCAGGGTTACATGTAAACGGATAAGAAATGACTGAATACAACCAGCGAAAAATCGTCATAGTCGGACATGTGGACCACGGTAAGTCCACCCTTCTGGGGCGTCTGCTTATGGACTTCGGCAAAGTGCCGGAGCAAACCATCGAGAAGGTGAGAAAAACTTGCCAGTCTCGTGGAGTACAACTCGAGCCTGCTTTTTTCCTGGATGCCTTTCAAGAAGAACAAGAGCAAGGCATCAGTATTGATACCACCAGAGTCAATTTCGAATTTGACGGCAAACGTTTTCTATTGATCGATGCTCCCGGTCACCTCGAGTTTCTGAAGAACATGACCACCGGCGCTTCCGGTGCCGAAACCGGCATTCTGGTTGTGGATGGTTTTGACGGCATTGGATCGCAGACCTTGCGCCATTTAAAGATCCTTGGCATTCTCGGCGTCCGTCAAGTGATCGTCGTAGTCAATAAAATGGACAAAGCCGGCTACTCGCAATCACGCTTCGAGGAAGTGGCTGACGAA
>PNLN01000118.1 GCA_013823055.1 Cyanobacteria bacterium DS2.3.42
CCTGCGGGCGGTGCTAAGATAGGTGCGCGAGTTGGTTTTCAGGGATCCATGGCGAAGATACTGCTTGTCGAAGATGACGCGGACCTGGGCGACAGGATCGTTCAGTGGCTGAAGCTCCAGCATCATACGGTCGAACTGATCGCAGATGGGCTTCAGGCTTCCGACTATCTTGCTCATCTGAAATACGACCTTATCGTGCTCGATTGGGGACTGCCCAATCGCAATGGAATTGAGGTGCTGAGGGAGTTTCGCAATGAAGGTGGAACAACGCCTGTTTTGCTTCTGACCGGAAAGGGCAAGATTTCCGAGAAAGAGCAGGGTCTTGACGCCGGCGCTGATGATTATTTGACGAAACCATTTGATGTCATAGAGCTGTCCGCCCGTATCAGGGCACTGTTGCGGCGGGTTCCGCAATTCACGACCAACTCTATTGTGATTGGTCCTGTTGAGTTAAACGTAGGAGCACACACGATTTCCGCTAATGGAAAAGAGATTCAATTTGCACCCAAAGAGTTTGCTTTGCTTGAGTTTTTCATGAAGCACGCAGGGCAAGTGGTCAGCACGGAGGCGCTTTTAGAGCGCGTCTGGTCATCGGAATCTACTGCCTCCAGCGAGACGATATATACGTGTGTGCGAGCCGTCAGGAAAAAACTCAAAGAGGCGGGTGCGGACGACTTCATTCGCACCGTGCATGGTATTGGTTATAAGGTCGAAAACGTATAGGTTGAAAACGTATAGTTGAAAAACCCTTAGGCCGATTTAGCGCTAATATTGTCCTGGCTGGTGATTGGTTTTCACAAGAGCATGCGCTTCGACCTCAAGCTGTTTCAAAAAGGATTGATTCTCGTACTCGTTCCGATTGTGTTCGAGTTGATTTTCGTCGTGTGCCTGGCGACATTGCTGAAACAAGCTGAAGAAGGCATGATCAAAGAGAATCATTCGCGCGCTGTGGTGACGACGGCGCATGATTTGCAGAAGATTTTTTACGATGCGGGTGCGCAGCTCTCATTTTATCGAATGACTCGAGATGAGGCATTCATGAAGCGATACTATGCAGCGATCAACAAAAAGATTCCCGAGCATTTGAAAAAAATGCAGGCGATGATGCAGGATGAAGAGTTTGAAAGAGTTGCATACGACAAGATTTCACTGGCAACCCAAGGCGGGGTTGAAGAACTGGAGCGCTGCCGCACTCGCTTGGAAGAAGGTGCGCGACAATTTTTCATTGTTGAAAGCCGCGTTTCTCTAGAAAAATTGTTGCATTGCCTCGATGACTTGATTCAGGAAGAAAAGGACGTTCAAGATAAAGCTCCTGCCGCACAGTCTGCCGCTCGACGCACCGTCGTGTACTTCTTGTTTGCAGGAGTTGCGTTTAGTGTTTTTCTTGGAATCTTGATGGCGCTGTTTTTCAACTCGGACATCATCAATCGCGTCAAAATTATGATCGCCAATACCCGTCGCGTTGTGAAGCACGAGCCGCTTCTGCCGCGGGTTTCCGGCAAAGACGAAATCGCCCAGCTTGATTCAGTTTTTCATGAAATGTCCGATGCGCTCGATGAAGCTTCCAGATACAAACAAGAAGTGCTCGCCATGGTCAGTCACGATTTGCGCAGCCCGCTTATGTCCGTACAGATGTCTCTGGCAATGCTGAATTCCGGTGCACTGGGAGACTTGTCTGCAGGCGCTTCGAAAGAAGCCGCCGTCGCTGAAAAAAATGCCAGTCGTCTAATCAAAATGATCAATGACCTTTTGGATGTGGAACGGCTTGAGTCGGGACGCTTTGAGCTTGAACTCAAACAAGGAGACCTTGTTGAGATTATTGATCGCGCTGTTGCGAACATTGATGCACTTGCGCGGGCGCGAAACATCACTCTCAAGACGCCGGATGAGAGCGTGAGCGCGGACTTCGATGCCGATCGAATGGAGCAAATTTTTACCAATATTCTCACAAACGCAATTAAATTCTCGCCTGAAGACGGAGAGGTCAGTGTGAGTGTTGAGAAAGGGGAAAACTCCGTCGAGGTTCGGATTGCCGACCGCGGACCAGGCGTACCCGCGGAAAAACGGGAAACCATCTTCGAGCGCTTTCGCCAGACAGGCTCCGATAGAGAAGCCGAAAAGGGCGGTAGCGGCCTGGGGCTAGCTATCGTGCGCGCTCTGGTAATCGAGCACAGAGGCACTATTTCCGTAGAGGACAATCCTGGCGGGGGAAGTGTTTTTGTAGTGAGAGTTCCGCGTGTTTGAATAGGTTATGCAATTCGCCACGCGCAATAATACCGCAGAGTTAAAACTGTTCCTTTTGTCACGTCCTCGCCACAATTCAAACTTACATTTAAAAGTGCGCATTTGCGCCCCTCTGTCATTAATGGTTCGATGGTCCCCAAGCTTTCCGCTGCCGGTTCCATCAGGCTAAAGGCTCTTCCGTTTTTGCCCGCGGTTCAAAGCCTGTAAGCACCTCCGAGATCAACGCCGACTTTTGACCACCAACGGCGTCCTCAGGAAATGATCAGAATTGCGACGTACGATATGAAGCGTCGAACCACTTACTAAACAAATCGAATAGCGGCACACGATGCCCTCGTTGCTGCGCCCTTGCCCCAGGGAGGAGACACTCAATGTCTGTTCTTGACGCCAGTTTTGGCTCATCGTCCGAAATCTACGATCCTTACAATTCATCTGCAAGCGCCGCATGGGCACACCATGCTCGCTCCGTCGCTGACTCCACACCACTTTTGAGCCACAATCAGAGCACTACAAGTGAAACACTGCCGACTCTCCGAACCGGCAACGAACATATCTGGTCTAAGCTCGGATTCACCAGCCCTGATGTGCTCGCCTTTCACCAGGAAGCGCCATCGCGCTCTGAAAGCAAGATTGGCAAATTCCTGGACGATCTCAAAGATATGCTTGGGCAGAGCGATACCGTTAACGATCGCTTGAAGAAGGCTGTTGAAAGCAAGCTCACGCAGGACGAAAAAGTGGAACTCGCCAGACAAGAGAAGGAGTTTCACAAGAAGCAGATGAAGAGTCTTCGCGCCGGTCTCGGCTGGGGTGTGGAAGGACCAGATCTAGCTGACTATCCTTTGATTGGAAAACGCGACCAGATGCTGCGGGATGCAGAACAGGATATTTGCAAGCAAGTGCGCTGTCGCATGACGCCTGCAGAAAAGAAGGAATTGGATGCTCAGTTTTTGGAGTATGCCAAAGCGATGTGGTCATTTCGGGAGACGTCCGTATTTAAGCCGCGTCCGCAGCCAGGAAAGGCAATTCAATCCTTCTATCAAAACGTCGCTGAGTCTGTTGAAAATTACGGACGCCAGCAAGCCGCTTGAGCTTGTGAAGCTAGCGGAGCCTCCGTAGAGTGGCGCATTGCATGCGCCTTTATATTCAGCGCAAAGAAAAGGCACCGAAAGCGGTGCCTTTTTTGTCGGGCAATTGTTAAGCGACTAAGAATTCTTACCTCAGGAATTCCTCAGATTCGGCGATTATGATTTTGTCAATCGGACTTCCGACCACATCAAACCCTTTACTAATCACCTAAACGTTCAGGACAAGCGGCATCACGCTGTCTCTGTTTTGCGTCGCATTCTACTCTGGAGGACATAAACATGTCTGTTCTCGATACTAACTTTGATTCTAGCTTTGATTCAGCTCGCGAAATGCCATCCCGCGCTACCTGGTTGGACAACGCAAGCGCGAATCTGTTGAATGACAATTCCTATTTCAGCGGTGCCTCCAGAAGGGACGCGCCTTCATGGCTGGGGAATGTCGAATTTTTTGACAGCGGCAAGCGGGTGGCTGTTGCAGCTGAAGATGCTCCGCAGGAAGAGACACCGCCGGTTCCTGAGACACCTCCAGTTGGGGAAACACCGCCGGTTCCGGAAGCCCCGCACCCATCTGAAACGCCTCCTGTCGAGCCTGTTTTGGAGGCACAGCCTGAAGCCCCGGCAGAGCCTGTGGGGCCAAGGGCAGTTGCAGGACCTCGGACAGATGGAGGTGTTTTTCAAGGTGAATCGCTGCCGGGAAATGGACCGCCCGAGCACACAACATCTACACCTGTGGCTCTAAGCCGCAATGATGCCGCCAACAAAGCCGATGCACATAACGCCACTGCCGACGACCAGCCGGCTGGACAATATGTTTATGAAGGCCCCGGTCAAGACGGAAAAAATTCCGACGGTACCTATGGAGCGGGCCACCATCAGTACGCACCGCCGACTTACTATCCCGACAGCGCCGAACCTGGCATGACTGAACATAACAGACCTGCCGTCGCCCCAGAAGAAACCGCCCCTGTCCACACCCCACAGAAGATTACTGCAGCTGCTCACCAGGCACTCTGGGCCGCCATACAACGCTATAAAGCGACGGGCCAAACCGGTCAGACTGGTACCCCCGGAGAAGGACCGGGCGTCGCAACTGTAGATCCCGGCTACCAACCCGGACCTCCTGGTTCATTCGGCGGGTTGAGAGGACGAAGAGGAGGTTGATCGAATCACAATTGCCGCACCGCTAGTGGTGCGCTAACAGTTCTAATTTTTACTCGATGCGACGAAGGGGGGAGCGGCAGCCAACGACTGCCGCTCCTCAATTTATTGCCTTTAGGCTTCTTGGCAACAATTGTGTGCCCGTGAATACGTCTATAATTCATCTGACGAGTGACCGGGGCATCCTCTTGGCGAAACTGCTGGTAGTTGAAGACGACAAAGAACTTGCCGCAATTGTGGTGAACGCTTTGCAGGACGCGCACTATGTGGTGGATCTTGTGCACAACACCAAGGACGCCACAGCATACGTGCACTCGGTGACCTATGACCTTTTGGTGCTTGACTGGGAATTGCCGGACGGAACCGGTTTGGATATTTGCATGGAGTACAGGCGAGCAAAAGGTGCCGGCGGGGTGCTTTTTCTGACCGGACGTTCTCACATGGAAGATAAGATCACTGGGCTGGAGTCCGGCGCCGATGATTATCTGACCAAACCTTTCGACATGCGCGAGTTGTTGTCGCGGGTCAGAGCCCTTCTCAGGCGCCCCCCTGTGGTCGGCTATAAGACGATTGTTGTGCGCGACATAGAATTAGACCCCGTCGAGCACACAGTGACAATGGCGGGCGCAGAACTCAAGCTTTACCCGAAAGAGTTCTCTCTGTTGCAGCTTTTTATGCTGCACCCAAAACAAGTCTTTTCAGCCGACGATTTGCTGGACAGGGTCTGGCCCACCGATTCGGAAGCCTCAATTGAAACAGTCAGGCAAACGATTCTCAGGCTGCGGCAAAAAGTTGAGCGTGAGAGCGAAGCGCCGTTGATTCAAACAGTGCGCGGTTTTGGCTATCGCCTAGAGCCATGAGCAAATTTGATGATCCTAAAAGAAGTGACGATGGTGATGAAGCGCTTGTAATCGGCGGCGCACTGCGCATTTTGAATTCTCTGGAGAGTGACGGCGTAATAGGTAAATACGCTATTGGTGGTTCGATCGCTCTTTTGTTCTACGTTGAACCGTTTTTTACAGAGGATCTGGACATTTTTTGTCATCTGCCGCACACAGGCACGCTATTTAGTCTCGCCTCTGCTTACGAGCGTTTGGGCTCATTGGGCTACAGAGCAGATGGTGAATTCATCCAAATTGAGGGCGTCCTCGTACAGTTTCTGCTTCCACCCACTCCACTCGTAGAGGAGGCGCTTGATGCGGCAATTGACGTACAGGTTGAAGGAGTTCCGACTCGCATTTTTCAATACGAGCACTTGTTGGCGATAATGGCGGAGACACATAGACCCCGTGATAGAGCAAAGGTTGCAGCCGCATTGGATTGTGCAACGCCCGATCAAGAAAAGCTGCACCAAATTCTCGCCAGGTATAATTTAGTTGAGAAATGGACGAAAATTGCCACATGAACTCGGACGAGCAGAAGGATTTTAGCGGTGAACAGCTTCGCAAGAAAGCGGAGCGTCGACGCGAACTGGCTAATTTGCCGATAGAAGAAAAACTGAAGCGGCTGGTCAAACTTCAAAAAGTCGCATACTCAGTTGGAATGCAGGCAGGAAGACATCCTCGCAAACCTTGGGGTACTCAAAAATAGTGGACTTTGAACTCAAGTGCCGGCGCCGTCGTAAATGTTTGCGCTTTGATGATAACGTCACTTCTTGTAGTAGCGCCAGTCATCTAGTTTGTTAAGGTCTTTCAACTCAGTCATGAATTCAAATAGCTGTTGCAGAGAATCTGCCATTTTGTCAGCCTTAAGGTGTTTTGTGCCAAGACATGGGACGTTCCACACGGTACCATCGTCCTTTCTAACTCCAATGAATTCGGCGCTTCTGTCCTTCGCGGCAATTGGATCAAATTCGGGAGCATATTTGTCTAATTCGAGTTCCTTGGTCTTGGTGGAAATCTGTTCTTTGGTCCAGAATCGTGCGTCAAGCGCCGCTGAAGCCGCCAGTGGAATTTCTTTGCGACGTTCGATAGCAGCTATAGTTGTTGCGTCAGGCTCTTTTCCTAGCATCTGTTCAAACTCATTGAATGAATGACCTAGCAGGTAGTAATAGGCGGTTTCGTCACTGCATATTGGGTCAACTGAAGCCACGCAAGGCGGTTCCATCTCCATATCCAGAACTATTAGTCCACCACAGCCATCAGTCCCGATGGTTATGATGGTGGAAGGAACTTCATATCTCAGTCCATTAATTCCGTCGATCACTTCAGTCACGTCAAATGGAATGAAGAGGTAGGGCATCACAGGTATGTCTGCTGCGTCGATGTTGGAGTGCTTGAGAAACTCCAAGTACTCCCGTGGCAGCCGACCTTTGGTCAGGCGGTCGAGTTCCTCGATTTTGGCTGGATCTGCAGTTTCGTTCAAGTTGGAGATCAATTCGTCAATTGGTAACCATTTACTTTAGCCGAATTCTCTTTCCGGAGGCTTGGCGTGCCTTTGTGCGACTTGCTCGGTCGAGCTGCGGAACAGCTGTTCTACGTCTCGATGTGCATCAAAAGCATGATCCTTATTGCGCGCGGGCACGTCCAAGTTCAGCCGCTCGGCAATCTTCACCGACATGTCTCGCATAGCTTCAGCACTATCTGGCAGCATGCCCAATTTTTCCATGTCGCGCAGTTCTTTTTGAACTTTGAGGGCGTTGTCGACTGGACCACCTTTGCGTTCCAGATCGCTGCCCGCCTGCTCGCCTTTGATCCCAAGGTCAACCGACGCGAGTCCGTCCAGTTTCAACTTCTGCGGATCGTCCGCCTTGATTTTTCCAGCCGCAACTTGTTGACGTAGTTCTTCCATAATCTTTTCGGCGCCTGCACCGGATGCTATTTGACCGAAGAAGGGCTTTTTGAATTCCGGATTATTCGCTTGCAGCGTTTTCGCCATGCTGTCCAGGACTTCGGACTTGTCCCTTTGGGCCGATGTGATGTATCCGAGATTCATGAGCACGCCGCCCATAAAAGTGTCTTGTTTTGCGTTGTAGCCCACGGTTGCGTTCCCCGCTCTCGGTATCTCTGTGTATCCCAGCTTAACTCTCTCTGTTTAACTGGGCGTGTTTCGGCTTAACTCGGCGTATCTCAGCGTATCTCTGAATTCATTCCGGTCCGAACCTACCCTTAAGCTTTCAATCTAGATGAGGCGACGTGAGATTGTTGTGAAATTTTCGCTGCTGGATCAAGCTTTGGGAAGCCGGAACCAGAAGCGGCTGCCGGGGTTCTCGCCTTCCTCTCGGCTTTCGACCCCGATTGTTCCACCATGCAATTCGACTATTGATTTGCAAATGGCCAGTCCAAGCCCAAACCCCTTCGCTCTATCGCGAGAGGTTTTCGCCTGTCTGTATTTTTCGAAAATCTGAGTTTGCATGCGAACCGGCACACCAGGTCCTGTATCGCTTACCGAAATCTCCACGAGGTCACCCAGGTCTTTGGTTTCAATTAAAACCTTTGTATTCTCCGGCGAGAATTTGATGGCATTGGAAATCAGGTTGGTGAGGACGTTTTCGATGTATAACGAATCCGCCTTTACCTGAAATTCCGTTTTTTCGGCTTCCAGCGCTACTTTGTGAGCCTCTGCGTATTGAGCTGTGGAATCGACTGATTGCCCGATCAGTTCATTTAGGCTTGTCACTGCAATGCTCAATTCAAGGTTGCCAGATTCGAGTTTTTCAATCTCGAGCAATTTGCTGACCAATTCCAGGATTTTGTGGACATTCTTCTCAGCTGTATTTAGTTTGTCATCTACTTCCTCCGGAACGTCACCGTATCTGCCTCTTTGTACGAGCTGCAGAATTCCATTGATAGAAGAAAGTGGAGTGCGAATGTCGTGGCTGACCATTGCATAGAAGTCGCGTCTGAGTTGTTCGAGCCTAAAGCGTTCGCTGATGTCTTTGATTGTTGCTAGATAGCGAACTCCCTCCGGGCTGTCGAAGCGAGTTACAGAAACTTCCGCGGGAATCACTTCTTTGTCGGCGGAAATAGCTTCCATCTGTGTCGATGTTTCTCCTCTGTCGGCAATCAGGTTGTTGAGAAACTCGCCGGCATTGCTTGTCTTTGAGGTGTCGGAAAAAAGTATTGTCAGTGGTTTTCCGTGAATGTCATCGCGCCTATGAAGAAAGGTTCTCTCTGCTGATGAGTTAAATGACTGTATTGTGCCATTCTCGTCTGTGACCACAACCGCAAGCGGAATGTTTTCAATTACGCGATCTAGTCTGTCCTTGCCGGACTGCAGTTGATCAAGCATTTCGTGTTCTTTGACTTGCGCCGCCGTAAGCGCCTCTGCCATTTCGTGAAAAACTCTGTCAACGTCACCGACTTCATCGCTTTTATTCAGCGGTGGCAGAAGTATCTCTTTTTTTGCAAAGCGCTGGGCATTGGCTTTCAGAATCGACAATTGGCTGATCGTTCCTTGCAAGAAAAATAGTGCCGCCAACACAGTGGCAAAGGCGCTGATCGCCATAGTATTGTCGAGTTGTCGTCGCAAGTCCGCTCTGAAGGATTGCTCGGTAGTATTCTCAGGTGCTAATTTTGCCTGTTGCGTTAATCCAATTACTTGCAATTCGCGCATGAACTTGATAGCAATATTCTTGAATTTTTCGTTTGATTTCAGGTTTTCAAGCAAAGACATCGCTTCATTCTGCCTGTCAATTCTCTGCGTCCATGACTCAATTGAATCCGTATATGCTTTTCCATACAGGCGTAGACGTTGTGCGCTATTCGGCTCATGCGCATCGCGTTCCAATCTAATTGCCAGCTCGTTAATCTCCCTTTTGAGTGAGCCCACACGACTGCTGCGACTGCTGATACTTTTGTCATCAGGACTGATCCCTACGCGAACCATGGTTTGAAATGCGTGAAAGCCATTCATTAAAAGCGCGTTTACGCGGCTGACGATCTCCCGCCTCAACTCTGCCTGGCTCGCTTGTATCTCAGAGGCAGCCAACTGGCGTTTTAGCTCCAGGTAAACACCGCCCTGTACTAAAAGCGGAATCACGACAATGATGATGCCTTTCTGCGCTAATTTGAGCTGCGGCAACCGGAATAGTTGCGTCCGCTGATTCACACCGAGCTCCTGAAGAGGAAATTGAAAGGTCGCCATCGGAATTCTGGACTGGATTTTACCATCTTGACGGGGCGACGTTTTTGATTGGCGACCCTTCACTAGTATTTGTTCAACACAATACTGGTAGGGCAGAAACCGCTACAGCGGGGCGGTTCTAATTTCTTTCCGGCCAACTCGTTGTGCCGTGGATTTTAATACTAGTTCGTCCAGCCGAATGGTGAAGCCTGCGGTTTTCACTACTGCGCAGGAGATTTTTATTGGTGTGACATAGGCTCGATGTTAGGGTGCAAATGTATTCATTTTCCCTCTCATTTTCGGTGGTTTAGCAAACCTCTCTCGCACCTGCGCACTGAAGTACTTGAAATTACGGTTCACTCTATTCGCTTTTGGGCGTTCGACTTGAGCCGCAACTTCAATTATTTCTTGGTTTTTTGAATGGTTTCATCAGCTGGTGAAGCTGCTAAGGAGATATTGTTTATGTTATTTACAAGTATCGATCTCCCGAATTTGTTGTTCGAGATGGCGTTGTTTGCGATTCTTGGACTCGGTTTCGAAACTGTCTTTACTGCCGTGCTCGATTGGAAAAGCGATAAAAGGCGCTTTCTGATGGGCTATAGCTCACTTTGGTATTTGCCGCTCTATGCGCTTACTCCTGTGTTTTTGCACCTCGCGACCGGGAGTATTTCAGAACTTCCAATTTGGATGCGAGGCTCCATTTACGCCATCGTCATCTTCGGTGTCGAGTACTGTGGCATGCTGGCTTTGCGCTTGCTGCTTGGTGCTTCACCGTCTGAAGAGGGCTACCAAAAATCGCGCTGGAGTATTCATGGGCTGATTCGTCTGGATTACTTCCCGGCGTTTTTTCTTCTGGGATTAGCTTTCGAAGCGGTCTTTCGCCAGCTCCGCTTTGTCGTGATTTTTGTTGCGCTTGCTTGCACTTTAACGCTGGGTGTCGGTAACACCTACGCTGCTGATTCGAACACTATGCCAGATCTTGCTATCTCCGTCGAAGCGGATAAAGAGCGGCTCTTGCGTGAGTCGCAGGGAATTCTTGTGGAAGAGCTCGACGGTGAAGTTATCGACGAGCAAAACACGGATATCGCGTTTAACCCTGCCTCGGCAGTGAAAATCCTCACGGCTTACGCCACTCTCAAACACTTCGGTCCGGATTTTACGTTTGAGACCAAGATTTTGGTGGACGGTGCAACAGACGGAAGCTCGTTTGAAGGGGATATCTTCTTCGAAGGCAGCGACCCGTTTTTCAACACTGCCAGCCTGCAAAAGGTTCTTACCGAATTTAAAAAGCGTGGCATAAACATTGTCGATGCCTCACTTTTCGTCAGTCCCAATTTTAAATTCGCAGGAAAAGCTCCTGGACAAAAGTCGGCGAATGCGGTGAAAGGGCTCTTTGGGGGCGGAAAGAAACGAAGGGCAAAAACGTCTAGAACAGTGGGAGTGACCGTCAACCTGAAGAGCGCGCGCGTGGGGACGGCCTCTGCGGAAGCGGAACGTTTGACGGTGGTACAAAGCGAAACCATCCGTGCTCTGACGAAGGACATGCTTTCTCGCTCAGACAATGGCATGGCTGAGACTTTCGGCAACATCTTAGGCGGTCCCCAGTCTGTGGCTAAGATCTGTCGAGCCGATTTCGCGGTGACAAGCCACGCTTTGTCGATTTCAACTTCTTCCGGTCTGGGAGTGAATCGAGTCAGCCCGAAGGCAATGATCGCTGCATTGAGGGGCTTCAAACAGCTTCTCAGTGGCTTCAAATTGAAGCTCGAAGATGCATTGCCGATCGCCGGAACTGACCACGGAACGATCTACAAACGTTTCGCAAACAGCCAACTCAAGGGCGTTTTGGTTGGAAAAACCGGAACGTTGGTTCAGACGGATAAGGGCGCCAGCGTACTCGTGGGGGAGATGAGCACACTTCTGCGCGGGCAAGTCTTGTTCGTCGTGTTTCAACGCGGCCGAAACACCAGTAAGTTGCGCTTGTCGCAGAACAAGTTTTTGGAAGAGCTTTTAGCTGAATCGGGTGGACCGGGCTTCAAGTATGGCGTTTAACAAGTATGGCTTCTAGACAACGGCGGCGCTTGAATAAAGTCGGCTCAAAGCCAAGTCGCCATCTAAAGCAAGTCCGCATCTAAATAAAGGAGATAACTATGTTTACAGATGATTTTGGAAAGTATCGCAAGACACCGGACAGAGTCCAACTCTCGTCCGAAATTGGCGCATATCGCAAAACGTCTTATGGTTTAACGAGGTTTTCAGACGACATCGCTCCATTCCGCGGCAAGTCACTGTCGGCATTTGCTTGGGTGTCGATGTTTGCACTTGCCTTCGGTGTCACCGGGGTGGTTCTTTTCCTGTTGTTTTTCACCGGGACAATTCACTAAATGATTGAGCTTGAAAGCGGAAAGAGGGGCGTCGACGAATCGACTTTCTCCTTCCGCTTTTTGACACATAGATACTAGGCAAAATAGTAAATATCGTCAAGGCGGGCTAAATCTGGATCTAAGTACATGGGCCTTTCTTGCCGTTAGCTCCGATCGTTTTCTTGTCGTTAACTCCAAGCCCTCGTTGTTTCTCTCCGGTGCCAAAGATGAGTAGCTTTACAAAACTGCCTTCGCCGAGACGACATGAGCGTCTTAGCCGTTAGCGCCGCTTTCGCTTTGCCGGCCGAATAATTCGCTGGAGATGAATGGCTTAACTCCTGGCACAGGGCATCGGAATCTGCGCGATCAAGTGAGTCAGTTTACATTCGAACTTTTCCAATCGAATTTATCTCTTCGTTTTGGTGGTTCTGCCGAAAAGCTCACACAATCGGGTCTTTGCGCGGTCAATCCCTGTGTTTATGTGTTGCGTTTAATGGGGCGTCTTCGTTAGGTTGAATTCAAATATCGATTTCTCTCTCGGCATCAGGCAGCAGCAACCACAGAAACCCAGCTCCACAGCACAACACACAGCCACTGTCCTAATCGCTCGAGCGATGCGTCGATATCTAGTTAACGCGATCCACCGTTGTGGAATCGTGAATGTCAAACCGCTTCGCAAGAAGCATAAATCTTTCAAAAATGAAAAAGGTAAATTTCCAGCTGTCTAACAGCAATGCAAAGTTCAACGCAGAGTTCCCTGAATTAGCAGACAAGTTCGGCATCACAGCAGAAGAAAACGCGGCTTTCGAAGCGCTCGTATCTAACCTCAATATCGGCGGCACGCTGAAGGCTAAGTCGTTCGTGACTGGCACCGTTGTGCAAGCAACCAAAGATGGTGTGTACGTAGATTTCGGAACCAAGTTCGATGGCTTCTGCCCTGCCAACGAAGCTGCTGATTTGAAACTCGGTGACAAAGCAACATTCTGGGTGCTCGACCCGGCTGAGTACGAAAAGGCTGCAACACTGTCGCACCTGAAGTACCTGGGCTGGCAGCACCTTGAAGAGTTGAAAGAAAGCGGAGCAGTAGTGAATGCGCGCGCGTTCTTTGTAGCCAAAGACAAACGCACTCAGCGTATCGCTGGTCTGCGCATCGTTTTTGAAGAAGGGGTTCTTAAAGGTATCCGCGGTTTCCTTCCTTTCAAGGAGACATCCGACCGCCGCAACATCGAAAGTCTCTTAAACACGAGCCTTGAGGTGGTGGTGATCAAAGCAGATCCGCACCGTGGTCCTTTCGGCGACCTGGTTGTGAGCAACATGCAAGCATCCATGGCCTACACTCGCAGCCAGATTGCAACTCTGGAAGCAGGTCATATCGTTGAAGGTAAGGTGAAGAAAATCCTTAACCTGGACGAGGGCGAGAAGGGCGTACTGGTTGAACTGTGTGAAAACGTGACCGGCATCTTGTACAGCCGCGACATCACCACAGTGCCCGGTAAGTCAATTGCAGAGATTATTAAAGTCGGCGAAGTGCGCAACTTCGAAGTAAAGCGCGTCGATGTGAAAGCAGGTAAGGTGTGGTTGGCGACCAAAAGACTGGACAAATATGAGTTCCAGAAATCAGTGGCCAAAGACAACATCTACACCGGCAAAGTGGTGCGCTCTTATGAGTACGGAGTATTCGTGAACATCGGGTCCGACATCAACGGTCTGATTCACATCTCCGACCTTAAGAAGGGCGGTTACGATGGTGACAAAGCAATCAAAATCGGCGACATCGTCACTGTAAAAGTGAAGACCGTTGATGCAAATTGCGAGCGCATCTCGTTGCAGTTGATTGAACGCAAGTAATTGTAGGGTCGACGCCATGCGTCGACCACTGCAAAAGGTGCATGCAATGCGCCGCATCCTTTGGATGTAAAACGCCGTGAGGCAAAACCGCAGAATGCGGCTTAAAACAAGTGTTTAACCGGAGGAGGGCATCTAGCGCCTTCCTCCACAAATTTCACTTAAATGAAAAAGGTAAGTAGTCTCGACGTGTTAGGTAATCCGGAAACCGTCGCTGTTTTCACTCATGAAAACAAAACAATCACCTGCGTAACACCCGCTAACGAAGCCGGTTTGAACGACGCAATTTTATCCACGCTCCAAAAGTTCGACTCCTCCCTGCTGCCTTCCGGAAGACTGGAAGTGCGCAGTGACGGAACCCTCTATGCCGAAGGCCGCTACTTTGCGCCTGAGTGCTACGACGATGCCCTGCTCGGCCTTCGCAAGAAGTACGACGCAGCCAACGGTATCTCGCCGTCCGACCGTGTTTTGATACCGGGCGGACTGAAAAGAGAGGTTCTAAAAGCAGGTGGTGTCATCAGTTAAAACACAAAACATGAAAATTCTGCATGCAATTGGACTGATGCTGGCAGCAGTAGCTGGAGTTTGCGTGACGCTCTTCATCAGCGGTTCTCTGCTCACAGCAGGGCATCCGATTGGAGCAGTCATCGCTTTCTTCGGACTGATGTACGGCTTGCGCAGAGTGTTCAGACGGCACCTTAATCCCTGATT
>PNLN01000125.1 GCA_013823055.1 Cyanobacteria bacterium DS2.3.42
GCGCTTTATTTTCTCTGTCTTTTGACGGAGTAGTTCTGCGCGCGAGGAAACTGGAACAGTCATCTGTCTTCTTGAGCTGAGAACAGCCATTAAACCTGCATCTAATCTCGTCCGAAAGGAGGACTTCACCGTCCAAGAATTACTTCTTGGCTGCATGGCCTGACGGTGAGCCAATATTCAGACCCCACCGATACTGGGAGACTTTCTATGCCCAACCCAACCACTCCCGGGGAGGATAACAGGCAGCCACTTCCTCCCGGAGAAAACCGAAATAGACCTGCCGCTGACGGCGGGCGTGATGACACCTATTTCGAGAAGCTGCTCAAATACGTGCCTGGAGATATCGTCGCGGCGTTCGTCGCCATCGATGGTTTGCTCCGCGATCAGGCGCTGCCGAACCCGCTCTGGCTTGACTGGACTGTCTTCGGCGTTCTTCTGATTCTGGCACCGCTCTACGCTGTTTATCGCCCGTCTACACCGCCCCCGCCCAGCCTTCAGGGTAAGCGGAACTTTCATGCGGTGGCAGCAATGGTGGCGTTTACAGTTTGGGTTTTCGCACTGGGTGGCCCTTTTGCCACCACCTGGCCGGACATCTACCGGCCCATGTACGGATCCATCCTGCTGATCTTCACCACGCTGATCATCCCTCTGTTCGAGAAAATTCTCCTCAGAGAGTGATGCTGCGTAAGTTTCAACAAGGAAACAGCACCATGACTGACAATCGCAAAGCCGCTGCCGAACGCCTGTTCGGTATCGATGTTTCGCGCTATCAAGGCACGGTCGACTGGACGAAGGTGAAGGCAGCCGGCGTCAAGTATGCGTTCATCAAAGCGACCGAAGGACGTACCTGGGTGGACCCGATGTTCGCTCGTAATTGGCGCGAGCTGAAGGAGAAAGGCATCCCTCGTGGTGCCTATCACTTCTACCGCACCGACGTGCCACTGCAAGCCCAAATCGACAATTTCTGCAACACCGTAGGCTCCCTGGAAGCAGGCGATTTGCCTCCGGTGCTCGATGTGGAAGTTCCGTCGGTTTGGAATCACCTCTCCGTGAAGCAGAGAGTCGACCTCTGCAACGGCTGGATGCGGGGTGTAGAGGCGAAGCTCGGCGTCAAGCCGATCATCTACCTCAGCTCTTCGTTCGCCACCGACGTGCTCAAAGGCGACCCTTCGCTCGCCGCGTATCTGCTCTGGGTGGCGCACTACACCGCGCAACCCAACCCGAGAGTCCCTGCTCCCTGGAGCACCTGGACCTTCTGGCAGTACAGCGAGTCTGGTACCGTCGACGGTATCAACGACACGAAGGTCGACATGAACCTCTTCAACGGCTCCGCCGCCGACCTTGATCGCATCAAGGTGACGGCGCGCCACTTGCAAGGACTGCCTGTGCGCAAGCCGGGCGGCACTGGTTTGCGTCGCATCGCCAGCCTGATTTACTTCACCGTCTCCGACCTCGTCAGCGGGCGCCCCAAGCGCGGTTAACCCGCCTCGTAGAGGCGATGCATGGCATCGCCCAGCGAATAGCGAATGCCCGGACTTCTAGAGATGGAATCGAACCTTGCGGATTGATGCCGATGCATTGTGCATCGCGTGTCCGCTCGCGTTTTCGGAATTAAACAGCAGTGTGCAGCCCGCTCCTCGAAATCGGTACTTCTCCGATCTAGAGGGGCGGTTCTGCCGCTTCCCAAAGGGGTAAAAAATGAACCTGATCATCACTATCGGCCTGTCGCTTTTGGCCGTTGGTTACATTGCGTACCGCGTCCGCTTCTGGATGAACGAAGGAAAGAAGCTGGCGAAAGGTGGTTATCTGCCTCCGCCTCCGACTTTCTTCGGCCGCTGGGCTTACCGGCTGGCCACCAAACTCGGGTGTTTTCTCGTCGTCGGTCCCGTCAAGGTGATCGGACGCCAGAACGCTCGCTATCCGGGACGGTTAATCATCGTTCCCAACCACCAGTTCGAATTCGACTTCGCCGTGGTTTCGCGCGCGCTGCCTTATGCCTACCGGCAATTGGCTGTCGCCAGCGAGGTCTCCGGCTTCCGCTCGGCAATTGCTGCCTGGGTCGGATTCTGTGCCGTCGACGGTGAACGTGGCAAGGCAAAGGGTAAAGCCGGAGCTGAAGCCGTCATCGAAGCTGGTGCGAAAATTCTTACGCACGACAAAGCTTTCCTCATGTTCCCGCAGGGCATTCTCGTCCGCGACAATCAGCTCAGGAAAGAGGAGTTTCGTACCGGCTGGATTCGCATCCTCAATCGGGCTGCGGATAACGTCGACAAGAGCGAGCTGGCGGCGCTGCCCATCGGCATCGTCTACCACCGCGATCCGAAGCAAGCCACGTGGGGACACCGCCTGGCCAACCGGATCAACTTCCCGGGCTTCCTGCTTCGCCTGATCGGCTTGGCTGGATTCCGCGTCTGGGTGTCGAAGGTGACCAATCCGTTGCCCGGCGAGCCCACCAAGATCGTCACCAAGAACTACGGCGCCACCGTGGTCGTCGGTAAGCCCATCCCCTTGAAGGACTTGCCCGCCGACATTCATGAGGCGACCGAAGCGCTGCGTCAGGCTCTCCAGGTCGAAATCGACAAAGCCAACGTGAAGTGAGACGACGACCGGCGTTCGTGTGTTTTAGCACGACGCGAACTGCAGATGCGGCTTGCCACTATTTCTCGGCAAGCCGCGCTGCAACTGGGAAAGCACTGATGGTACCGCGAGGTCTTTCGGTGCTTTTCCTTTTGGCGATGTTGATACTAAAACGGATAGTAAACGTGTTCGATTTGGGTTCTGTAGAATGGCAATATCTCCAGTCGTAATCGATGTCCAATGTCACCAAATTATGCTTCAGTATCCGTGACCGCTCGTCTTGAATTGGGATGAATTTTACTATCGTCCTTCAGAAAAGTATGGCGAACGTGTAGGCGGCTGGGTTGAGCCCGTTGGAACATGGGCTTACTTTCACGAGTAAGGTTGATGTTTGCCGACGCTTTCTCACGTCAATTTTAGGTAGCTGCGTTTAGCCTCTATGTGTCTCACTATCGCATTCCGCCGCCCATCTTAAAAGGGTGGCGATAGTGGGCTGTGTCCTCAAATTACAGCAGACCGGCGCCATCAAAAGCGCCGGCAGTCTGTCGCCTAAAAAGGAGAAAACATATGACTTCATTTCGTCCAGAGAACGTTCAAGATGCCGTGTCCATCAAATCCGACGGCGGAGCAGCCGCCTCGGCAATGATGAAAGAGATCGCCCAAACCAGACAGATCGGTCGCTACGCCAGCGACGGTGATGGAGAGTTCAAAGTCGTAGGCAACGGCAACAATGAAGGCATTGTGCCGACGCAAAAGCGCAAAGATATGGACGCTCAAGCGGACGCGGCTCTTAATGCGCCGCCGCCGGAACAAGTGCCATCTCTCTCGCCTACCGAACTGACACAAGCTGAGACAGTTCGCGACCTTACCATCGGACAGTACGACACATTAATGGGAGGAGCGGAGTCCATAGCCGAACACAACAAGTTGATGAGCCAACTGACTGACACACTGAAGGGCTTGAGCCCGCAAGAAGTGCAGAAGATTTTCGACACCATCAACCCGGAGCTGTCCGAACATGGGCTGCGACTGGCAAGAGTACCGGAAACAGGTGAAATATGGCTGGGATTGCATTCTGATACTTCAGATCAGTTCGAGCGCTTCATGTCGTTCAAGTCGAGAAAACTCGATTTTTCAGTACTCAGCTAGTAGACGGCCCCAGGAGGGTAAGAGATGAGAGTGATCCGAACCCTGGCGCGTTCACCGCCCAATTGGCACATGTTTTCGCTACCGCACATGTAACAGCTCGTGCTAACCTCGCAAAGTGGTAAAGCGGAAATCGAAACTTATTGTTAACTCACCTTACCACTTAAAGTTTGCTGCAAGTACCAACTCGCCTGCAAATTCATCAACCTGTGGCTTTCTCCAGAATTTCCGAGGGTTCTCTCAGCCAAGCCAGATTATCGCTCTATAACTAGGGCGAAAACCTCCGCAGAGCTAGGTTGATAAGGCAACTAGTTTGATTTCTTCGAACCAACAACCAACCTTCTCCTCCTCCTTGTTCCACCACCTTCTCCGTCTGCAACGCTGCTGGTTTCAGCAGATGTCGCCGCGCGGGTTTTTGTTTGAGGAGTCGAAAAGGGAAGTTGCGCGAAGAATCATCTTTCAATCTCAAATATGAGGAGACGAAAATGAACTTGCAATCAATCCTGGGAATCTCCCTTGCGGGTGTTTCCCTTGCATGTTCCGTTGGGTTTCTCATGCACAAGACCGGTTCGCCAGAACCAAAACCCAATATCCTATCGCCGCCTTCCACCTACATGGAGTACATGCCGGAGTCAGGAGAGGAGTCCTTTCGCCTCCATCTTCTGAAAAAGGACGGCGTTGAAGACAAGATTTACATCCGCTACAAGGACAAGTCGCTGGGCATTCTTCACCTGACGAACGGCAAGACCACGCAAAAGCGCAGGTACTTTCTGGACGGCTCAGTGAGAGAACAGTCGGAATTCGATGAAGACGGCGTCTTGCTGTCTGGATTCGAATACCGCAGCGACCGTACCTTGATCTGGCGGACAACTCACTCAGCGAGTCAAAGCAAAACTTTCACCAGGGTCTTCTGGCCCGGCGGAGAGGTTTTTCTTGACCGGGAGTATGAGTTCGCGACCAAGACCGCAATCGCGACTTTCCATCGCCAAGATGGAAGTTTGTGGCAGCGAGCAGAATACAAAGGCAATGAACTCGCATTGCAGCTGACTTATGGTGAAAACGGCCGCTTGCGCGTAATGCAAAAGCAACCGGACAAAGCCGCTGAGCAAGCCGAACAATCGGTGATGTTTGCCGCCGGTGTTCCGGAGCCTATTTACCAGGTTGTCTACTTCGATGCAGCCGGCAAGCCAGATTTCGGTCAGTGGTTTGCTCATTCGGCGATGTACTACTACGATGCCGCTGAAGGTAAGCCCAATCCCAACTCGGTCATGCTCATCGGTGTCGATGTTTATGGCGATGGAACGCTGACTACACGCTTCCAGCTCACTATGGATCAGCGCATCCGCGTGATGGATCAATTTGCCGCAGATGGAAGCATCTTGCGCAATTATGTCCAGAGCAAGGGCATGATCACCCGGCAGGACACCATCACGGCAAGGGGCGCAATGACTCAATACGACTTCCAAGGTCGTTTTGGCATGGCGCCACCGGTAGATAGTCGCTATCTCGTGACGATGCCGGAAATAGACGTTCCTTACAGGCAATTCAATGAGCGGAATGCTCGGTTGAGCAAAGAGGCTCAATGACTGCCTGGCGATGAAGCATGTAAGTGAAGGAGTGCAAGATGCACCACATTTACTCAACTGCTCTCGAGTACTACGCGCTGCTTACGTCGGTGCGCCTGCTCGAGAAGAATATGTTGTGGCTGTGCGGTCTCTCGATTGCGCTGATGTTGATCAGGCGCTGGCGTCAGCCGGCGGAGCTGGTCACCACAGTTGCCGTGCAGAGAAATCTGCCGAGTCTACCGGCTCTCAGTCTCATACCCCAGGGACTGTTTCTCCTGGCGCTTTTGTCCATCAATGTTTGGCTGGCTAAGCCCGTGATTCCGTTAATCAACGAAACCCGCACCATGGAGACGCGCGATATCTTCATCGCCGTCGACAAGTCGGGCTCGATGGACACGATTATCAAAGACGCCGAAGGAAACGAGCATGGACGGCGCATCGACGCTGCCGCTCATGCTGTCGACTTTTTTGTTGCTCGCAGACAGGGCGATCGAATTGGGCTTGCCGTCTTTGACGACAAGACATATCTGCATTGGCCGATGACGGACGATTTGCAGATTATCCGCAAGAAGACGGAACTCATCCCGAGATTCGTCAATGGCGGCACCAATATCGAAGGACCGACAGGACCAATCCAGGCGGTCATCGACCACTGGAAGGAATACGGAAAGGCGAAGACCAAGGTGCTCATTTTTGTCAGCGACGGAGATGCGCCGCTCACCGCGGAACGCATTGCCGAACTGACTAAAGAAATGACCTCACTGGGAGGCAAGCTGTACATGCTTGGTGTGGGAGAAACCTGGAACGATCCCAATAAAACGGAAGAGAAACAGGAACCCCTCAAGAAGCTTGTCGCTGCTCTCGGCGGGCGAATTTACTCAGTTGCCGACGAACAGCAAATGCTCGATGCAGTTGCCGACATCGACAAGCTCGAGAAATCGCACGTCAAGGTGGAAATCAATGAGACATTTCGCGATGTCTCTATCTACTTCGCGTTTGCGTCCTGCCTGTTGTTCAGCCTGTTTCTGGCGAGCGTCGCTATCACGCGAGAGCGTGCCTGAGCATAGAACCGAAACAGAAATGAAATAGGACTGAAATAGGAGTGAAAAATGAAACCTATCAAAACCTGGCTGCAGCTGGGCGTTCTCTTTGGAATCGCCTGCCTGGGAACAGCTATGTTCGTAGCTGGATTTTACATGGAGACTTATGAATCTCCGCAAATCCGCTATTACAATGCCGGTCTTGCGCTTTACGAAAAGGCGCGGCTGGACCCGAAATTGTTGGACGAGGCAGTTCTGGATTTCGACAAAAGTCTGGACGAATATCGTGCTCAAGAAAACCCCGGTTTTCTTCGCTCGCTGTTCTATCCGACTCGCTCCAGCGAAGTTGCTGCCCTGGCGCTCAGCAAGAAAGCGGTGCTTCTCCTGTACAAGCAGAAGCCCGAGGACGCTGTGAAAGCCTTCAAGGAAAGCATCAGCATCAACCCCGGCAGCTTGCAAGCCGAGCTTATAGCCTTAACCATGCCGAAAGAGAATCTGTCCTCAGAGGAGATTGCGCGTCTGGCTGACCAAGCCTATGTCGCCATTCACAACCTGGAGATGCTCTTTCACAAGAGCCCTTCGCTTCAGCAAGCGACCGGCAAAAACATCGGCAAGGGTCAAGGCTATGATCCCGAACCAGCTCCGGGCCAAAAGCCCGCACCTGGCGCAGGCAAGGGCGGCGATCCCAACGCTATTTAACCCGTAGGGGCGCCATGTGCGGTGCCGGCAGAGTAACAATCTGTAGGGTCGACGCCATGCGTCGACCGGGCGATGCATGGCATCGCCCCTACAAGAAAGGATAAAGCTATGGGCTTTTCGCACCCGGAATATCTCTGGATGCTCTTATGCGTTCCCGCCCTGGCCATGCTTCTCTTCGCTGCCTATGGCATGAGGAGAAAAGCAAGCCACGACTTTCGCCCGGTTCAGTTTCGCAAGGGTGAAAAGAAAAACGCACGAGAGTCAATCGTCGCTGAGATCGTCTTCAATGGCGGCATGCTGCTTGCAGCGTCCCTGATGATCTTGGCATTAGCCGCTCCCTATCAAAACAACAAGCCAGTCACCGTGCCGCAAGGACCGGTGCAGGCAGTCTTTGTTGTGGACGTTTCACGTTCGATGGCAGCGGAAGACTATCGGCACCACATGCCAAAAGATGCAGGCGCTGAGCCTGATCTCAATACGCCCTGGGGAAACCGCCTGCAAATGGCGAAGTACCAGATGGGCAAAATTATGAAGGCGATCGGCGGCAATGAAGTGGGTCTTGTTACCTACACCGCGCAGGGTTTTGCACAGGCAGTGCCTAGCAAAGACCTGGTCGCACTGAGCTTCGTGATAAAGCACTGGGTCGGTATTGGCACCGCCCCTGGTGACGGATCGAATTACGCCAACGGAATTGATATGGCGCTCGATCTGTTGAAACAGTCCGAAACCAAAGGCAAGCAGAAGGTGATCGTGCTTTTGACTGACGGTGGATTCACCGGCAATCGAGAGGAGATCACAAAAGCTGTGGCGCGTTTGAAAACTGAAAACGTAAAACTGGTCATCGTCGGCATCGGTATGCCGGGCGAGAACGCGATTCCTCAATACGAGAACGGAGCTTTAAAAGGACCGATGGTTGTTGAAGGAAAAACGCTCACCACCAGCTACGAAGAAGATGACATTCGCGAGCTTAAGCAAATGGCGACCGGATCAACCTACACGCACATCGAACTGGATGCGCAGAGTCAGGTGGTTTCGGTCGATTGGATGAGTGAGATTAGCGGTTCGGCCGTCGTGTACGAACGCCGCATGCTGGATGTCTATCTGGCAGGCGCCGCTTATATTCTCATCTCAGTGCTGGTTTTGACCGGCATTATTCTCCGCAGGAGCAAACTCGTTTGAGCCTGTATGTGCAGCATTCAACAGAGGAGACAAAACAATGTCTCATCAGAAGAAACACTCTAACCCTATCGAAGGGATACTAACTGAAGTTCGAAAAGTCGTCGTCGGTTATCCGGAGATGACTGAGAAGGTGTGCTACACCTTGTTCGCACCGGGCGGGCATGTGCTTTTGGAGGCCGTTTGGGGTCTTGCCAAAAGCGTCACTGCCAACGCCTTCGGGCGCGCCATCAAGGATGCCAGCTGGGCACGTTTCCAGATGACACCCGATATGATGCCTGCCGACATCAAAGGCAATCGCATCTACAACCGCGAGTTGAGCAAGTATGAGATCGTCCAGGGCCCGGTGTTCAACAACATCGTGCTGGCTGACGAAATCAATCGCACCACTCCGCAAACGCAGTCTGCGCTCCTGGAGCCGATGGCTGAAAATTCAGTCACCATTGCAGGGCAGACCTTCCGCGTGTCGGCGCTTTTCTGCGTGCTCGCCACTCAGAACCCGCGTCAGAGCGAAGGTACCTACCCGCTGCCTGAGCCGCAACTTGACCGCTTCCTGTTCAAAATCGACATGGGTTATGTGTCGGAGGAAGACGAGGATAAGATGATGCGCAATCAGCTTGTTCTCAAAGGCGCCGATCCTTTCAAGGACATCGTGCCTCAGGTTTCGGTGCAGGACATTCTCGATTTGCGCGTAGAGATCGCTAAGACATACGTGTCTGACGCGGCTCGCGCCTACATGCGGGCTCTCGTGCGCGGTACTCGTCCCGGCGACAAGCACTTCTTGTCGATTGTGGAGCGTACCGGAGAAGAGGGTCTGATCTATCGCGACGCCATCGAAATCGGCGCCGGCCCTCGTGCCTTGCAGGCTTTGATGGCTGCTTCGCAAATCCGCGCTTTCCATATGGGAAAAAGCTACGTTCTGCCCGAGCACATTCAGTACATCTACAAAGATGTGATTCGGCACCGGCTATTCCTGCATCAAAAGGCGGTTATGCGCAAGACGACTACGCCCGATAAGCTGATCGCGACTGCTCTCAAAGGTATTCCACTGCTGACGACTGACGAGCGCGATTACGCGCCCAAGCAGTCGTAATGGCAATCGATGCATCGCTCTTGCTGCAGTAAAACTCGCAGGGAGATGCTCGCCTGCATTTGGAGGAACTCAAATGAAAGCAGAAACCGAAAGCGTTATTGAAGCGATTCTCCAGCGTGTGGCTTACTGTGCTATTCCTGTCAGTTGGCGAACGGACAATCCGTTTCCCGGAGTAGGTAATCGCAAGGGAGTACGCCGCGGACCCGGTCTGGACTTTCTCGGCACCGCTCTCTTTCAAGAGGGTGACGACGAACGTCACATCAATTGGGTCGCCACTGCCCAAGCCGGCGACGACGATGAGGTCTACAAGACCATTTATCGCCAGCGCAAAGAGATAAAGGCTCACATCTTCGTCGATGTCAGCCTCTCGATGGACTATGGCAGCGAGCGTAGCACCAAGCGTGGTGTCGCCGCAGAAGTAGCAGCATCTGTACTTTATGCTCTGGATAAGACCAGAGACAAGGTCGGATGCACAGTCTTCTCTCGTGACACAGTGCACGAAGTCGTACCCACTCGACCGGCAAGGCTCAATTTGATCCCCAGCCTGGTCGAAATTCTGGAGACCGATGCAATCGCCCAATCCCAATTGGACAGCAAGCCTGGAGACGGGCTTTCTAAGGCTGTTTCAATCCTGCCGAATTCTCGTCAGCTAGTGTTCGTGGTCAGCGACTTTATGAACATGAGCAAAGCCGACTGGGAGTCTCTCGGCAATCTGGCAACGGTACACGACGTCATCTGCATCTTTGTGCAAGACCGCCGCGAGCGTGAGTTGCCTGACAGCAAAAGTTTGGGACGACTGGGCTTCATCTACCGCATTCAAGATGCCAGTGGAGAAAGCAAATGGGTTTATAACAACGAACGCACGAGGCGCCAGTGGAGAGCGAATTGGAAGGCTCATGAAGCCTCGATTTCCGCCGCTATCGCCGAATTCAATTGCGAGTTGCTCATCCTCAGCACTGAGGAAAACGAGTCCGCAATCGTGAGTGTTTTAAACCTATTTGCTGGCCACGGCTAAGCTGCGCTCGGGAGTGTACGGGCGACGCCATGCGTCTCCCTGCCTCCTGTGGCGCGATAAGAAAGGTTAGACCAATGACCAGACAAACTATGGCGGCATACGCTCTGGGGCTTCTGCTGGCGCTTCTTGTGCCGGTGGTGCCTCAGATTGCTGCAGGCGCGACAATCGCGGTTGCCGATGCTGATGCCACGCCACCCTTCCCGACTGAACCTGCACCGGCTCCTCCGGCACTGGTGAATCCAGTGACCGGCTTTCTGGAGTCAGGCAGGTTGATTGTTTCCCTGTCCACAACGCGCAGATATGCCGATGGACCTTCCGTCAATTATGGATATCGCACCGGTCAGTTGATCCCGATAACCATGGTCATCTCCGCTGATCCCGACTTGGTTGTGGACCTGGGCGCTTTGAAAAACGAAACGCTCCACAAGGACGGCTCGAAATTCGAAATCGTGGCGCCACCAGTGGTGGCAACTGAAATTCTCAACGGCAAGAACATCACCATCGTGCGGCTTGTAGTTCGAACCTGGGATATGGATACGGCTGTGCCGTTCAATTGCCAGTTTCACTACGCCACAACTTATCTGCCCGATGGCAAAACGCCGGATTGGAAGTTGGCTACGACGCCGGACTTCCTGATCACGACGTCACGCATTGCCACAGAAAGCAGCAGTGATCTGCTTGACGGTGATGTGAGCCAGAAGACGACTGCCATCGTATGGTGGTCTAAACCGCTGGAATACGGCGGCGCGCTCGTCATGGCACTCGTCCCGCTCTGGCTCGCCTATCGCTTCTGGGTAATTCGGCGCAACGCCTCCATGGCGACACGTGCTCAAAGAGCCTGGAAAGTCATCGATGCCGTGCAACGCCAGCGCGAAAGCGACGGGCATGAGGAGTTTTCCGCGACGCAGCTGAAATTGATTTCGGCTGCGCTGCGTGAATATTTCGGCACCGAGTCGATTCCGACCCAGTCGGCACATGAGCCACTGGAGCGGTTTTTCGGCACGCAAGAACAGGGCGCCGAACTAAAGGCGCTCAGCTTAAGTGCTCTCGCCAAGCTTGACCGCGCCGTCTACAGCCAGTCGAGTTTGACCTTGGAAGAAACGAATGCGCTTGTCCAGGAGATAAGCCGCATCATCCCTCGCGAATGAGTGAAAGGCTAGAAAAACAATGAAAGCAATTCGAACTACGGTGACATTGCTTACCCTGCTCTCTTTGAGCGGGCTGGCTGCTGTTGCCCAGGAAGTGCAGGCACCAAATTCGGTGCCCGCTTCACCACCCCAAGAAGAGTTCGTCGAACCCACTCCTGAATTGCGTGCAAAGCTTTGCATGCAGGTTTGGCAGCAAATAGCCAACGAGTATATCGACGAAGGAAAGCTCAAAGATTGGGATAAAGTTGCCTCTAAATGCGAGGTAAAGCTCGAATCCGACGAACAGTTGGATTCGGTTCTCACCGAAATCGTTGGCAGCGTCGGCGATCGCTGGACCAAGTACCAGAGCCGCCCGATTATCCGTGCTCATCAGCAGATGAAAGCTGACGGGTTGGTGCAGGCAGGTTTGTTGACTCGCCGTCATGCCGACGGTGCCTGGCACATCGATTCCCTTGTCTGGGGCTCTCCGGCGTTCGCGTCTGTGCTCAAGGAAGGCGACATCATTGTGTCGGTTAACGGAAAGCCGTTCACAGACAAGATGAATGACGTCGATGCCTGGGATCGCTTTGTCGGCAAAGTCGGCGACACCGTTAAGGTTGTAGCCAAAATCGATGGCAAGGAGCAGAACGTTGAACTGACGCTCTTTCCCACACCCGAAGACAAAGTGAGCGTTGGAATTTTGCCCAACGATGTCCTCTACATTCGGCTCCCAACCTTCGAGAGAGAAGATATCGTCCACGATTTCGTCAGCAAGTTGCGCAAAGCCTACTTCGAGAAGAAAGGCGCTCTCACGGGCGTTGTCTTCGACTTGCGCAACAACAGTGGCGGGCTTTTCGACATGGCCCTTCTTGTTTCGTCTGTCTTTATCGAATCCGGCACGATCACTAAAGCGACCGTGCATAAGGGTCCGGCAGAGACTGTCACCGATCACAACGTCAGACCAATGCCGCCGTTTGCCCAAAGACTGATCAAAGAAGAGCACGAACTCGACTTCTTGAATTGGGCGCACAACACGCCCATGGTCGTGCTCATCAATGGCAGCTCAGCTAGCTGCTCCGAAATCACTGCCGGTGCGCTTCAAGACAACAAGCGCGCTTACGTGATTGGGACGCAGTCCTTTGGCAAGTCGGTAGGCTTCTCGTTGAATCGGCTGCCCAACGGCGCCGTGGTCACGGTGACCTCACTGAAGTATCTGACACCGGCCGGTCACGACATTGTCGACAAAGGCATCACGCCTGACCTCGTCGTTGTGCAGCCGCGTCACGGAAGCGAAGATCTCGCCCTTAAAGCTGCCGACGAATACATCGTCAAGCTCGCGAGCAAGCGCTTTCAGCAGGTCCAAGACAGCCGCAAAATCGCCGGCAAGTCCAAGACAGAACTCGAGCAAACGAAGCACACCAATCTTACGATTTTGGCACTGCTACTAGCTTTCATGGGTTCAATCGTTACGCTCGGCATTGTGGTCATAATGCGTCACCGCTAAGAAATTTATGTGCGGGGAAGAAAGAGACGAATATGGAGAGCACGGAGAAACCGACAGGGTTTCTCTGTGCTTTCCCTTTTGAACTAAGGGCTATCGCGTTTGCTCAGCAGCGCGTTAGCCCTTTGCTTTTTTTGGGCATATAACTATAGAGTACAGTATATGCCGGTTAATTGGGAGGACAAGCGCAATGCTAGAAGGCATCACCATTCTCGAATTTCAGGATCGATTCAGAACTGAAGATGACTGTTTAGATTTCATTGAAAAACTGCGATGGCCAAAAGGTTTTCGATGTCCGAATTGCGACCACGATTTTGGATACCGCCTTCGAACTCGTAAGCTAATTCAGTGCGGGGTCTGTCGTAGGCAGACTTCTGTCACTGCTGGCACCATTTTTCACAAATCTAGGACTCCGCTCAGGCACTGGTTTTGGATGATATTCCAAATAGCTCAAGACAAGGGCGGTGCTTCATCAGTTCGGCTGGCCAAGCAACTCGGCATGTTCCAGAGCACTGTTTGGAATCAACTTCACAAACTGCGCCATGCGATGCAACGTCGTGACGAAGGCATTTCTCTCGCTGGATTCATTGAATTGGATGAGGCAGTCATTGGACCGCACGCTCGAAAAACTGGGCGTCAAAAGGAAAAACAAGGAGGACCGCGGTTAAAAAAGTTGGGAAAGCGGTCAACTAGCCGCAAACGTCGGAAAACTCAGACGGAGGTAATAGTAATGGTTGAACGCGAAAACGGCAGTGCTGGCAATATAGTGATGAAAGTCGTCTACAAAACAACGCGCGACGGCGTTCAAGAAGCTGTTGAACAGCTCGTTGACGAGAATAGGCAAACGTTTAAGTCTGACGCACTGCAATCGCATTTCGTCGTTAGATCCCTCGGACACCAGCTCTTTGCAAAACCACTCAGCGGAAGCGATCTGGCGTGTGAGGAGCTTCCAGTCGTTCACAGAGCCATTTCCCTTTTGAAAAGATATTTGATGGGGACATATCACACAGTCAGCTCACGCTACCTAGAGCGCTACCTGAGCGAGTTTTCCTTCCGCTGGAATCGCCGTGATTCCGAACGCTCTCTGTGGCTAAGTATGCTAAGAGCCGCCTGCTTTGCCCTTCCTATGACTTATGCTGAGCTGAAACTATAAGCCACTTTCTCGATCTATCTATTAATGCAAATAGTAAAAAAATCTTGCTTGAAACACATACTCGTTAAAGCCGGTTTCATCAAAGCCGACCAGAATAGCGGCTTTCGACAAGGTTAGCGCGAGGTTCGCAACGGAGAGCTTTTCTCATAACATCAAAGATTGGAGGCTATTTAGAGATAACAGGCTAAACGCAAGCATGCAGATCTAGTAGGGTGCTGTAACTCTTTCTCGTCGTTTTCCAAACGAAACCTTTCCAA
>PNLN01000091.1 GCA_013823055.1 Cyanobacteria bacterium DS2.3.42
GTACAGCCGCTTCTGGATGCAATCGTTGACTATCTGCCTTCTCCTGAAGAAGCCAAGCCTATCAAAGGCTGGACTCCAGATGGCGAAGAAGCACAACGTACCTGCCATGACGAACCGTTTGCCGGACTGGCCTTCAAGGTCATGACCGATCCTTTCGTCGGCAAACTAACATTCGTTCGCGTCTACAGCGGCACTTTGACCGCCGGCTCTTACGTGCAAAACACGACCAAGGGCAGAAAAGAGCGCATCTCCAGACTGATCCAACTGCAAGCCGACCAGCGCACCGATGTTCAATCGGCAAGCGCCGGCGACATCGTCGCTGTTGTCGGTCTGAAAGATACGACCACAGGCGACACGCTTGCCGTCGATACGCATCCGATCATTCTTGAATCGATGAATTTCCCAGATCCTGTCATCTCGGTTGCCATCGAACCCAAGACCAAGCAAGACTCCGATAGATTGGGTAACTCCTTGGCCAGACTGGCTGAAGAAGATCCGACCTTTAAGGTCAAAGTCGACCACGAAACAGGTCAGACCATCATCGCCGGTATGGGCGAACTGCACTTGGAAATCATCGTCGACAGACTCTTGCGCGAGTTCAAGGTAGAAGCCAATGTGGGTAAACCGCAAGTCGCCTACCGCGAAACCATCCGCAATCACGTCAAGCAAGAAGGCAAATTTGTCCGTCAATCCGGCGGTCGTGGTCAATACGGTCACGTTGTCATCGAACTTGATCCGCTGGAGCCAGGTTCCGGCTTCCAATTCGTCAACAAGATTGTCGGCGGTGTCATTCCCAAGGAATACATTCCAGCAGTTGAAAATGGCATCAGAGAAGCTATCCAAGGCGGCGTTCTGGCCGGCTATCCAGTCATCGACTTCAAAGCGACCCTCGTATTCGGTTCGTACCACGAAGTTGACTCGTCTGAAATGGCGTTCAAAATCGCCGGTTCGATGGCCTTCAAAGAGGGCTTCATGAAGGGCAAACCAGTACTTCTGGAGCCAGTCATGAAAGTTGAAGTTGAAGTACCTGAAGAGTACATGGGCGAAGTCATCGGCGACATCTCGAGCCGCCGCGGACGAGTCGAAGGTATGGATACTCAAGAGAAGTTGTCCAAGGTCAAAGCAGTTGTGCCGTTGTCCGAAATGTTCGGCTACGCCACCGATATCCGCAACAAGACTCGTGGTCAAGGCACATTCACAATGGAATTTGCTCACTACGACGAAGTTCCGCACAACATATCGGACGGCATCGTCACAGCAAAAGCCAAGTAGAATCCATCCAATGGATTTAGAAGTTAAACCGTTAACGGTTTAACTTCCAGACAAGACTTGAGGCAGTCGGGAAACCGGCTGCCTTTTGCTTTGTCTATTGCATAAACTTGGATTCTTGATGCCCTTGTGCCATGGCAGCGCTTTTCAATGGTATAAAATTTCATTCTCGGACTCAGGGCGACCGCGTTCTTCTTTGCATCGCCAGTCCGTTTCCAGTTTTCTCGGGAGATTCTGATGAAGTACCTGCACGGTGGTTACATCTTGTTCTGTGACCAAGCCGAACATGCAGACAACGGAAGGGTTAATGCCCAGGGGCTCTTTGACGTTTTTGTCGGCGACCTGCCGTTGAAGATGAATTGCCAGATGGTGATTGGATTCGGAACGCCGTTCGAGAGAAGGGTGTACAAGGGACTGGTCGTTATCGAGAATCCGGAAGGTCACGAAATCTTCCGCAAAGAATTTCAAGCCAACGATCCAAACGACATATATAAAGGGCACTACATTTGCACGCCGGATGTGACGATCGACAAAGAAGGCATGTGGACGGCAAAATGCGTCCTGCGAAACTACAAGGACGAGACGATGTGGGATGTCTCGCGTCAATTCTGGTCAATGGTGGAAGGCTCTTCTCCGCCGGATCCGTAATTCCAGGGGCATCAAAAAGGGCTTTGGAATTCTTAGAGAATCGGCAGAATCTCGAATCTTTTGCCTAACACTTGCACGCTATCAGCTCCCAGCCAGCGCTCTAACACGGTGGCATATACGGTGCGGAAGTCGATTGTATGTTTGAGATCTCCGTTATCGAGCGCAGTCAAGCTGGGAAATTCTCCATAGATTCCGCCTTTGACCGCCGAGCCCACAATGAAGAGCGGCTCTGCTGTGCCGTGATCAGTTCCTTTTCCGCTGTTTTCTTGCACGCGGCGTCCAAATTCCGAAAATACTAAAGTGATGACCTGGTCGTCTAAAGAGTGTGCTTTCAAGTCATTTTGAAATGCCAAAAGCGAGTCAGACAGCTGTTTTAAAAGTCCAGCTTGGGAGCGCTGTTGATTGGCGTGTGTGTCAAAACCGTCAAGACTGACTGTAAACACCGGCGCGGTCACACCGCCTGTGATCATTTGGGCAATAAATTTCAATCCATCACCCAGCCTTCCTGCTGGATACTTGACGGTGCTCTTGTAAGACTTGACGATTTTTAGCAGGTAATCTGAAGCGTGATTCGCTTCCAGTCCGGCCTTCCTTAAGAAATCAGCATGAGGGCGCTTGCTGTCGAAATCTTTGTAGATGTCGCTGAATGCCTCAATTTGAGTATCGCGATCCTTTCTGAAGTGCGGGTCTGTGCGAAAGCGGAATTCGTAGATGTTATTGACCGACGGAACGACAATCTTTCGCGCAAACAAAGTTTTGGGCAGCATCGGATCGACATTGACTGCCGGCAGCGCCTTGTGCTCTTTATCACCAGACGCTAAATCCAAATATCGTCCGAGCCAGCCTGTGTCACCAATTTTGTCAGGTTCTCCGGTCTGCCAGATTTCAATCGAGCGAAAGTGAGAACGGTTTGGGCTTGTATAGCCGGCGCCTTCGACAATTGCTAGATTGCCCGCGTTGAAAAGCTCTTGCATGCCTGTCATCTGCGGGTGCAATCCAACTGCATCGTTCAGTTTCAGGACATCATTTTGAGGCACGGCAATCTGCGGCCGAGCATCGTAATATGCACCGGTGCCAAAAGGTATGACGGTATTCAACCCATCATTGCCTCCGCTCAATTGAATTAATACCAGTTGACGCTGGCTTGCTGAACCCGCTGCCTGCGCGGACAATTTGAACAATTCTTCGGCCGACAACATCAGCCCAAGCATGCTCAATCCACCATGAATAAACTTACGTCTGGATACAGTCATTGATTTACCCTTCAAGTCAGTTCAGCCATTGAAACTTCAAGTCAGTTGGTACGTGGGCAAGGTCATAATCAAATGAACGAGTCCTCTGAGCTTAGCATCGAGAGTACGGTCGTCTTCAATCATACTCACCTTTTTGCCGTCTAGATCGCATGAAACATATTCCAGCAGTCTATCTTTGACTGCTGCCGACACGTCGCCGTCAACAAGTAAATCCAGGAAGTAATTGACTAATTGCAGTGTGTTTGTCAACCCGCGCCGGTGCACTAACTCTGATGGCGTGAACCTTGTAGTTAGTTCGTCCATGCGGGTGGAGACAATGCGTGCTGCAAAGTTAAATCGCTCCATCATGGTGTCACTGGAAATCCATGCTTCCCCTCCATCCCAACCCTTTACAGAAGGGGGATGAAAGAGGTCTTGTCCCATAGCTCCCATCATTTGCGGCAAGTCATTGTCGAGATTTTCAATCTGAAGGGTTTTTAGAGAACCTACGACAAACTCTGCAGGACTTTTGATTTTGGCATGATAGGCTCTGTCGCTCAAAAAACTTTTGTCAGAAAAGATCACCTGCAGCATAGGACCGAGACGGTATTTACTTTCTCGGTAGGCCTTAGCGACGCGCTCGACAAAGTTTTTATCAGGATTATCGTAGGCAAAAAACGTGATCAATTTGTGGGCAAGAAAACGTCCTGTTTGAGGCTGTTTCACAAGAATCGAAACTATATCCTCACCATTTAGCTCTCCACTCACGCCCAGAAATGTTTTTGGCCCGAAATCATGTTGATTTTTATTGAAGAAAAAACCTTCCGGTCTAGTTTGCCAACCGGTAAATGCTTTGGCTGCTTCTTTTATGTCTTTTTCTGTGTAATTGCCGATTCCTATGGTGAATAGCTCCATCACTTCGCGAGCGTAGTTCTCATTTGGTTTTCCTTTGCGATTATGCTGGTTGTCCAGCCAAACGATCATGGCCGGGTCTTTTGAAACGCTCAGCAAAAGCTGATGGAAGTCGCCCAGTGCGTACTTTCGAAAGAGCATGTTCTGCAAGTACATCGCATGTGGATTGCGAACTTTTCGCTCGGATGTTGCGAAGTGTCCGTGCAAGAAAAGAGTCATCTTCTCTTCCAGAGGTCGGCGAGTAAAGCTCATTCGATAGAGCCACCACCGGCGCAGGTCATTAGGATTTGTGAAATCGAACGATTGATCCGCTATCGCATTTTCCAAAGTGGAATTATCCACGTTTTTTGGATTCAACAACTCATGAAGAGTGCCTTCGTATCCAAGCGACTTATAGTACTTGAACTCTGCCGGAGTAAAGCCGAAGCCGGCTCTACGCAACAGCTGCGCAATCCAGGTCGATTCTGTTTTTGCAGCTGACACCGGGAATTACTCCAAGAGATCCATTACTTTTGGGGATCGACTTTAATTTCGTTTGTTGCTTCCTGCGAGTTCATATATTCGACAGGAACTTGACCACTTTTCAGTTTATCCAATTCGTCCAATTGAGTTGGACTCAGTTTTGCTTGTATTTCTTCCCATAGAGACAATCGCTTACTGCGTAACTTTTGCAGCATGCTACGGGATTTAAGGAGCAATTCAAAATCCTCTGATTTCGTCATTGCGTCCATTTGTGGTTCTTCTTTACTGAGCATTTTTTCGATCACTGATGGCGACATTCCTTTTCTCAGTTGATTGAATTCTGCATTCATCGGTTGCAATTCCGCGCGACCCCTTTCATATGCTTTTACGATTTCTTCTCGTTGTTTGCCTTTCAATGAACTAATTAGTCGAACCTGTTCCAATTCCGGCGTGTTTGCTTGTATGTATCCACGTATCTTTTCAGCTGGTTTTGCGTCGGTGCGATAGCGAGGCAATTTCTTATCCGAGTTGCTTGGGCTCGAGAAAAAATTGCCATCTGTTTCAATTGCCATGGTTGCTTGCACTGTTAGTGAAAGTGCAATTATTAGCGATTGGATAATCATCATTGAGCGGCTATGCATTTTAATGGCTCACTTTGACAGTTTATGTTGACGGTCATTTCGATGGCACATTTGTCGATGCTTCTATGGCTCATTAGTCGATACTTCGATAGCTCATAGCGACTGCGGACGACCGCCGGTGGAAACGGTTTCACTTGTGTCGCTGAGTAGTTCGCGGCAGCGTTTCAGCATAATGCTTGTCGGTTGGTCAGAAGGGACCATTTTCAAAATTGTGGCGAACAACTGTTCTGCTTCTTTGATGTCGCCCTCGTCAAAGCTCTGTCTTGCGCTTCTGTAGATGGCAATTGCTTCTTCCATGGCTGCAGGAAGTGAACCTTTGGTCGTCATAAGTTCGAATAAAGATTCTTTCTCTGTGTTGCCGTTCAGGATGACATTGTCTATCTGTCTAACTTCAAGAGTCTCTTCTACCAATTTGGCTGTGCCTGAGCCGAGGATGAAACTGGTGCCATAGGTATTATTCAGTGCTTCCAGGGCCAGAGCTTGCTCAACAGGATCACCCATGACACTATATTGCGCAAATTGAGTGTCGCGCGAACCGGCATCTATAGTTCCACAGAAAGCTTCGCCCGTTTCAATTCCGCATGATGAGCGTAGTGCCAGAGAGGCAAGGTCGTCGGTTTGAGTCTCGCAGTAATTATTGATTTTGTCTTTGATTGCCAGGGCGCACTGAGCAGCTTGTTTTGCCTGGTCGCCTCCCGGCAAAGGCAATGGCGCTCCCCAGAAGGCAATTACACCGTAGGAGGCGATTCTGTCGACAACACCACGATGTTCAAAAACTTCATTGACCATAATGCCAAGGCAATCGTTGAAAATTTGGAAAATTCTGTCTGGTGGCAATGGGTCGACTTGATCCATGAAATCCCTGACGCGGCAAACCATAACGGTCACCTGGCAGCGTTTCCCGTCCAGTCCCAGTTCTGCTAATTGGGCTCTGTCAATTTGCCGGGCAATGTGTTTTGCAGTCATGGAGCGGAAAAGACGAGTATGTCGCCTGCGGTCTCGGAAGAAATAGAGATTTTGATCGGTAAGCACAAGCAGCCAACAAGGAATTACCACAGCTGCAATCGGCACTACAGTTGGTATCACTTGTCCGAAGCTCAAAAACAGAAAAAACGATACGGCAAACCAGGCAAGCGAAATTCCTGCCACGGATAAAAAGCTGCCGAGCGGACGACCGACAAGAACTCCCATGACTTGCCCACAGATCAAGGCCGCTATCAATACTGCGATGATCATTTTCCAACGAGACGGCGTTGTCAGGCACTTTCCACCTACCAAATTGGAAATTATGTTTGCTTGTACTTCAATAGCCGGCATGCGATTGTCGAATTCGGAAACTGGTGTCGCATAGCTCGATTCGTAGATAGGCGATTGCCTTGGTTGGTTGCTGGCTGTGTCCATAAAGCTGCTTTCGCCAAAACCAATTAAGACGACTTTGTGGGCAAACGGGCTATTTGTAGTATCTTGACCGGCGCCATCGCCCTTGCCGATTGTCGTGGACGATTGAAAGTGCTTTTGCCAATCGAGGGCCCGCCATAGTGGAATGGTGGTGAAGCTGCCTTTGCCTCCAGCAAAATTGACGCGGAAATCGACAGGGAAGATCTTGTCTTTGAGAAAAACGTGGTCGTGCGATTGATCGACCATGGATCTGGCGCCAAGAAACTTTTCAGCAATGCGCAGTGCAAACGATTTGTAAAATGCCGTGGAATGACCAAATCTCTCAAAAACCAGGGATGTTTTGCGAACCAAACCGTCTTTATCAACGGCAATGTAAGCGTTGCCCAGGCAAGCTCCATCCGCCCCTAGAGCTACCACAAACGGTTCATATGGGGCGTGCACCCTGGGCTTTATCTTGCTTCCAGGCTGAAGATCCGGCATGTCCACATTCGTAGAGACGACAATATTCTTTACTTTCTTGAATACATCAACCAGCAAAGCATCGTCTTCATCAAGTGCTTCAGCATCCGTATCTTTGAACTTGGCCGTCTCTGCCGAAGGCTCTTCTAGATCGACATCAAATCCGATCACTTCGGCGCCACCCTTGTTTAGCTGCTCTACAAGGCGAGCAAAGAGAGCGCGAGTCCAGGGTCTTTTGGAATTGAGACCCAAACGTCTTGCCGATTCAGGGTCGAGCGTGACTAAAACGACAGAGTTTGTCTCCGCTGCACGTTTTTCTTTATAAGACTCAAGCCCATCTCTGAAACGTATGAAGTGGTCGGTGAGAGAATTTTCGCTTCCTGCCAAAAAATCTGAAAGGACCGGAATATTGAAGCATTCAATGGAAAGAACCAACACGCCGACAAAAAAACAGACAGCTAGAGCGCGCCATGACAGGTCCTTCGACGAGACGCCGACGACTTTTGAAACTTTTTTTGCCAAACCCTCTTTCATCTGGAACCCTTGCCAGAAGATAACAACGGGAGGCCTGTCCCGGGTATTTGGACTTATTCCCTGTTTTGCAGCCTATTAAGTGATAAAAGTAGCCATGGTTTCAAAGAATTGCCTCGAGTCCGGAATCAAAGAGCCCGTCCGGCAAGGATATTTAGCAACTGGAAGTTAGACCGTTAACGGTCTAACTTCCAGTTCAACCACTACTTGGCAATGCGCGAGGGATTTGGAGCAAAGCGGTAGAGGCGCCCGCTTGAGTCCGATAAGCCTGATTGTGCGATTTTGCCAATAAAAAATGGACAGTACTGGATTCGAACCAGTGACCCCCACTATGTCAAAGTGGTGCGCTACCAACTGCGCCAACTGTCCAAGAAGCCCTCGGAAGAGACATTCTATCGCGCTTCAGTGCTTCAGGTAAACCGCTGCTGTTACGCTTGGACACCTGAGTTTAACTGGTGCGGAAACCCGCAATCAGCCGAAGTTTCAGAGAAATAATTGGAGGCGGCACCCAGATTTGAACTGGGGGTGAAGGTTTTGCAGACCCTTGCCTTACCACTTGGCTATGCCGCCACGGCAGAATTTTGCCTGTAAAAGCTTATCGTAGACTGGGTGTTTGAAGCTTGTCAAAGAAGGCCAAACTTTGCCAAAGTTTGTATGAGGGAATGAAGCTTGTATCATACTGACGGGTTGACTGCTGTTCTATGCGGCGTTAGCGGCGTCAGTTCAGTCTCGAAGGAGAACCAGGTTGCTTGAACTCTTGCTCAGACGATGTCTGCAAGCGGTTCCGCTGCTGGTCATTTTGTCGATTGTTACTTTTGCTGCCGTACTGAGTCTTCCAGGCGATCCAGTCGACGTGTTGGTCGGAAATGCACAGAAAGACATGGCGCCTGCCGAGATTCAGGTTCTACGACAGGAATTTGGGCTGGACAAGTCTCCTGTCGAGCAATATTTTCTCTGGCTATCGAACGGCGTGCTGAAAGGCAATTTAGGCCGGTCGTACAAAGATGGAAGGCCTGTCGTCACCATTATTCTGGAGCGTCTGCCGTCCACAATCAGGCTTGTTGCCACAGCACTATTCCTGGCTTTCGGCACAGGCATGGTCTGGGGCCTTTCGATGGTTATCTTGAAGCAGTCTCCAATTGGAAAATGGTTGGAGGCGGCGCTTTTCCTCGTAGCCCTAGTTTTGTACTCTGCACCAGGATTTTGGATTGGCTTCCTTGTACTGACAATGGCGGGACGAATTAGTGTTTTGGGCGACGTGCCATTGTTGGCCGTTCATGAGGCTGGTTCTCCACCAGTCAATCCGACCGCAGCGCTTTCTGCCATCTGGTACGTGTTGTTGCCGGCCACTGTTCTATCTTTAAGGCGAATGGCGAAGATCGCACTTTTTGTTCGCGCCGCCACTCTCAATGAATTGGCACAAGAATATGTGACTACCGCACTGGGTAAAGGACTTTCGCGCATACGCGTTTTGACCAAACATGTTTTACGAAACAGTCTTGCTCCTATTATCAATTTGGCCGGGCTTTCCCTGCCATCCCTTCTGGGTGGTTCTGTTTTGATTGAAACCGTCTTTGCTTGGCCCGGGATGGGAAGGCTGGCTGTGGAATCGACCTTCGGCAGAGACTATCCCATGATACTTGCGCTTGTTTTGATGTACGGAGCGCTGGTAATTTTTTCAAATCTTGCTGCCGATATGCTTGAGTTGATCAATGATCCCAGGCGAAGAGATGCTTATTTGGCAGAAGTCGAAGGAGCTCGAACCTGATGTCTCAAGCTCGCTTCACGACTTCAGATCCGCGCCACAGCTCGATAAGAATGTGGGTGGGTGCGGTACTTATTGCTCTGGTTTTTTCCTCTGCTCTGCTCGCTCCAGCAATTGCACCTTCTAAGACTCTGCTGTGGCCGGTTCCTGTTAATTTAGATGCAATCAACTTGCCACCTCTTACTACAGGACATTTCTTAGGTACCGATCTGCTGGGGCGAGACATTCTCGCCGAAGCGCTCTGGGGCGCCCGAATGTCTCTTGTGATCGGAATTGTGGCAGCGGTGGCTGCCGTCACATTTGGTGGCGTTTGGGGAGCTCTATCTGCATTCTTCGGTGGACCTATTGACACTCTCATGATGCGGGCCGTAGATGGGCTTCTGGCAATACCAAACATAGTGTTGCTGCTCACCATAAATACACTTTTGACTGCCAATCCGTTCCTTCACTCATTTCCAGAATGGTCTTTGCGCTTCCTTAAGGTAACTTCTTTCTCAAGTGGATATTTGCCTCTTTTTACAGTCATTGTGGTCATCAGCGCGACAACCTGGCTTGAAGCTGCCAGAATCAGCCGATCAAAAATTCACTCCATTCTTCTTGAAGAATATATATATTCGGCAAGAGCGCTTGGAATCGGCGTAATCCGCATGCTTTTTCACCATCTTCTTCCGAATGCCGCTCCAGTGTTACTTGTGGAGGCAACCTTACTGGTATCGGACGCCATTCTTATGGAAGCCGGACTAAGTTTTCTAGGTCTCGGGCTTGGTCCTTCAACGCCAAGCTGGGGAAGCATGTTGACCACCGCACAATCCAGCCTGATCGAGGGAAATTGGTGGGCTGTCATCGTGCCGGGAGTATTGATCACAACGACTGTCGTGGGCGTTAACCTGGTTGGCGAAGGCATTCTCGAAGGGCAGGGCGGCAAAAGGCAGGCTACATGAGCAGCATGAAAGGTTGATTCGGTTCGGATACAATTACCTTCAACCCGAACATTCAGCCCAAGGGTCAAGTGAAGGAGCAACTTTCTAAGCGATGAAAAATTGTCCGGCACCGAAAATCTCGTACCGAAAGGTTGTCTATTTGATCCTGCCTTTGATTGCATGCAGTCTTGGCGCTTGCAGTAACAGCAAAGATGTAACGTATAAGTCGGGCGGCATGACCCATACCATTGCGCAAGGAGAGGGCTCAATTCCAGCGGAATTCAAAGCTCTGATTTATCCTGATGCGCAAGCGACAGGTTCAGTTTCTGCAGATGGCAACGATCAAGAACAATCTAAGTTTGTGATGCTGCAAGCAAAAGCTTCCGGAGATGACGTTAGTAAATGGTATCAAGAGCAGTTGCAGAACAACGGCTGGACTGTCGGAAACGTGCAAAGCAGTGCGGATGTAATCAGCATAACTGCACAAAAGAAAGATATCGAAATGAACGTCATGATCGATGAGGATCAAGGCAAGACTATTATCAATCTTTCTTTGGCAAAGACAGTTGACCAGGTGCCTGACGAATCAGAAGGTGATAATTTCGTACCTGATAAAGTCGCGCCACCGACTGACTAAAGTCACTTGTATTTGAGGGGATATGCCTCAGAAAAGTAATCCAATTGCGGAAGTCATTTCATCGTCCATTACTGGTGTGGTGGCACAGTGTCTTATGTCTGCAGATAAAGACGGTATGCCTGAGGCTTCGAAGCCGCGCTTTGGAAGTTTTCTGAAAATTCATACTGCCGGCAACATCGATGTGCTGAGCGTTGTTCATAACGTGATTACTGGCTCGCCCGATGCAATGCATCAACCGTGGGCACTAGGATTATCTCGCGAACAACTACGCGAGGAACAACCGCATATTTTCTCACTTTTGCGTACTGAAGTGCATGCAGTTGTTGTTGGTTATATTGACTGCGGTGAGGTTTATCAACACCTACCTCCGATACCACCGGAAGTGCATGACTTTGCCTATCCCGCCAGTGACGAGGAAATCCGCAAGGTAACGCAAGGATTCGATTTCCTGCGCCTTGTAGCAACCGTAACCACAGTTCCACAAGACGAATTGGCAGCGGCCAGCATTCGAGAGGCCTATAAAGCAAATGGAGAAGAATATTCTTTTCTTGTCGAAGCGGGTCAAGCTCTCTCACATATTTTCAAAAACGATTTCGATCGCCTCGTGACAATCCTGCGCAAAATTCGTCCAGCCTCCACGCTGCCCTCTTAACCGCGTTTTCGAAGTATTGGTTGTGGAAGTTAGACCGTTAACGGTCTAACTTCCACAACCTTGATTTGACCGGTGAAAAAAAAGGTTGTCAGTAATCCGAATCTTTGAACTTTTTCCTTTCTCAACTCGTATTTAAAAAGAAGAGAGTGAGGACACTGAAATGGTTTTCAGCGAAGAATCCAAAGCCGCATTGATATTGGCGACTCAAGCGTTGCCGCAGATGATCGCGGAATTTGGTCCTGAAGAAAAAGCTAGAAGAATTGTTCTTAATGACTTTGCAAAACGGAAGGTCATAATTTGTTTTCATTGCAAACGGGAAAATGAAATTCCTTCAGCAGAAGAGAGAGTATTTTTATGCAAAAAGTGTCGTAAGGAAATCTGGGTGACAGCCAGAACCAACTATCACCGGGCACAACTTTTCTTCCCACGTCTGGCAATAATTCGCCTTTTTGAAATGGGGATTAGCCTCAATCCAAATCAGGCAGCCGAGCTCCTCCGCATCTCCTACGATACCGCCAATAGAATCTACAAACAGGTCGGCATTTCTGTAATAAGCCAGTTTCCAGACACGGCAGTTGAGGTCCCTTCGGCGGGTGCTCTGCCAATTTTTTGCAGGCGAACTAATCAAACTCCTGCTCAAAAGCCGCCATTCGAAGAAGAATTCGAAATGCAAAGGAACCATCAAGAACAGAATTCTCAAACTATTTCTGAGTCGGCATCTCTTCCTGGCATGCCTGAACTTTCAGAACTGGAGCTACTCATCCTCGAAATTCTTTCTGATACTCCAGTCGGACTTGATCAGCTATTGGAGAAAACGCTGCAAGATTCCAGCTCGTTATTGAGTGCTTTAACTTTTCTCGAATTGCGGCACTTGATTCACGAGCAATCTGGAAACAGGTTTGTCAAAGCCAAATCAATGACCATCAGCTTAGATTGTGATGAAAGGAAAAAATCCTTGGTAGAAAGTTTCAATTTTTTTGTTAAAGACCATTACCAGGGAATTGGACGGAAAAATTCTCAAATTTTTTCAAGTTTTTTCTGGCTGGCTCATGATAGAAAAACTTGGCGCAAAAATTCCTTGCGAAGGCTTTTTGCCTCTCATCCATATATCTCTTACCAGGATATTCTCGACTTTGTTACGCCGCTGTCGTTCAAGATAGTGCCGTGTTTCAACACGTCGTAACTAAGCTTTTACGGTATCCGTTTCGCCGTACTTCAAATAAATCCAGATTGCTACAGCCACAATTATGATCAGCAGTGTCGAAACTGCGCATCCAAAAGCCCAGTCGCGGACTGCTAAAAATTGGTTCTGAATAAGGTTGCCTATGTACATTGTCTTGCCACCACCCAGCAAGTCCGGTGTTACATAGTCACCGAGCGCGGGCACGAAAACCATGATGCTGCCTGCAATTAGACCGCGTGAACTCAAAGGCACAGTCACTTTGAAGAAAGTCTTGAGCGGCGTCGCCCCTAAATCAGCGGCGGCCTCAATCAGTCTGACATCGAGTTTTTCCAGGGCTGCATAAACTGGCAGCACCATGTAGGGGAGGTAGTTGTAGACCATTCCTAGAAGCACTGCATAAGGAGAATAAAGAATAAAGGGTGGATTCTGCCATCCGAAGCTGCTGAGAAAGTCGCTTAATATACCGGTCGGTCGAAGAATGGTGATCCAGGCATAAATGCGAAGCAAAAAAGAGGTCCAGAGCGGAAGGACAAATAATGTCATCAGCAGAGCCTTGTATTTCGCAGGCACTGAAAAGGCTAACCAGGTCGCTGTAAGCGTTCCCAAAATTAGACAAATTAGGGTGGTGACAGCGGCCAGAGACAAAGAACGCATAAGCGTGAGCAGGTACGGTCCCGTGAAAAAGCGTAAGTAATTTTCGAAGCTCAGGTTTTGTAGAGTTACACGCCCTAAGTCGTCTCTGTGCCCGACGCTGAAAACAAGCAAAATCACAAGCGGCACAACCATAAAAATGGTCAGCCACAACCCGGCAGGCAGAAGTATCAAGCGCCCTTTCAAAAGTCTCCACCAGCTTTATATTTTGCCATGTTTAGCCGCCTGGGCTCCTCCCAATGGCAAGGCCTGATATCTTACCTTATATGGGCTTTAAGGCTCTTAAGTCGACTTGGCGGAGGATGTGGACATGTCGCAGAGTAAGGAACGTCTGTTTCTCAGGCAATGGATTGGCGAAAAGGTTTCTGTAGTCACGCGGGAGCAATGGAAGTACTCCGGACAGCTGACTAACATTGTTTTTGACGGCACGCGTCTGATGTACATAACTATAGATGACAAGCAGTGTCTCAATTTTGATCATATAGTTGAAATCAGCCTTCAAGGCGATTAGGAAGTGTCCCTTGAAAGTACTTTTTCTGGGAACGCCTGAATTCGCTGTTCCGACTCTTAGTGAGCTGATTGCTTTTTCGAAGACTGAAGTGGTCGGCGTTGTTTGCCAACCAGATCGACCGGCAGGGCGCGGCAATAAAGTGCATGTGCCGCCGGTTAAGGAAGTAGCTGTCCAACACAATATTCCAGTTTTGCAGCCTGTAAAACTGGCTAAAGAACCGGATGTAGTTGCCGAAATGCGCAAGCTTGAACCGGACTTGATTGTGATGGTGGCATTCGGGCAGATATTAAAGAAGGAAGTGTTGGACCTGCCCAAGCGTGGGGTCATGAACCTCCATGGCTCCTTGCTTCCGAAGTGGCGAGGAGCTGCTCCAATTAATTGGTCGATTATCAATGGTGATACTGTTGCCGGTATCACGACCATGTTCACGGACGTCGGTGTCGACACCGGTCCGATGCTTCTTAAAGCAGAAGTGCC
>PNLN01000235.1 GCA_013823055.1 Cyanobacteria bacterium DS2.3.42
GATGCGTCTGAGCATTTGCGGCTTGATTGAAACACCGCCTCGGACAAATGTCGAATACGCGGCAGCCATATCGAGAGGCGACACGGCAGAGCTGCCTAGTGCAAGAGAAAGGTTGGGATCAAGCTTCGATGTGACGCCGGCCAGTCGGGCCGTTTCTACAATGCTCTCCATGCCGGCTTCTCTGGCGATTTTGACGGCAGGCACGTTGCGTGAAAGGGCTAGCGCTTTACGCACTTGAATCCGGCCCATGAATTTATGGTCGAAATTCTTCGGCGCATAATCGGGCAGCCCCCAGGGCTGTTTCACCACCAGTGGTGAGTCGTCGATAATGGAATCCGGATTGCAGACACCCTTTATGAAGGCGGTCAGATAGACGAATGGTTTAAAAGATGACCCGGCAGTGTGCGGGTTGGTGGCACGGTTAAATTGGTTTTTCCAAAAGTTTCCCACACCGCCAACCATGGCGATGACGGCGCCGTCGCGCACCTGTATCGACACCAGAGCCGCTTGTGATACGCCTTTGGGCGCTTTTTTGATCTGCTCGTTGAGCGTTCTTTCCGCGATGTCCTGTGCTTTAGGATCAAGGTTGGTGTATACGCGAAGACCTTGCTTGCGCATTTCCGCCTGACTGAATTCAGTACGCAAAATCTCCAGTACTTGGGCAATGTAGTAAGGATATTTTTGAAGAGGGCTCATGCCTTTCTTGAAAGTCAATTTTTCAGCTTTGGCGGACTTAGCTTGCGAAGCAGTTATGTAGCCATATTCGGCCATCTTGTCGATAATTTCTTTTTGTCTTTCAAAAGCTTCCTGACGGTGTTCTTTCGACCCTAATTCAGACGGTGCTTTGACCAAACCTGCAAGAAATGCGGATTGAGCTAAAGACAAGCCGGCGGCAGAGCGATCGAAATATCGAGAAGCGGCGCGCTCGATACCGTAGGCATTGTTGCCGAAATATACCTGATTGAGATACATCTCCAGAATGCGCTCTTTCGGGTATTTGCTTTCCAGAGTATTAGCCAGATAGGCTTCTTTGATCTTTCTGTCGAATGTGCGCATGCCTTCGGTGAAAAATAGATTTTTCACCAACTGCTGAGTGATCGTCGAGCCGCCTTCCTTGACGTGCCCGGCTTGCAGGTTGACCAGAGAGGCGCGCATGATGGACATGTAATTGACGCCGTGGTGCTCGTAAAAGTGGTGGTCTTCAGCGGCGAGCATAGCTTGCTGCATTTGCTTAGCGACTTGATTTAGTGGAATGACGCGCCTGTCTTCGTCACCTTCCACGGTGCAAACCATATGATCGTTGCGATCGAATACTTGAATCGCTTCAATAGGTTCGTATCTCTCGACGAGCGTGATATCGGGCAGATCTTGCAATTGGCGAAACAGTGAAGCGCCGAAATAGCCCAGAGCGACGGCACCGCACACGAGCACGCTAAAGAACATGAGGCGGCTGCTCTTGCCTACAAAGCGGCCGAAGCCCCCTTGTTTGTTACCCTTCGCCTTCGAACGGCGCGCTGCCAATTTGTGTCCTCACAATTCCCGGAAGTAGTGAACGGAAATCTTAGATGGTGCCTTTTGGTTCTTTCACACTAAGTTGTTCTTCCTGGCTGTAATTATAACTATGATGGCAAGAATGAGCTTAACTACTGATCTTGCGCGTAATAAACGGCAAGGGCGACGCATGGCGCCGCCCCTACAGTTTTTATCTGACCCTACTTACGCTCTTGGATGAGTGTTCATGTAGACCTTACGGAGGCGATCCATCGTCACATGCGTATAAATTTGCGTTGTGCTGATGGTCGTGTGTCCGAGAAGATCTTGCACCACACGCAAGTCTGCTCCGCCTTCAAGTAGATGCGTTGCAAACGTGTGTCTCAAAGTATGCGGGGTGATCGGCTTGTTGATGCCGGCTTTACGAGCATATTTAAGAACAATGCGGTGTACGGAGCGTGCGGAGAGCTTCGTAGCCTGACGGCTGACGAAGAGCGGATGATCTGCTTGCGCGATGCGTCCGCCAGCCAAACGACTCCAGTGATTAGCTAAGTAAGACGAGAGCCACTGAGCGGCACTCTGATTGAGAAGAACGACCCGCTCTTTAGAGCCTTTGCCGATCACTCTCATTTCCATTTGTGCAGGATCCCAGTCCTTTACGCGCAAGCTGCACAGCTCGCTGACACGCATGCCGGTCGCGTAGAGAACTTCCATGAGTGCTCTGTCGCGAATACCCAGGGAGGATTGATCCGGTGCCTGCAGAAGTCTGGAGACCTCTTCTCTGTCGAGACAGGCCGGAAGCCTTCTGGCCAGTTTAGGTCCGCGCACCATTTTTGAAGGATCTTCTTCAATCAAATGTTCGCGACGCAGATACCGGTAGAAGCTGCGGATTGCAGAGATCTTCCTGGCCACTGTGGGGCGGCTGTAGTGCTCTTGCATCTGACGGATATAAGCTTTCAGCTTTTCTACTTCAGGAGAGGCGGAAGATTCAATATCCTCAGCGTTCTCAGAAGCAGGCGCTGTGCCTGTTTCCTCAGGTTGTTGAAGAGGCTGTTGTTGTACAGCCACTGCTCCGGCAGCGTTTGTTTCACTAACTTCTTTAACGTCTGCTGTTAGTAATTGCCGAAGATCATTGAGATAAGCTCTGATCGTATTTGAGGAGTAGTTTCTTTCTACTTCCAAATAGCCTGCAAACTGGTCGAGCCAGGCTAAAGCTCCTGTTTGAGAATTCACGAAGACCGACTTTCTAGATTAACTGCCAAGTTCCAATAACAATTATGGGTGGCCGCTAATCTTTGTAAAGCCCCCACCTGTGGAATTTTTCGGAATGCGAATCAATCGATCTCGCTTGACAACTTACGGGGATGCGTAGGAATCGAACCCACCCAGGACAGCGTTTATCTGCCCCACAACGGTTTTGAAGACCGCACGCAACACCAGCAGCGCTCCATCCCCAAAAGTGATCATACAGCGTCTTAGTTATCAATATGCAGCCGATATTGTTTGCATAGAAACCGCATGATCACCCGTTTTCCCAAAATTATCGCCATACTTGCAACAGAAGCGCCCGATAAGGATCAGCCTACTGTGCCGCTGCGATCGAAGGAAATGTGAAAAGCGCAATCCCTCAATCGATCATTTCCGGCAATCTGAGCGTTTTTTCACCCCAAAATTAGCGTTCAATACAAAGCCGCAATATAATTAAGCAAATTTAATCGATTCTATGCTGCGTTGATTCGACTGACTCCAGCATTATGAGACAGACTTAACTCGACAAAACCCGAAAGGGGTCACTTCAACATTCACAACAATTTGTTTGACAATACAATTAGTAGCTACGTATAGTTGCAAATTCCGGTTTGCGCTCACGTACCAACGTCGCATTGGTCTGTGCGAGCAAATCGCCGTGCTTGCATATTGTCAATGGTCCCCGACCAAGAACCCAGAGGTAATCGATGGCTTTAGAGTTAACGGAGCGCGTCAAGACCTTCGGGGTCGGCAGCTCACGCATCGCCGACTTGCCCGATTTGGCAGAGATTCAGAAAAGTTCGTTCAAATGGTTCATCGATGAAGGTCTCGGTGAAGAGCTTAGAGCGTTTAGTCCCATCAAGGACTACACGGGCAAACTCGAGCTTCACTTCCTGACCAACTACACGTTCGAAGACCACACCGAGCCAAACAAGCCAAAGACACCCGAAGAAGCTAGAGAGCTCGACGCTAGTTTCACCAAGAAACTGCGTATTCAAATGCGCCTGGTCAACCGAGAAATCGGTGAAATCAAGGAGCAAGAAATTTACGTCGGTGACATCCCGATGATGACCGACCGCGGAACGTTCATTATTAATGGCGCCGAACGCGTCATTGTTTCGCAAATCGTCAGAAGCCCCGGCATCTACTACAAACGTGAAGTAGACACCAACGGTAAGCGTACGTTCTCTGCGACGCTTATTCCTAACCGTGGCGCCTGGCTGAAGTTTGAAACTGACGTCAATGACGTCATCTACGTCAAAATCGATAAGAACAGAAAGCTCCCGGCAACCACATTGCTGAGAGCACTGGGCTATTCGGACTCCGAAATGGAATCACTTTTCCGTCACCGCGACTTCCTCAAGAAGACGCTGGAAAAGGACTCCACCAAGTCCAGAGAAGATTCGCTTATTGAAGTGTACAGAAAGCTGCGTCCGGGCGACCCGCCGTCAGTAGCAGGCGGGCAGTCGATCATCGACAGCCGCTTCTTCGACGACAAGCGCTACGACCTGGGCAAAGTTGGCCGCTATAAGTTGAATAAGAAGCTCAGTCTCTCTGTTTCTGAAATTCAACGCACATTGACTCGCGAAGACATCGTGGCTGCAGTCGACTATTTGATCGGCTTGCACTTCGACGATGGACAAGTTGATGACATCGACCACCTCGGCAATCGCCGCATCAGATCGGTCGGAGAACTGCTTCAAAACCAGTTCCGTATCGGTCTGACCAGACTTGAAAGAATCGTCCGCGAGCGCATGACATTGCAAGATGTCGACACTCTCACACCGGCCAACCTTCTCAATACGAAGCCATTGGTTGCCGCCATCCGTGAATTCTTCGGCTCCTCGCAATTGTCGCAGTTCATGGACCAAACCAACCCACTGGCAGAATTGACCCACAAGCGCAGACTGTCTGCACTTGGACCGGGAGGTTTGTCGAGAGAAAGAGCCGGATTCGCGGTACGCGACATTCACCCGAGCCACTACGGACGTATCTGCCCGGTAGAAACACCGGAAGGTCCGAACGCAGGTTTGATCGGTTCTTTGGCAACACATGCCCGCGTCAACGAATATGGATTCATCGAAACTCCATACAGAAAGGTTGAAGGCGGCAAAGTTACTGACGACATCCACTACCTGACCGCTGATGAAGAAGACAAATACCGTGTTGCACCGGGCGATGTGCCTGTAAAAGACAACGGCGACTTCGTTCATCCACTGGTTCCGGTGCGCTACAAGGCAGAATTCGAAGAAACTCCGCCGGAGCAAGTCGACTATGTCGGCGTATCACCGATTCAGATCGTGTCAGTCGGAACAGCGTTGATTCCTTTCTTGGAGCACGACGATGCTAACCGCGCCTTGATGGGCTCGAACATGCAACGTCAATCTGTGCCTCTGATTAAGACAGAGCGCGCTTTCGTCACCACCGGTATCGAAAAGCAATCTGCAAAAGACTCCGGCATGGTTGTTGTTGCTGACGTTGAAGGAAAATGCGAATACGTGTCTGCAACTGCAGTTCACGTGCGTACAAAGGATAAGAGACTGGTCAAATACAGACTGGCGAAATTCCAGCGCTCCAACCAAGATACCTGCTTGAACCAAAAACCGATTGTTGAAGTCGGAATGGACATCAAACCAGGCATGGTCATCGCCGACGGTGCTGCCACCAAGAGTGGTGAACTGGCGGTAGGGCGCAACCTGCTCGTGGCCTTCATGCCATGGGAAGGCTACAACTTTGAAGACGCCATCCTTATAAGCCAACGCCTCGTCTATGACGACGTGATGACTTCCATCCACATTGAAAAATTGGAAATCGACGCTCGTTCTACGAAGCTCGGTCCGGAAGAAATCACTCGCGAAGTGCCGAACGTTTCGGAAGAATCGTTGCGTCACTTGGACGAAAACGGCATCGTAAGAATCGGTTCGCGTGTTTATCCTGACGACATTCTGGTCGGCAAGATCACACCGAAGGGCGAATCAGAACACCCGCCGGAAGAAAAACTCTTGCGCGCCATCTTCGGTGAAAAAGCCAGAGATGTTCGCGACAACTCACTGCGCGTACCTCACGGTGAAGGCGGACGGGTTGTAGGAGTGAAGGTATTCGACCGCGAAAAAGGTGACGAGCTTCCGCCTGTTGCCAACAAGGTTGTTCGCGTTTACATCGCTCAAAAACGTAAGATCTCTGTCGGCGACAAAGTCGCAGGACGTCACGGTAACAAGGGTATCGTTGCGAAGATTCTTCCTTGCGAGGATATGCCTTTCCTTCCGGATGGCACTCCTGTCGACATCGTGCTCAACCCGCTCGGTGTACCAAGCCGTATGAATGTCGGACAGACATTCGAAACACTGCTCGGTCTGGCGGCAATGCTCACAGGACTGCACTACGAAGTGCCGCCTTTTGACGAAATGCACGCTAAGGAAGCATCTTCTATGCTCGTTCATGACGAGATCAAGAAGGGCAAAGTCATTGCTGAAGCACCGTGGGTCGGTGATGACGGTAAAGTCATCCTGGCAGACGGACGTACAGGCGACACCTTCGACAATCCTGTCACCGTCGGCAAAATCTACATGATGAAGCTGGTCCACTTGGTCGACGACAAAATCCATGCTCGCTCGACTGGTCCCTACTCTCTGGTTACGCAACAGCCTCTGGGCGGTAAAGCGCAATTCGGCGGACAGAGACTTGGAGAAATGGAGTGCTGGGCTCTTGAAGCCTTCGGCGCCTCCTACTCTCTGCAAGAAATGTTGACCATCAAGTCAGATGACGTAAACGGTCGCTCCAAAGCGTACGAATCCATCGTTAAGGGTGAAAACCTGAAGCGTCCGGGCATTCCTGAATCATTCAAGGTGCTTGTTCGCGAACTGCAATCCATCGGTCTCGACGTTTCTGTTGCCAAACGCACACGCGAAGGCGGAGAAATCGAAGTCGACCTGATGACTGAAGTGGAAGAAGTACGTCCGCGCGGTATGCGTCGCATGAGTCCTTTCGGCGAGATCGGCATCGAATCCGAACTTGCTGAACTGAGACAGCAATCTATTCCACAAGGAGTGGTTGCGGTTTCCGAAGCGGACGACGACTTGATCGGCGATGGAGACAGCGAAACCGAAACAGATACCGGTATTCCCATTGTTTCAACAGACAATGAAACTGCCGGACTGATCGGCGGCGCCGTAGCCGCATTGACTGGAGCTGCTGTCGTTGTCGACGACGAAGCAGCAGACGACGAAGCCGCGGATGACGACTTCTAAAAAATTGAACGGAACGTTCTGAATGTCGAATCACCGATGTTCAGGGCGTTCCGTCGAACGCTTTTCCGACGGAAAGCGTTCGTTTTCGAATCGCATTTGCGATCAATGGCCACACACAAAGACAGGGCTTATAAGCCAAATGTTCTGGAGGTCTTTCGGGTAAGATGCCTACAAGTATTGACAGGTTTGACTATATTAAGATCGGAGTTGCCTCACCTGAGCGCATCCTGAGCTGGTCTCACGGCGAAGTAACAAAGCCGGAGACGATCAACTATAGAACTCTCAAACCAGAAAAAGACGGACTTTTCTGCGAGCGTATTTTCGGACCCTCAAAGGACTGGGAATGCTATTGCGGTAAATACAAACGCGTACGTCACCGCGGTATTACATGCGAACGATGCGGCGTTGAAGTCACCGACTCAAAAGTTCGCCGTCACCGCATGGGCCACATCAAGCTGGCATCGCCTGTTACGCACATCTGGTTCCTCAAAGGCATTCCGAGCTATATCGGTTTGCTTCTCGATCAACCGCTGCGTGATCTGGAACAAGTAGTTTATTTCAACGCCTACATCGTAACCAACCAGGGCAATTCGCCTGACTTGCACAAGTACCAACTTCTTTCAGAAGAAGAGTACGAGCGCTTGATCGACGATCAAAATGTCCAGTTCGACGTCGGCATCGGCGCTGAAGCGATCAAGCAATTGCTTGGTGAAATCGCGCGACCAGTTTATGAAAGACCGGACAACAAGGACGACAGAGGCAGACTTCTGGAATTGCCGGGTCTGCGTGAATTGTCCAAACAACTGAGAGACGAGCTGGCATCAGCTTCCGGCTCACAGCAAAAACGCGCCAAGATCATCAAGAGACTGCGTTTGGTTGAGGCACTTCTCAACTCGCACACCGATCCGACCTGGGTCGTTCTCGATGTTCTGCCGGTAACACCGCCTGACTTGCGCCCAATGGTTCAGTTGGATGGTGGACGTTTTGCAACGTCAGATTTGAACGATCTATATAGACGCGTTATCAACCGCAACAACCGTTTGGCACGCTTGCTCGAAATGGGCGCTCCCGAAATCATCGTCCGCAACGAAAAGCGCATGCTTCAAGAAGCGGTCGACGCCTTGATCGACAACGGCAGACGTGGTCGCGTTGTAGTCGGACCGAACAACCGTCCGCTCAAATCGCTATCAAACATCATCGAAGGCAAACAAGGCCGCTTCCGTCAAAACTTGCTCGGTAAGCGCGTTGACTACTCCGGCCGTTCCGTTATCGTCGTCGGTCCGACATTGAAATTGCATCAATGCGGTCTGCCTCGCGAAATGGCGCTCGAGCTGTTCAAGCCGTTTGTCATCAATAAATTGATCGAACGCCAGATTGTGCAAAACATCAAATCTGCCAAGAAGCAGATTGAAAAGGGCTCGGCAATCGTCTGGGAAATCCTCGAAGAAGTAATTCAAGGACACCCGGTACTGCTCAACCGCGCTCCTACATTGCACAGATTGGGCATTCAAGCCTTCGAACCAGTACTGGTTGAAGGTCGCGCCATCCAGCTTCACCCGCTCGTCTGCTCGGCATTCAACGCCGACTTCGACGGTGACCAAATGGCCGTTCACGTACCGCTTTCAGTTGAAGCGCAGGCAGAAGCACACATGCTCATGCTCGCCTCCAACAACGTCATGCTTCCGGCAACCGGAAAGCCGACGATCACACCGACGCAAGACATGGTTCTGGGCATCTACTACCTGACTATCGAAAAGCCAGGCTCGGACGATCCTAAGAAATGCCGCGGCGCCGGAATGCGATTCGTCAGCCTCGCTGATGCGCGCTCTGCGTATGAAGCCGGTGTTGTCGATCTGCACGCCAAAATCAAAGTGCGCGACCGCGAAATTGGCGGACCGCTCATCGAAACGACGCCAGGACGCATCATCTTCAACGAAGTTGTGCGCAGCGCGATCGCATCAGTAAATTAGTTTTGCGGCAGCACGCCGCGGTGATCGCGGTGTGCTGCCGAAACAAACTAAGTTTCCAAACTGAGTTTCCAAACTAAGTTTTAAACCTCATCTACGCTAATCAACTAAGCACCTAAAGAGGAACCCATGGTTACGACGCCTAAAAAAGAAGAAGTAATGGAGTTCATCAACGAGACAGTGGACAAGAAGAAGCTCGGCAAATTGCTGGCTGTTGTCTACGAAAAGTACGGCACTGCTCGCACTGCCGAACTCGCCAACTCTCTCAAAGATTTGGGATTCCAGTTCGCCACCAAAGCCGGCGTAACGATCTCAATTGACGACCTCGACGTTCCGGAAGCGAAAAAGGGATTGATCTCCGCTGCCGAAAAGGAAATCGAAGGAGCGCAACGCCGCTACGAACGTGGAGAAATCACGGAAGTAGAACGCTACAACAAAGTTATCGACACTTGGTCCGCCACAACTGACCAATTGACAAAAGAAGTAGTCGACAATTTCGACCGCCTCAACCCTGTATACATGATGGCATTCTCCGGCGCCCGCGGTAACATCTCGCAGGTCAGACAGCTGGTCGGTATGCGCGGACTCATGGCTGACTCTCAAGGTCAGATCATCGACTTGCCGATTAAGGCAAACTTCCGCGAAGGCTTGAACGTAACCGAGTACATCATCTCCTCCTACGGCGCCAGAAAAGGTCTCGTAGATACAGCGCTCAAAACAGCCGACTCCGGATACCTGACTCGCCGTCTGGTTGACGTCGCCCAGGACGTTATCGTCCGCGACCTCGATTGCGGCACCGTTCGCGGTATCGACATGCGCCCGATCAAAGAAGGCGACAAGGAAGTAGTCAACCTGGAAGAGCGCGTCGTAGGACGTTGCATCTCGCTGGACATGGTCGATCCGGAAACAGGCGAAGTTGTCGCCAAAGCCGGCGAGTCCATTACATTGATCTGGGGCAAAGAGCACTCCAAACTCTTCAAGAAATTGCCTTTCGTCAAAGTGCGTTCACCACTTACGTGCGAAAGCCAATACGGCGTTTGCCAGAAGTGCTACGGCTTCTCAATGACATCGAAGCGCCAGGTAGACGTGGGCGAAGCAATCGGCATCATCGCCGCGCAGTCCATCGGTGAACCTGGAACACAGCTCACCATGAGAACATTCCACACAGGCGGCGCCGTCGCTGGTGGATCCAGCCGTATTCAAGTCAAGGCTCCGTTGAACGGAACATTCACCTTCAAAATTGCTTGCAAATCGGTGCGCACCGCTTACGGTGACATCGTGGAACAAACCACTCGCGAAGGCTCAGTCAAATTCGCCAACGAAAAGAAAGAGCATTCAGAAGCTCTGCCGGTCGGCGCCTTGCTGATGATTCCTTCGGGAGCGGAAGTAACTGCCGGACAAGTCGTAGCAGAATACGATCCGCCGGGCATGAAGAAGAACTTGACCGAACGCGCAACCAAGGACATCACCGCAGATATCTCCGGTCGTGTCGCCTTCGCCGGCTTCCAGGCTGACGAAAAACGTGACCGCCAAGGTAACGTTTCCCGCACCGCCAGCCGCGCCGGTATCATCTGGGTACTGGAAGGCGACGTATACAACTTGCCATCAGGCGCTCATGTAGTCGTCAAAGACGGTCAAGACGTAAACTCGCATGACGTTCTTGCCGAAATCCAAATCACCACCGAACACGGCGGCGAAGTCAGATTCGGACCAGAACTGGAAACAGAAGTCGTTAAGAGCGGACGCAAAAACGTCACTCGCCTGGTCAAAGGCAAAGAGATGAATATCGTCATCGCTTCTGTCGGCGCAGGCAATGCCAAACTCGAAGGCGTCAAACAAGGCTACACCTGGAGAGTCAACAAGCAGAAAGAAGCCTACACGCTCAAAATCGGCGAAGGCGAAATTGTTGAAAACGGCAAGATCATCGCCGAACTGGTTGAAGACGGCACAAACGTCGTCACTACCGGTGGTGAAATCATTTATGACGGCGTAGAAATCGACGACCGCAGAGTAGTGACCAAGCCAGGTCGCGTTCTCTTCGTTCCGGAAGAAGTGCACTTCATCTCTAAGGACAGCTCATTGAAGATGAGCGAAACCGGCGAGTTGGTCACAGCCGGACAAGAAGTCGTCAAAGACGTCTTTGCTCACATGGACGGCGTCGTCGAAATCGTAGCCGACAACGACATCATCCACGAAGTCATCATTCGTCCGGGCGACCTGCACTCAATCAACGATCCGACCGAAGTCAAAGTACAAGAAGGTCAAATCGTCGATCCGGGTACCGAAATTCTCGACGGAATGAAGTACAAAGATCGCAAGATCGTCAACGTTATCGAACGCGAAGACGGCACCATGCAACTCCTCGTCCGTCCGGTCGAAGAGTACTGGATCGAGCCGCGCGAAACCAAGTTCAAGCACAGAGCCACCGACGAAAAGATTTCTTTGCGCTCGGTCACTCAATTGCTGTTCCGCGACAGAGAAAAAGTTCGCAACCTGCAAGGCGCGCAACTGACACGTACGTCGTTGGTTCTGCAAATGCAAGGACAATTGGCATCGCTCAAAGGCACAGTGGAAATCACCGACGACCTCAATATCGTCGTTCAAGAAAACATCCTGCTGCGCCGCGAGCACGACATCAACGTAACTTTGCTTGCTGTTGAGCACGGCGATATCGTTGATGCCAAAGCACCGGTTGCCACCACTCAAGTTTTGACCAAGAGTGCAGCTCGCGTTCAATTGTCCAAGACAGACGAACGCAGAATCCTGCTCATCACGGAAGAACAACAAGTCGTGCACAAAGGCAAAGGCGCTGCCGTAGCCAAGGAAGGCGATCTCGTCAAACAAGGCGACCCGCTCACCAAATCGACTCCGTCGACCACCTCTGGGCAGGTCGTCAAAGTCGAAGGCACCGACTATTTCGTCAGAAAAGGACGTCCGTATCTGATCTCAGTCAACACTCAATTGCAAAGTGAAGACGGATCGCTGGTACAAAGAGGCGACTTGCTGGCAACACTCATCTTCGAAAGACAAAAGACCGGCGACATCGTTCAGGGTCTTCCGAGAGTTGAAGAACTTCTGGAAGCCAGAAAACCGAAAGAAAACGCAATCCTGGCAGAACGTGCCGGACGCGCCAAAGTCGTCACGGAAGATGACACTCATCGCCTCTATGTCGTCTACCCAGACGCCGGCGAAGAAGAAATCATCATTCCTGCCGGACTTAACATACTTGTCGAAGACGGTGAAGAAGTAACCATTGGTAAGGCACTTACCGATGGACCGCCCAACCCGCACGACATCGTACGCTTGCTCGGTATCGAAGCCTCCCAGAAGTATCTGGTGGACGAAGTCCAATCGGTATACCGCTCGCAAGGTGTAGAAATCGCCGACAAACACATCGAAGTTATCGTCCGTCAGATGACCCGCAAAGTGCGCGTCGACGAGCCGGGCGAAACCATCTTGCTGCCGGGCGAATTGATGGAGCGTTATACGCTCGATCAAGAAAACGAACGCTGCAGACAGTTGGGAATTCGCGAAGCCACATTCACACCGGTCTTGCTCGGTATCACCAAAGCCAGCTTGAACACGGAAAGCTTCATCTCAGCTGCATCCTTCCAAGAAACAACCCGTATCCTCACGGAAGCTGCGGTTGAAGGTAAGAAGGACTGGCTGCGCGGCTTGAAGGAAAACGTCATCATCGGTCGTCTCATCCCAGCCGGTACTGGCTTCCAAGGCCACACACCTGCACAGGAAGAAGAGGAAGAGGAAGAAGATATCTATCCTCCGATCGGCGAAGGCTCATTCAACGTGCCTGCGTAGAAATCGTTGGGGATGCAATGCATCCCCTGCTTTTGTAGGGGCGACGCCATGCGTCGCCCGCTGCTAAATTAAGAGGCTGCAAGCCACTTTTCAGGGGAGACGTTTTTACGTCTCCCCTGCTGCTTTTTGCACTAAACATCATTTACTCGTTTCAATTTCTTGAATGTGCTTTTCAAATCCCACTCATAGAAGATCTTGAAACAGCCGACTTTTTGACCCGCTCCTCTAACCGTCAATTCCAAAGCATTTCGATTGATCCAGCGACTCGCGTAGACCAGCAGGAATACATCGCTTTGCTCAATGTCGAACTTGTCTTTCTTATCGTGCAACGCTTTCATGAGGCCAGAACTTAAATCCACCGGGTGACTGAGATCATTAACCCTATACAAATGCGGAACAACTAAATTGCTACCGGCGTTGTCGTTGACTATAAAAGCGCTACTATCAGGGCTCCAGGAGACGTCAACACATCGATGGTAAGTGAGAAGTTTTCGCTTGCCTTTGCGACCCAATGTCCGTATGCAAAGCTCTCGGTTTTGCTCTCCATCTGCAGAAAAGCCTTTGTTCACATCAAAAACTTCGTGCGCACCATCAGGTGATTTGAGCTTCGTAACTTGCTCTGGAATCATCGCCAGACCATTTGCGTACACTTGCGAATTCGCAATGAGCGTGACGATGGTGGCAAAAACGATTTGTTTAGACAGTCTTTGAATGAAACTCACTTGCCAATCCCCATTCAGTAATCACCTGAACCGATGCTCGCTTCCAAAATATTGACTCCGCCAAATTGAAAAATAGAGGTTTCCACACATCCTTTTTGTGGATTTTTCAGGTGGTACGAAATTCACAAGTATTTCGTACCACCTGCTACGATCTATTTTCTTAACAGCACCCTATGTCTCCCATAGGTTTTCAACCCTATTGGTCATAATCGGTCAAGATTGGTTATAATTGGACATATAATTGGCTAAGAGCTTTTGACCAATGAAGTTTGCAGATTTTCGCCCTACCCACAACATGTTGCGCTTGATCGCTGAGATCGACGAGTTCAAAGGCGCCTGGAAATCTTTCTCGAACATGTCAGCAGACAGGCTCGCCTCTCTCAAACATGTAGCGACAATTCAAAGCATCGGTTCGTCAACTCGAATTGAGGGCGCAACTCTGACCGATGATGAGGTTGAAGCACTACTTGCGAACATCTCAAAAAGATCTTTTCGATCACGAGATGAACAGGAAGTGGCCGGATATGCTGAGTTGATGGAAACAATTTTTCAGCGCTGGCAGCAAATTCCATTCTCAGAGAATCACATCAAACAGCTTCATCGAGATCTGTTAAAACACAGTTCAAAAGACGATCGGCACAGTGGCAACTATAAATCGGTCCAAAATAATGTGGAAGCTTTTGGTCCAGACGGTGAGCGCCTTGGCACCATCTTTAGGACTGCGACACCATTTGATACTCCATTCAAAATGACAGAACTCCTTGAATGGACAAACGCAAATCTACACTCAAACGAGATTCATCCTCTGCTTGTAATTGCGGT
>PNLN01000093.1 GCA_013823055.1 Cyanobacteria bacterium DS2.3.42
CTGCCGCAGAACAGGTTGCAAAAGGTATTAAAGTCAGCTCGTGCACGAGCGCCCCAGAATAGACAAGTGGGCATTCTAGGTCTTCTTAGAAACTGGAACATGGGCACCCGTTAATGTAGCGTACGGGTCCTGCATTCAGGCGCTTACAGCTCCATGACAACCATTCGAAGGGCGTTTTATTTAGTCTCTGAGGGCAATAACTGCGTCAGCAAAACGTCGGCATAAGACTTCTTCGCTGAATTTACCGTTGACACTGTCTCTAATAGCTTGCAAATGCTCTTTGGAAGGCGGGCATTCTCTAAGCTGTTGAAGCCTTTCCGCCAGTGCGCCATCTACGGTCAGATCCGAGTCGCCCACATAACCTTCAAGAATGTATTTTGTGCCTGCGTTGGGGTGGCAGGCAATTGGCTTTTCAGCCAATGCAGCCTCGATCGTCGCAGCGCCGAAAACCTCATCGATACTGGCGATTACATAAACGTCCGAGGCATAAAGTGCGCTGTGCACTCCTTCAGCCGGCAAAGTCAACCACTGCACTCGATCGCCCAGCAATTTTTTGCCAAGCTCTTTTAAATCTGCAGTGTCCGGTTCAGGATGCCCGCACATGATTAGTTTTACTCTGGGATCATCAAGCCGTGCGACTTCATTGATTATGTAATCGATTCTCTTGTGATGACGATTCCACGCCGAAACCGCGATCACTGCGAAGTCATCTTCTGCAAGTCCAAACTCTTTTCTGACTTGCTGGCGGGTTTTATCAGGTTGCTTGTAGCGAGCAAAGTGTGGCAACACCTGCATCTTCTCTTTTGATATTCCGAATGATAGTGCGCTTTCATAAGACGACGGTTGCAGATGTTGAACGAAGTCGAAGAGTTTGATCGTATTCGGTTTGAAACCACCGCCATTTGCGATCACTACTTTGAATTTCAGTTTCAAAAGATCTCTGAAAAATATGAGCACATAGCCGAAAGGTGCCTCTTTAGTCCAGACAACATCAGGACGGTAAGACATTATGTGGGGAAGCAATCCTAAGGCAAATGTAACCATCTCGGCGCCATAGGCAAATTCCCAGACCCGTCTTTTGTTGAACAGCGAAGCAATGAAGAGCGGCCAGCGCAATAGGAAGTCGCGTGGCAAATTGGCTACCCAAGTGCTGTCCGGAAAGTCTCCACCGGCAAAAAGACGAACCTCGAGGCGCGGATCATTCCTTAATGCCGAGTACCAGCGAGCCGTGGAAACTTCAAAGCCTCTGTTGACGTGTCCAAGTCCGCAGCTGACCATCGCCAATTTGACGGGTGCATTGACATCCACCGCGGCTTTAGCCGAGGTTTGGAACCGCTCTGAAAGCGTATTAGTAGAATCCATTACAGTCGGTACGGAATTACGGCTGTTATGTGTGGGACCAAGACCCATATTACTTTGCAACTTCGAACATCCTCATGCAAATCTTATCAGCTTCTCAAGCCCTAAAAGGGCGACAGACATTGAATTTCCAAGAAATCTACAGAACCACTTCACATTCAACTTAGAGACAGCCACGCAGCCCGGAAGTTCCAGTGCTGGTCTGCGTATAGGTTTTCCTATACTCAAAAGTGATAAAGGGATTTCGAGAATTCACAAGCCGCAGCTGGCGGCGTAAGATGCAAATATGAGCGCATTGCGCACCGGCTAAAGGAAGGTCTGAGGAGGCTTTCACCGTGCGCCTGGGCTGCTGCCTGCCACCTCAATCAAATACTTTTTCAAGGGGTCTAGCCATGTCCACCAACCCTTACTACCGTTACATGCTCAATGTCGCCGGCATCCGCGAGAAAGAACCGGTTATGCAAAGAGCCTGGGGTAAAGTAAATATCTTGAGCCGTCAAAGAGACAGGCAGATTTACAAGGATTTGCGCGGCTCTAATTTTGAGTTACAAAACTCGCACAACAAGAAAGTACTCAATTCTTTCAACAGTACCACCATCGAACACGACCATGCCGCCTTGCTTGAAGACCTGGCCAATGAAACTCTTCATTTTCTTGAGGAAGAAGAAAAGCAAGCCAAACAGCGTGCTAAGGAAGTAATGCTGAAGAGCAATGCTATCCATGCATATATCGGAAAGATAGTCGAAACACTCAGTCCTTATGCCGGTCTTGTCAATACAGCAGTAGGACATACGGAACTATATACGGTGCTGACCGGGCCGGAAATAATCGTCGAGCAAATCAAATTGCCCGGTGCTCACGACTCTTTCGAATATCGCAAAGACTATCGAGCTCGCTTCTCAACGCGCACATGGAGCCTGCTTTTCCGCGGTGTCGAAGGGCGCCTGGATATATTTCTTTTGCCTGTAGACAAAGTGATGCGCCTTACAAAGGTAGAGTCTTTCTACAAACCAGTTGCTCGAATTTTCGCCGAGGTTCAGGGAGCCAGGGTGATTTGGACACTGGATGGCGAAGAAAAGGACGCTACTCAAAGAATGGCCTTCATTCTGCAACTCTTCCATCAATTACTCGATCGAACAAAAACGCAAATGTTCAGGGAGCGCAGCCATGTCTCAAGCGAATTGCTCGAGATGGCAATTGCCAAAGTGAATTTCGACGAACATGACGACACCATGAATTTCGACTACAGAGAAGGACAGCCAGCCCTCTTTGGAGCAAATGAAACAGCCAATTCGTCGAGTGCAGTCGAGCCGGCATATATAGAAGAAGAAATCGCGCCTCAGGAAGTCATCGACCTTACCGAATTCCATTCAGGTACCCCGGAATATGCTTTGCAGTATTTACTTACCGAAAGCGATTTTGCAACGAGGACTCAAGATTGCATGGATAAACTTTGCCAGTCCACGCTCCAGTCTTCAGCCAAAAAGTCCGAACCTGTGGCTGAACCGGAGAAAGCAACTGTTAAGGCTGGCAAAACCACCAAAAAGTCAAGAGCGAAAGGTGCAAAACCCCGCTCCAGCCGCAAAAAATGACTTTTGTAGGAAAAACTCAAATTTTTCCTACAAAAATCCATAACTCTATTTATGTAAAGCTTCCTACGCAGCACTGACAAGGAACAGCCGGCTTACTCCCCGGCTGTTCTGTCGTATTGAGTTGCAGAGGTGGGAACCGCCGCCTGCCCAAAGACGTCTCCAGTACCGCCCCCACAACTACAGTGTCGTAATGCAAATATCACCAAACCAGCAAGAAAAATTTCGCGCGATTGTTGAACGTTTGCACGATCACAAAACTCGCGTTTATGTCGGTTGTGTTTTTCTAACTCTGGCTGCCGCTGTTTCGATTAAGGCAGTTGCAAGTTATCCATTTATAAGCTTGCCTTCCTTAAGCGCGCAAAAAGGCAATGTCCAGATTTTCGATCGCTACGATCATCTCGTTTGTACGGTGCACGAAGAAAAAAACGTTGAACCTGTGCCGCTCGATCGCATTTCGGTAAACATGCGTGATGCTGTCATAGCCGCAGAGGATAGAAGTTTCTACAACCATTTTGGAATCGATCCGGAAGGAATCGGCAGAGCCGTGTTGAAAAACTTTCAGGCCGGACGTGTAGTGGAAGGCGGCTCGACGATTACGCAGCAGTTGGTCAAGACTCTGTATCTTGATCCCGAAGATCGCAGTTTCATCCGCAAGGCAGAAGAAGCCTGCATGGCGATACTTGTAAACGCAAGCCATTCGAAGAACAAAATTCTAGAGACATATTTGAATCAGATCTATTTTGGCAAAGGCGCCTACGGAATCGAACGTGCCTCTCAGGCATACTTCAATAAACATGCATCGCAACTGACGCTTGCTGAGTCGGCTTATCTTGCCGGGCTTATAAAAGCGCCGTCTGAATTAAGTTTGAAATCCAATCGTAAGGAAGCGATTGCCAGCCAACATCACGTTTTAGATGGTCTGGTCGAATGCAAGCTGGTTTCGAAACTGAGAGCCACCCAGGCGGAAAAAGAGAAGCTCCGCTTTTCTGATGGGGACTACCCTCTGAAATTCCCTTTCTATGTAAATCATGTTTTGTCTCTGTCCAAGCAAGAAATCGGCGATCGCCTCTGGTCGAAACCCCTGTCTATATATACGAACCTGGACCCTTCTGCTCAGATTGCGGCAGAAAAGACTCTCCAGCGTGGAGTGCTACATGCGCCGCGCGGTATCAATCAAGGCGCCCTGGTTTCTATCTCAGTTGAAGATGGTGGCGTGCTGGCCATGGTCGGTGGTGTGGGCGGGTACGGAAAGGTGTCCTGGAACAGAGCCCTCAATCCTCACACTGCAGGGTCCGCCTTTAAACCGTTTGTTTATCTGGCCGGTCTGATCAACGGAGCAGTCCAGCCGGACAACATGGTTGACGACGTGCCGATATCGTTGCAAATGCCGGACGGCAGTGTCTATTCGCCGAGAAATTTTGACGACGGATATCTAGGCACGATCACGATGCGCGACGCCTTGGCGAGATCTAGAAACGTGTGTGCGGTGGCGGTCGGACAAAAAACGGGTTTAAACAATGTTGTCCTGACGGCAAAGGCCGCCGGTATCACATCGCAAATGGATCCTTATCCTTCGCTTGCTCTCGGCACGTGCGCTGTATCGCCTCTGGAAATGGCGAATGCATATGCCACCATCGCTCGCTCGGGGGTTTACACAAAACCTGAATTCATTCGCCGCATCACCAGTGCAGACAATTCGATCAACAAAGTCTTCCAGCCCACTCGTGAGCAAAAGCTTCCGACAGAAAATTGCCGGCAAATGGTTGATGCCCTGATGGATGTGGTTAGCCGCGGCACAGGTACCAGAGCCTATCTTCCTGGCGTTCCCGTGGCCGGTAAGACCGGCACTGCAGACAAAGCCAAGGACATTTGGTTTGTCGGCTTCACACCAGATGTGGTTACGGCCACCTGGGCCGGCAATGACGACAACCTCGCTGTAGCTGGAAATCATGTCACCGGCGGCGGTATCATGGCCGGCATCTGGCATGACTATATGTCGGCTTATCTTGCGAAGCGACCCGCTGAGACACTGGCTTTTGCAGCGCCTGAACACCCGCTGACCAAAGTGGCTCCTTTCTCGATTGCTAATTTTGTAACTGACGGAGTCGAGCAAGCTGGAGATGAAATCGAAAGTATCAGTGACGGAGTTGAAGAAACTTTTTCCGATCGCCACAACCGCCAGCGCGGTGTAAAAACATTTTTCGGCAAACTGGTCAGCAAAATTGGGCGGATTTTTTAACGCTACCCCATAAAGGTTTCCAATTTTAGACTTTGAGGCATTCCAATGAGTAGCCTGTTGGCTGCTTCGCCATTTTTTTTGGGGAGTATTTCATAGGAGGAGGTGTGACTGCCTGCGCTCAGTTTGCCCAGGCACTTCCTCAGATCGATCTATGTAAGCAAGCTGCCCAAGCCGCACTTGATACAAAGAAGTTGATTCGGCCTTTCAAGTAGTTATTCCGATTCAGACAAACTACAAATAGAGAAAACCCGCCGATTTCTCGACGGGGTTTCAGAAATGCTCCCGAGGCTGGATTCGAACCAGCGACCAAGTGATTAACAGTCACCTGCGCTACCACTGCGCTACTCGGGAATAGCAAGCACAAAGAGGTACCGACTGGAGGTCAGTTTGAGTATTTTATCATGCGTTATAGGCTTACGGAACATCTGTAAACAGACGGGTTAACCGAGCTGAGAAATAGCGCAATCTCTTCCCCCGTGAGGCTATCTGGCTGTCGAGTCGCTTCCTTTGGTTGTAAATGGAAACATCGGGTCGCCAACAGGTCACCGGGCATTTACGCTCCTAACTTCCATCACATGCGCGCTTTGACGCTCGGCGGTATACTGTGTGGCATATTCCCCGTATCCGTACCGAAAAGGTACACAGAAGAGCGGTATCCGCACTAAAAGAGGCAGTCGAGAGGACAAAGCCATGGGCCTTTTTGGAACACATAAAGTCGGCAAAGGACTAACTGAAGACGCTGTCGGCATGGTCGACAACTACTTTAGCCGCCGCGGGCTGGAATTAGGCAAACATCAATTGAAAGGGTCGGAAGGCTACGGTTGGTGGCTGACCGAAGGTTCCGCAAAAGTCTATGTCTTCATTCAAGATAGTCCCAACGGTGCTGTCTTGCGCATCACCAGCCCACTTGTGCATTTGCCTGAGCAAAATCGCGAGCAAATGTACAGAAAGATGCTTGATTTGAATGCTAATTTGAGCAGCTGTGCACTGGCAACGCACGACAACATAGTTTTGGTAGTGGCACAAAGACCGACTCTGGGATTGGTTCAAGAAGAACTCGATGAGCTGGTTTGGAATGTCGCTTATGTGGCTGATTTGCTCGACAATAAACTTGCCGATGAATTCCAATGCCGCATGTACTCAGAAGAGCCGTCGCCCTCCAAGTCATAGGCGACTTCAGTTTTAAGGACTCCCACAAGTTGGCAACAGTAAGCGGTAAACCCGTGACCGGACAACCATCAGTCAGCGCAGAAGACATAGCTTATGTCAAAAAGATCGTGCGCGAAGCCGGTGCTATTGCAATCGCCATGCGTGAGGGCGTAGACATAAGAGAAAAGTCCGGACCTTCCGACAAGGTGACGGCTGCCGACTGCGCCATTTCAACTGAGTTGGTCAAACATCTAAAAGCACGATTTCCTGATGATGAGATTGTTTCAGAAGAAGACGAACACCATTGCCCTCACGGAACGAAACGCCGGGTCTGGTTGATCGATCCTATTGACGGCACAGACAACTATATTTGCAATGATGGGCAATACTCGGTGATGGTCGGGCTGCTTGTCGACGGCAAACCTGATTTTGGTTGGGTATATGCGCCTGCCTGGAAAACTCTTTATTTCGGTGGACCTGGCTATGGAGCATTCTCAGAAAAAGACGACGCGCAATGCACAAGATTTGCGCCATTGGAAAAGCTCGATATTGCTTCGAAAGCGCGTGTGATCATGGGCGGTCGCGACAGAAAGAGCCATCCATGGGTAAGTGAATTGCCGCAGGTTGAAGTCGTCAAAATGGGAAGTATCGGTCTCAAGGTGGCAAAAGTTTTGGAAGACTATGCTGATGTTTATGTGCATCTGGCCGGAAAGTTGAAAACCTGGGATACGGCCGGTCCGATTGCAATTGCGTTGGGCGGTGACCTGGAAGTCGGCCCCATGGAAGGAGATCAGATCACCTTTCCGAAAGACAGTGTGCGTCTCGAATCATCCGTGATCATCGGGCGCCGCGGGTGCCTGAATTGGTCTCGCACTTATATAGCAAAACCGCCACAGTAGAAAGTTTCATGACGCTTATTACCACTTCAGATGCGTTGGCAGATCTCTGCGAAGAGATTGATCAATGCGGGCGCTTTGCCATTGATCTCGAATTCATACCGGAGCGCACTTACAGACCGGTGCTTTGTCTTGTACAAGTAGCAACCGACAAAGGTGTGCATTTGATAGATCCTCTCGTCCATCAAGACATGATGCCATTATGGCAACGTTTTCATGACGAGAATATTCGAGTTGTCATCCATGCGGCCAGCCAAGATCTTGATCTTATATATGATCAGTTTCAGACTCTGCCGGGAAACATCTTTGACACTCAAGTCGCTTCAGGCTTTGCCGGTCTCGGTTATCAAATCGGATACGGAAGGTTGGTATCACAGCTGCTCAACGTATCTCTTTCGAAAACAGAAAGCTTCACTGATTGGTTGACACGTCCACTGACAGAAGCGCAATTGTCCTATGCCGCCGACGATGTCAGACATCTTTTGCCTCTTTATGACGAGATTTCAGACAGGTTGAATGGCATGGGTCGATTTGAATGGGCAGACGAAGAATGCAAACGCTATTGCGCGCCTGAGCATTTTGAAAATGAAGACAAAGATGCTTATTTGAAAGTGAAAGGTGCAAGTGTCCTTGACAGGCGTGGTCTGGCAGTATTGAAGTATGTTTTTGCATGGCGAGATCAAACTGCTCAAAGGTTGAACAAACCGCCCAGAACAATACTTTCAGACAGTCTTCTGGTTGAAGTGAGCCGCAAGCCACCTTCAAAAGTGGAAGATTTGAATCGCATCAGAGGCATGAGACCTGATCAGATCAAAGGATTTGGACAGAACATTGTGCGTGCAGCTCAAGAAGGTCGTGCGACACCTGACGGTGAATTGCCGCAATGGCCTGCATCGCGTGGACCCAGCAAACGTGATGTTCTTATTGGCGACATGCTTTTTGCCGTGTTAAAAGTAATTGCCTACGAAGAGGATCTGGCTACAGAGCTTCTTTCCACGCGCGACGATCTGCAGCAACTGATCAAATTGCACAGAGAAAACAAACTAAAGGAAAAAATGACGCCTCTGACTAAAGGATGGCGATATGAATTGGCAGGAAAGAAATTAGTCAGCCTCTTGGAAGGAAACGATCTGACTGTTTCAATCGGCAATATGGACAGCGCGCCGATTGAATTAAGATTTGGCGCCGAATCTAAGTAGTGGCCATCTCAGCCAGAATGTCTGACTGTAGAGTTTGACCAATGAACTTAATATAGTCTTTTCTCAGTTCAGTAATTTGTCCCGTCAATTCATTGAGTTTTGCAATTCCTGAGACAATTTTGTCTTCGGCTTCATCAATAGCTGTTTTGTAGCGTTCGGATGAAGTGCCGAGCGTGCGTACATTTTCGCGTGCTCTTTCTTGTTCTGATTTCAGTTCGGCGACATGCTCATGCATTGTCTTTCGCTGCTCCAAAAGCAAGCGAATGACTGTGCGTTTTTCAATAACTTGTTTGAGAAAATCGTGAAATTGCTTGTCGACAAAGTTCTGTTCCATCAGCCATTTGACGGCAGCCATATCCGGCGAATCGAAGTCTTCCAGACGAACAGTTTGATAATTTTGACCTTCTTCTACAACTGAGAGCGAATGGGCTTCTTTTGGTTTTAGAGGAATACGAAAACGGTAAAAGCTTTCCGTTACTTCAATTGGTTTTTCCTGAGAAACCAGAGAAAGCGTTGATTGAACAGGGTGTTCAACATATACGACTTTGTCCTTGTCACCAAGGTTTTCCAGATTGTACGTTTTTTGCGTTTCTTCTTTGTAGTCGAGATAGAGAAATCCTTGCCAGGCACGAACACGCCAGAACGGCTTGCGTTCGAAATTGTCGCGCACTACAACTGTAATGCTTTGATCGAGAGCAAAAGGAAGAATGCGCGTGTCCTCTTTTTTGAGAACATCCAAAAGCGCTTCGCCCGCGTATGTATTAGCCTCAAGAATTGTTACCGGACCGGATTCTAAAGTCAGTCCGGTCGTATTTTTCAAACGCAGGGCTGCGTATGGGAAACGCGGATTGCGTCCGGTATTGAACAGTGAAATTCTTTCACCCTCGATTAATTCGTTGACGATAGGAATTAAAGCGGAGCTGTTTCTCGGAATCGTCACCGGCAGTGAAATCTGATACTCGAATAATTCTCCAGACTCACTCACTTCGACTTCCACATTTTGTAACTGTGCTGCGTCGAACACATTGATGGCTTCTGCTTCTCGTGACTGATTAGGCAAGGGTCCAAGCCGACGCCAACTGGCACCGGCAGCGCCTGGAAGAGCGGCCGCAGCAGCTACGCTGGATTCTTCGCCTTTACTTGCTTTGAAGCGCTCTTGCAATTGTAATTCAAAAGAGTTTGTCGATGACATTCCTTCGCTTTGTCCGAAGCCGTCGCCAAAATTGTGCGCGCGCTCGGCAACGAATGGTCCTTGAGAATTATGTCCTTGTGCTTGAATCCTGCGTCTATGCGGTTGTACAGGATCGTACAGCGGTTGAATGAAAGAGACGGGAGCGGCACTGACCAGGGAGATCTGCACTTCGTCCCAATCTTCATCTTGAACATTGTCGACTATGGCAGTTCCTTGAAGCAGCACTCGACCGTTTTCATCAACGACCATGCGATAGCTGGTCTTCCAGATCGGATTTGGAATCGAATATGCAATCACAACTTCGCGCTCGATCGCTTCGGTCAATTCCACTTTGAGAAGCTTGCGGTCCTTCTTGCGAATCGACTGAAAAAGCAATTCCAATTGCTGTTGGATTTCAGAAGCCAGATGGGGATCATTCAAGGTGATTTCAGAAATCGTGGAAAAGCCATAACGCTTGAGAGACGAGCCGCCACAATAAAGAAGCAACTGTTGCTCGACTAATTTGGTATCGCCTACCGCCTGTTCTACTTCGTCAAGTCCGGCCACCCGTCCTTCCACTTTGGTGGTTCCAACCTTGATGGTGACTGGAGAGCCCTTGATTTGAGCGATAAGCTCGAGCAGCCCATGACATTTTCTCAAGTCGAAGCCAAATTCCGATAATCGCGTCGGCAGTGTTTTTGCAGAATCATAGGTGACCGCCGCCAGTCCGCCGCCTTCAACATTGATAACCAGAAGAGACTTGAGCATGTCGTCGATGTCTTCGGGACCGCACAAAAGTTCGATTTCGCCCGGGCCTTTAAACTTGCCGCGGCGCTCGAAGTGACCGATGCCATGTTTGTAGAGAGTGACTCTCTTTAGGGGAATGGTCACAGGATTGGTACTCTTGGCTTCATTGGCCATGTTGAATTCCTCAGAAACAACTTATCATCGCGGTCAATACCCCTTCTTTTGCCTGGCGGCGGGGCATTATCAGGCGTTGTTTGAAATAAAACAGCGCTTTTCCCTTGCTATTTGCCCGTTTTTGTCACTAATTCGAACACAAATTAGTATGATCGTTTATGACCAAGTAATAGAGTTATCAGGCAGTGGCAATCATGACATCCGATAAAACAACAAAATCAGACATTAGCTTTGCCGAAACAGCCCTCAGGCTGAGCGGAAAGACAGAAGAAGAGTCCCGCAGAACAGGTGCGGTTGACCGTGCCGACGACGAAGTCGAGTCGCTTTTCGCGGAGCAGTATAAGACGTCCAACAGTCCCATTCACAAAGCAGTATGGGATGACAAAATTCCTTTCGATCTCTTTAAAGCTCAAAAAGTCCCACAAGATAAGCTCAACCTGCAGTCGATGCAGCGCTCGATTGAAGTTTTAAAGAAGCACAAACAGCAAAACACAATGTACGGTCAGGACGGCAAGATCCCGGAAAACGTGCTTGGCGACCTCGCTGACGCCGGCTACTGGGGAATGCTCATCGACAAGAAATATGGCGGTGAAGGTTGCTCAGTCCAGCAATTCATGACTTTCCTCAGCCGTATCGCCTCAATCGAGCCGACAGCGGCCGGTCTGGCTTCGGTTCACGGATGCATCGGTGCTGTCGATCCGGTCAGAAGTTTCGGCAATGAAGAGCAGAAGAAGCAATTCTTGCCAAAATTAGCCAGCGGACAGGCTTTGTCGGCATTTGCACTGACTGAGCCGGGAGCAGGCTCAGACTTGACTGCACTGAAGACCACGGCCACCCTGCAGGGAGATAAGTGGATAATCAACGGCGAAAAGCTCTTTATCACAAACGCCATACCAGGCCGTACAATCGGCATCGTTTGCTTGATCGATGGCAAACCGGCTGCCATTATCGCCGAATTACCGAAGGCGGAAAATGAGCATTTCCAGATCGTCAAATATGGTCTTCATGCGCTCAAGCATGCCTATAACCAGGGTCTGGTCTTCAAAAATTTCGCCGTGCCTAAGGAGAATTTGCTGAAGCCACCATTAGGAGATGGACTTACTGTTGCCTACCACGGACTCAACCTGGGACGCCTGGCTCTTTGCGCAACGGCCTCTGGCGTTATGCGGCTGATGCTGGCAAACATGCTTCCCTGGGCTCATTTCCGTGAGACCTACGGGCATGCCATTGAAACCCGAGAACTGGTTAAACGCCGCATTGCCCGGGCCGCTGCTTTAATTGTCGGGGCAGATGCCCTCTACAGCTGGGGCTCATGGCTGCTCGATCAGGGTTTCCGTGGTGAATTGGAATGTATCATCGCCAAAATCTTTGGCAGTGAAGCAGAAAAAGAATGCGCCATCGAGCTTTTCATGAAGACACATGGCGGACGTTCATTCGTGCATGGTCACATGTTCGGAGACAACGTTCACGATTTCCTGGCTCCCTGCATCTATGAAGGTGAAGGCGAGATGCTCGGTATGGCGTTTTTCAAATCATTGGCCAAAAACCATGGACAGAGATTCATGGAGCCGGTTGGTGTAGCGCTTCAAAGAGAAGGCATCCGCAAGCTAGATCCGATGAATCCATCGCATGTCTGGAAATTGCGCAACGAGATCTTCCCGTATGCGTTCTGGCGAATGGGTAAGCAATTTGCTGCTCCGGATACATATGAAGGCTCAGGATTGGGACCAGCTCTCAAGGCTCATGTTGATTTCGCAATTGAAATCCTCGAGCAATCCCCTGCCGAATTGAGCGACGCCATGACCAAGCACCAACTCAAGCTGGCCGACAGGCAATGCCGCATCGCAGAGATGTCGCAGCGCATTCAAGACGCCATCACAATGCTGGTTACTTGCTTCTGGGCTCACGAGCAACAAAACCTCTGCATTGAGATGTCGGCTGACATCCTTTGCCAGGATTTGAAACGCAAGTTGTCCGGAGAAAGACCGACCGACAGTTATTTCAAGGCTTGCTCACAATTGGCCGACATGATTATTGAAGGACAATTCCCAGGCTTGAATGAAGTCGATCGCGCCGACATCATCTTTCCGTACAACCGGCCAGAGAAAAAACGCGAACCAGCCAAGGTCTAAGCAGGATCAATTCCGAATAGATCACTTGTAGGGGCGATGCCATGCATCGCCCTTTTCGTCGCCTCTAGTCCATCGCTCTTTCGGTTGCTAAGTTTTCGGTTGGGCCGGTCGCCCCTCTAGAACTCGATAATCACCGGTGTGTGATCGGAGGGGCGCTCCAACTTTCTGGGCGTTTTGTCTATCCAGGCACGCTTAAGACCGACTCTTACTGGCTCAGTTACCCAAATGTGATCAATGCGATAACCAAGGTTGCGCCGGAAGGCTGCCATTCTGTAGTCCCACCACGAGAATTGCTTAGGCTCTTTGTTGAGTTCTCTGAAAGCATCATTCAGTCCCCATTCACGTAGCCGATCAAGAGATGCGCGTTCAATCTCGCTGACCATGATGGTTCCCCGGGTTTCAATTGGGTCATAAACATCATCGTCGTGGGGCGCAATATTGAAATCGCCAAGCAGGCAAATTGGTTTGTCCTTGGCAAAAGTGTTTATGTGCTCATGTAAGTGGTCGAGCCATGACAGTTTGTATTCATACTTTTGCGATCCAACTTCCTGACCGTTGGGAATGTAGACATTCATTATATGAATGCCGTCCACATTACCTTCGATCAATCGGCATTGCTGCGGTACGCCTTGTTGAATCAGTCCGCGAGAAACATTCTCAATCGGTTTTCTGGAGATGATGGCAACGCCGTTGTAAGTTTTCTCCCCGTAAAACTCCACTGTATAGCCAAGTTCAGCAAAGTCTGTTTTCGGAAACTTCTCATCTGTCAGTTTCGTTTCTTGGATTGCCAGCACATCCGGCTGATTGGTTTTTAGCCACTCAATCACGTGAGGAAGTCGGACGTTGAGCGAATTGACATTCCAGGTTGCCAGAATCATCGTTGTCTCCTTTCTTGCAAACGTCTCGGCTCCAAATCCATTTATATAGATATGAAATTGTACTGTGACCTAGTTCGGCTGTGAGATCTCTTTGATTCATTGGCACGATTTGTGAAAGGCAAGACATCTAGCTGTCAACGCCACGCTACTAAGCTTGATCGGGAATTGATGGAAAACTTCTGCCTGTAGATAACTCTTCTTGCAAGGACCAGTTAACCAATCAAGGCAAGTAGGCGATACCGAATATGGTGTCAACAGTTTTAAGAGTGCTTGCCTGCGCAGCATACGAGTGCCGGACTGGCTCATTTTAGGTAGATCAGCTTATAGAGCCGGTTTCCGCGTGTGGCTTTTAGCTAATGAACCGCCTTTGACTTAACGGCCGAGGCATCGAGAAATTATGCAGAAAAACGAAAGATGCATTGGCGTGGCTACTGCTTTTCAAGACGCCACCACTTTGAGACTCGATGGCGAGGAGCATGAAAAGGGAGCTTCGGTACATTTACACATTCAATCAATATCTACGGAATCGCGCGTAGCGGGCGGGCTGGACATGCTCCCGATCTATATCCTGCAAACGCGCATGGCTGGCTGTTTTAAGTCAACATGATCGATTGCAAATCCGAAAGGAGCACTGCTGCATATCCAAAGCCGGTCTAATAGCTGTGTTCGCGCTGATTGACCTGAAAGTCGCTAACACGAGGGTTCAACATCTGGCAAGAGGAAGTATATGTCTGAAGGGCATCTTTTTGTG